>NZ_JBICYZ010000011.1:0-183311 GCF_043201465.1 Kitasatospora sp. NPDC048298
GTGGTGGTGGGGGGTGGTGGCCTTCCTGCGGGGGCGCCGCCCGCCCCCCCCCCCCCCCCCCCCCCCCCCCCCCCCCCGCCCCCGCCCCCCCCCCCCCCCCCCCGGGCCCTGCCCGTACGGTTCGCTACTGCCGGTCGGTCACTGTACCGGGATGACGGAGGTCAGCCACTGGAAGGCGGACGGGACCATCTTCTTCCACTGCTCGGTGGTGTGCGGGCCGGAGCCCTCCTCGACCTGGACGGTGGTCGGGGCCTTGGCCGCGGTGCGGATCGCCTCGCCGTCCTCGAAGCCGTCCCCCTTGGAGCCGCTGACCAGCAGGGCGACCTTCGGCGGCTGCGCGGCGGTCTTCAGGATGTTGACCGGGTTGTTGGCCTCGCGCAGCTTGGCGTCCTTGCCGACCAGGGAGTCCGGCTCCTGGGCCGGGTCGTTGTAGCCGGACATCGCGATGGCGGCCCGGTACCGGTTGGGGTGGGCCAGCGACAGCTTGGCCGCGCAGTGGGCGCCGGCCGAGTAGCCGGCGATCGCCCACCGGTCCGCGGACGGGTCGGCGCGGAAGTTGTCCAGCACCATCTGCGGGACGTCGCGGGTGATCCAGGCGTCGGCGTTGATCTTGCCGGGGATGTCGGTGCAGCCCGCGTCCTGGTTGTTCAGCAGCTTCGTGCGGGGCGAGACCAGGATGAACGGGGCGACCTTGCCCTGCTGCATCAGCGGCTTGAGCTGGTCGGAGACCTTGAGGGTGCCGTACCAGGTGGAGGAGGAGCCGGGGTAGCCGGGGATCAGCTCGACCACGGGGAACTTCTTGTCCTTGAACGCCGGGTCGTTGTACTGCGGCGGCAGCCAGACCAGCACCTCGCCGTCGACGCCGGAGACCTGGCCCTTGAGCTCGGTCCGCTGCACGTCCTTCGGTACCGCCGGGTCGTCGACGCCGCCGAAGCTCTGCTTGACCTTCGGCGGCTCCTTGGCGGCGTCGGCGGCGCTCTGGCCCGGTGCGGCCGCGGCCGGGTCGACCGGGGTCACCACGGGCACCGCGCGGACGTGGTTGCCGGTGCCGAGCAGGTCGTCCCAGTTGCCGTAGATCAGGTTGGCGTTGTTGACCATCACGAAGACCATCAGGACGGCCGTGACCTGGCAGAACATGATCATGACGATCCGAGTGAGGTACCGCACCGGCTCGGGGCCGCCGACCTTCCCCCAGAACAGCAGCGCCACCGCGATGGAGACCGGCACCAGGATGACGGTGAGGAGGAAGAATGGCGTACCTGTCAGTTCCATCGATTCTCGTATCCGGGTCGCACGCCGCCCGGGCCCCACTCGCCCGGACGCACGTCAATGGCATCAGACGGCGATGGACCGATGATCGGTTGCCGTCCGAATCTGTGCGGAACCTGAGAGGAACATCACGTTCTCGTGATGAACCCCCTTCGGATCGGCGCCTAAGTCTGCCACCCGAACGGACGCCGTCCGGACCAGGTGCTCAGCGAACTACCAGGAAAGGTCCCCCGGGGCACCATACCTCCCAGGCCGTTCGAGCTGCCGGGCGAGGCGGTGCGATCGCGCGCGGCCCGGGCAGGGAGACTATGGGGATGAGCATCACCCGCTTTCGCCCGTCCCGCCGCTTCTGGCCCGTGTGCGCCGTTCTGGCACTCGCGGTCACCGCGGCCGGTTGCAGCAGTACCGGAGGCAGACGCGCCGAGGAGGCCCGCGCCAAGGCCGCGGCCACCGGCGGCAGCGCCGTCACCACCCCGCGCTGGAAGGTCGCCATGGTGACCCACGCCGGAGCCGGCGACGCCTTCTGGGACACTGTGCGCAAGGGCGCCGAGCAGGCCGCCGCCAAGGACAACATCACCTTCCTGTACTCCAACGACGCGCAGACCCAGAACCAGGTCCAGCTCGTCCAGGCCGCCATCGACCAGAAGGTCGACGGCCTGCTGGTCACCCTCGCCAAGGGCGACGCCATGGCCGACGTCCTCGGCAAGGCCAAGGCCGCCGGCATCCCCGTGATCACGATCAACTCCGGTCAGGAGTTCTCGCAGAAGTTCGGCGCGCTGACCCACGTCGGCCAGGACGAGTCCACCGCCGGCCAGGCGGCCGGCGCCGAGCTGGCCTCGCGCGGCCGCAAGAACACCCTCTGCGTGATCCACGAGCAGGGCAACGTCGGCCAGGAGCAGCGCTGCTCCGGCGCCCAGTCCAAGGCCGGCGGAACGTTCCAGGTGCTCTACGTCAACGGCGTCGACATGCCCGACGCCCGCGCCGCGATCTCCGCCAAGCTCCAGGCCGACCCGTCCATCGACACCGTGCTCACCCTCTCCGGCCCGATGGCCGCCACCGGCCTCCAGGCCATCCAGGACGCCCACCGCGGCGTCGAGCTGGACACCTTCGACCTGGGCACCCAGGTGGTGTCCGGGCTGAAGTCCGGCAGCGTCGGCTTCGCCGTCGACCAGCAGCCCTACCTCCAGGGCTACACGGGCGTCGACCTGATCTGGCTGTACAAGTACAACCTGAACATGCTCGGCGGCGGCAAGCCCGTCGAGACCGGCCCGCAGATCCTGACCAAGGACAACGCCGACGCGCTCGCCGAGTACGTCGCGAGGGGGACCAGGTGAGCACCCCCGACCTCCTCGCCAGGGACGGCCTGCTCGACGACCGTCCGGCGGCCCTGCGGCGGCTCCTCGCCCGCCCCGAGCTCGGCTCGCTGATCGCCGCCGTCGCGGTCTTCGCGGTCTTCGCCGCCGTCGCCGAACCCTTCCTACGGGTCTCCTCGATGGGCACCGTGCTGTACGCCGCCTCCACCATCGGGATCATGGCCGTGCCGGTCTCGCTGCTGATGATCGGCGGCGAGTTCGACCTCTCGGCCGGCGTGCTGGTCACCACCGCCGCGCTGACCTCGTCGATGGTCTCGTACCAGTTCACCGCGGTGACCTGGGTCGGCGTGCTGGTCTCGCTGGCGACCACGCTGGCCATCGGCTGGTTCAACGGCTGGATGCTCGGCCGCACCAGGCTGCCCAGCTTCATCGTCACGCTCGGCACCTTCCTGATGCTGACCGGCGCCAACCTGGGCGTCACCAAGGCGATCTCCGGCACCGTCTCCACCAAGTCGATCGCCGACATGGAGGGCTTCGCCTCCTGCCGGTGGCTGTTCGCCTCCGAGGTCACCATCGGCGGACTGGCGATCAAGGCCACCGTCTGGTGGTGGCTCGGCCTGCTCCTGGTCGGCAGCTGGGTGCTGCTGCGCACCCGCTTCGGCAACTGGATCTTCGCGGTCGGCGGCGACGCGGACGCGGCCCGCGCGGTCGGCGTGCCGGTCGCCCGGACGAAGACCCTGCTCTACCTGGGCGTCGGCTTCGGCGCCTGGGTGCTCGGCCAGCACCTGCTGTTCTCCTTCGACACCGTGCAGTCCGGCGAGGGCGTCGGCAACGAGCTGATCTACATCGTCGCGGCCGTCATCGGCGGCTGCCTGATCACCGGCGGCTACGGCTCGGTGGTCGGCTCCGCGCTCGGTGCGCTGATCTTCGGCATGGCCAGCAAGGGGATCATCTACGCCCAGTGGAACCCGGACTGGTTCAAGTTCTTCCTCGGCGCGATGCTGCTGCTGGCCGCGCTGCTGAACGCCTACGTCAAGCGCCGGGCCGAGCGGGGGCCGCGATGAGCAAGGACGTTTCGGCGGCCTCCACGGTCTCCGCCGGGGACGAGCTGCTCTCCCTGGACGGCGTGGGCAAGAGCTACGGCACCGTCCGGGCGCTGCAGGACGTCTCGCTGACCCTGCGGGCCGGCGAGATCAGCTGCGTGCTCGGTGACAACGGGGCCGGCAAGTCCACCCTGATCAAGATCATCGCGGGGCTGCACCAGCACGACGAGGGCACCCTGACCGTCGGCGGCGAGGAGGTCCGCTTCGACTCCCCGCGCCAGGCCCTGGACCGCGGCATCGCCACGGTCTACCAGGACCTCGCGGTCGTCCCGCTGATGCCGGTCTGGCGCAACTTCTTCCTCGGCTCCGAGCAGGGCATGCGCCGCTGGGGCGGCCTGCGGCTGGACGCCGACGGGATGCGCGCCACCACCCGCGAGGCGCTCGCCAGGATGGGCATCGACCTGCACGACGTCGACCGGCCGATCGGCACCCTCTCCGGCGGACAGCGCCAGTGCGTGGCGATCGCCCGCGCGGTGCACTTCGGCGCCAGGGCGCTGATCCTGGACGAGCCCACCGCCGCGCTCGGCGTCAAGCAGTCCGGGGTGGTGCTCAAGTACGTCACCGCCGCCCGCGACGCCGGACTCGGGGTCGTGCTGATCACCCACAACCCGCACCACGCGTACCTGGTCGGCGACCACTTCACGCTGCTCAAGCGGGGGCGGATGGCGGGCAGCCACCCGCGAGCCGAGATCAGCCTCGAACAGCTCACCACCGAGATGGCCGGCGGCTCCGACCTTGCGGAGCTCTCGCACGAGCTGGCCAGGCCGTCCGTCTCCGGTCCGTCCGTCTCCAGTCCGTTCGCCACCGGCCCTTCCGACTCCGGAGATTCCGGCTCCGATCCGTCCGACCCCCGTGAGGAGCGTCCGCAGCTGTGACCAGCTCCCAAGGCAGCACCCGGCCGCCCGTCCTGCCCACCCTGCTCGGCCTCGGCCCGCGCGCCGAGCGCCGCCGCCGCGCCCTGCCCGCCGGGATACTGCGCCTGCCCACCATCGGCGTCGACATCGGCGGCACCAAGGTGGTCGCCGGGGTGGTGGACGGCGAGGGCAAGGTGCTGGAGAAGCTGCGCACGGACACGCCGCACAAGAGCAAGAGCCCCAAGGTCGTCGAGGACGTCATCGTCGACCTGGTGCTCCAGCTCGCCGACCGGCACGACGTCCACGCCGTCGGCATCGGCGCGGCCGGCTGGGTCGACGCCGACCGCTCCAAGGTGCTGTTCGCCCCGCACCTCAACTGGCGCAACGAGCCGCTCCAGGAGGCGCTCAGCGAGCGGCTGCGGTTCCCGGTGATCGTGGAGAACGACGCCAACGCGGCCGCCTGGGCCGAGTGGCGCTTCGGCGCCGGCCGCGGCGAGGACCACATGGTGATGCTGACCCTGGGCACCGGCATCGGCGGCGCGGTGGTCCGGGACGGCTACGTGGACCGCGGCAAGTACGGCCTGGCGGGCGAGTTCGGGCACATGCAGGTGCTGCCCGGCGGCCACCGCTGCCCGTGCGGCAACCGGGGCTGCTGGGAGCAGTACTCCTCCGGCAACGCGCTGGTGCGCGACGCGCGCGAACTGGTCGCCGAGGAGTCGCCGGTGGTGCAGCCGCTGCTGGCCCGGGCCGGCGGCACGGTCGAGGGCATCACCGGGCCGCTGGTCACCGAGGCCGCCCAGGACGGCGACGCGACCGCGACCGAGCTGCTCTACGAGGTCGGCACCTGGCTCGGCGTCGGCATCGCCAACCTGGCCGCCGCGCTGGACCCGGGCCGCTTCGTGATCGGCGGCGGGGTCTCCGAGGCGGGCGACCTGCTGCTCGGCCCCGCCCGGGACACCTTCCGCCGCACCCTCACCGGACGGGGCTTCCGCCCGGAGGCCGCCATCGTGCACGCCGCCCTCGGCAACGAGGCCGGCCTGGTCGGCGCGGCCGACCTGGCCCGGCAGGTGGCGCGGCGCTTCCGCACGATCAAGCGGCGGCGGGTGGAGCGCAGCGCGCTGTAGCGGGGAGCCGCTGACGGCGGACGGCGGACAGCTGACGCCGGACGGCTGACGACGAACGGCCGACAGCTGACAGCTGACAACAAACAGCCGACAGATTTCAGATGACAGATTTCGTTTTCTGTCATCTGAAACCTGTCGGCTGTTGCCGTTCCGCTTCCACCGGATCCGCCCCGCCGACCCGTCAACTACCCATTGATATCGGCGCGGTGTGGTTGTCGGATCATGCCTCCTGTGGAACAACTGATGAGTTGACGTCGACTCAGGAGGACTCGCATGAGAGCTCTGGCCCGTCTCGCGCCGTCTCTGTTACTCACCACCGCACTGGTCTGGTCCGGCGTCGGACCGGCCGGCGCCGCGGCCCCGCCGTCGAAGGTGCCGGAGGCGGTGGGCTGGGGCGGGGCGGTGGCCACCGTCGACGCCGACGCCACCGCCGCCGGCATCGAGGTGCTGCGCAACGGCGGCAACGCGGTGGACGCGGCCGTCGCCGCCGCCGCGGCCCTCGGGGTCACCGAGCCGTACTCCTCCGGCATCGGCGGCGGCGGGTACTTCGTCTACTACGACCACGCCACCGGCCGGGTGCACACCATCGACGGCCGCGAGACCGCCGGCCGCACCGCCGACAGCGGCCTCTTCCTGGAGGACGGCAAACCCCTGGCCTTCGCCGACGCCGTCACCAGCGGCCTGTCCGTCGGCGTCCCCGGCACCCCCGCCACCTGGGACGCCGCGCTGCGCCACTGGGGCACCCGCTCGCTCGCCCGGAACCTCGAACCGGCCGAGCGGATCGCCGACAACGGCTTCGTCGTGGACGACACCTTCCGCAACCAGACCGCCGACAACTACGCCCGGTTCAAGGACTTCCCGGCGACCGCCAAGCTCTACCTGCCGAACGGCAAGCCCCCCGAGACCGGCAGCGTGCAGCGCAACCCCGACCTCGCCGCCACCTACCGGCTGCTCGCCAAGGACGGCGTCAAGGCCTTCTACCAGGGCGAGTTGGCCCGGGACATCGCCGACACCGTGCAGCACCCGCCGGTCGACCCGGCCTCCGGCCGGGGCGTCCGCCCCGGCAAGGTCGACACCACCGACCTCGCCGACTACCGGGTCCGCGACCAGGCGCCCACCCACGTCTCCCACGGCGCCTACGACGTCTACGCGATGGCCCCGTCCAGCTCCGGCGGCACCACCGTCGGCGAGGCGCTCAACATCCTGGAGGACGGCGGCGACGTCTCCGCCTACAGCAGCACCCAGTACTACCACCACTTCCTGGAGGCCTCCCGGATCTCCTTCGCCGACCGCAACCGGTGGGTCGGCGACCCGGCCTTCACCGACGTCCCCACCAGGCAGCTGCTCTCCGAGCGCCACGCCGCCGCCCGGGCCTGCCTGATCAGCCCGGACCACGCGCTCACCAGCCCGCTCGCCCCCGGCGACCCGAGCCACCCCGCGCCCTGCGCCGACACCGGCCAGGCCGTCCCCGAGCCGTACGAGGGCCCCAACACCACCCACCTGACGGTCGCCGACCGCTGGGGCAACATCGTCTCCTACACGCTCACCATCGAGCAGACCGGCGGCAGCGGCATCACCGTCCCCGGCCGGGGCTTCCTGCTCAACAACGAGCTGACCGACTTCGACTTCACCCCGCTCGCCCCGGGCGTCCCCGACCCCAACCTGCCGGGCCCGGGCAAGCGGCCGCGCTCCTCGATGTCCCCGACGATCGTGCTGCGCGACGGCGAGCCGCTGCTCGCCACCGGCAGCCCGGGAGGCGCGACCATCATCACCACCACCCTCCAGGTGCTGCTCGGGCGGCTCGACCGGGGCCTGAGCCTGGAGCAGGCCATCGCCGCGCCGCGCGCCAGCCAGCGCAACAGCGCCGCGACCCAGGCCGAGCCAGGCTTCCTGGCCCTGCCCGAACGGGCCGCGCTGGAGGGCCTCGGGCACAGCTTCGTCAACGGCGGTGAGATCGGTGCCGCCACCGGCGTGGAACGGCTGCCGGACGGCCGCTGGGTGGCCGCCGCGGAACCGGTGCGGCGCGGCGGCGGCTCGGCCGCGGTGGTCCGGCCCGCACGCTGATCGGACCGGCCTGTCGGTGCCGGGCGGTATGTTCGGGGTGGGCCTCCCGGGAGGGGAGGCCCACCCCGTCCGTCATGCCCGTCCGCACATCCGTCGCACACCCGTCCGCACCGAACCACCGGGAAGGCCGCCCGCCGTGACCGTCCGCATCGCCACCTGGAACATCAACTCCGTCACCGCGCGGCTGCCCAAGCTCCTGGAGTGGCTGGAGAGCGCCAAGCCCGACGTGCTCTGCCTCCAGGAACTCAAGTGCGCGGCCGACGCCTTCCCGTACGAGGCGGTCCGCGAGCTCGGCTACGAGACGGCCGCGCACGGCACCGGCCGCTGGAACGGCGTCGCGATCGTCTCCCGGCTCGGCCTGGAGGACGTCGTGCGCGGCCTGCCCGACCAGCCCGGCTACCTCGCCGACGGCGCCCTGCTGCCCGAGGTCGAGCCGCGCGCCGTCGCCGCCACCTGCGGCCCGGTCCGGGTCTGGTCGGTGTACGTGCCCAACGGCCGCGAGGTCGGCCACGCGCACTACCGGTACAAGCTGGAGTGGCTGGAGGCGCTGCGCAAGGCCGCCGCCGAGGACGCCGCCGGCTCCCGCCCGTTCGCCGTCCTCGGGGACTTCAACATCGCCCCGACCGACGAGGACGTCTTCGACACCGCCGCCTTCGAGGGCCTCACCCACGTCACCCCGGTCGAGCGCGCCGCGCTCACGGCCCTCGGCGAGATCGGCCTCCAGGACGTGCTGCCCCGCCCGCTCAAGTACGACCGCCCCTACACCTACTGGGACTACCGCCAGCTGGCCTTCCCCAAGAACCGGGGCATGCGGATCGACCTCACCTACGCCAACAAGCCCTTCGCGGACGCCGTCACCGACAGCTACGTGGACCGCGAGGCCCGCAAGGGCAAGGGCACCTCGGACCACGCGCCCGTCGTGGTGGACCTCGACCTCTGATCCGGTCGGCGGGCGGCACGGCAGTGGGCACGGCGGCGCCGTGACCGGCATCACAGCGGGGCATGGGCCGTAACCCGAACGGGTGTGAGCGCTGGCCGGGCGTGAGGCGGGTACCTACCGTCGGTGAATGACCGGGTGCGGTTGATTGACCACGTGGACATGGGAGTCCCCGGCCGCGCCCGAGAATCCCGGAGGTTCCGGCATGCGCCCCATGTGTACGGCCGCCGCCGCCCTGATCGGCGCGACGGTGCTGACCGGCCTGACGGCCCCCCTCGCATCCGCCAGGGACGGCTCCGCCTCGGTCAGCCCGTCCCAGGCCGCACCGGGCCAGACCGTGACGGTCACGGTCTCCTGCGAGAAGTCGGACAAGCCCGACGCCAAGACCATCACCGCCCGCTCCGCCGCCTTCGAAGGCGGCCCGGCGACCCTCACCCTGGGCCCCGACGGCAAGCACAGCGGCTCCGCCCGGCTGGCCGACCAGCACGCCGGGGACAGCAGGGTCGACGGCACCTGCCCGGACGGCGGGGCCTTCGCCACCACCGTGACCTCCACCAGCCCCGACAGGAGCCTCGGCGAGTGGGGCGAGGCCGCGGGGGAGTGGGCCGGCTCGCTCGGGCAGTCCGGCGCCGACAGCCGGCAGGTCGCCCCGCACGGCTCCGTGCAGACCGGCCTCGGCGGCTCGGTCGCGGCGAACCCGGCGGAACTGGCCGGCGGCCTCGCGCTGGTCGCGGGCGGCGTCGGCGGCTTCTGGCTGCTGCGGAGGCGCGGTGCCTGAGGCCTCGCCCCGCGCCCGAGGGCGCGTCCCCGTGTCGTGCCGCCGGAACCCTTGAGGATCGGCGGCGCGGCGGCATGTCGGACGGTCGGACGGTCCGGTGATCCGGCGACCCGGCTGTCCGGTGATCCGACGACCCGGCAGTCAGGAGATCCGGCGGTCAGGCGGTCAGGCGGTCTGCGGCCCGGCGCCCTCGCCGGCCTCGCGGTGGAGCCGCTCCTGGTGCCGGAGGGTGCCGTCCGCCAGCAGGTACTGGGCCAGCACATAGGTCGCCATGATCCAGAACTGATGGCCCGGCAGCTCCCGCCACTTCGCCAGCTGGGTGGCGATCAGCGTGTCGGAGAGCAGGAACAGCGCCCCGCCCAGCCCGGTCCGCCAGCCCAGCCCGGCCGAGGTGACGGCCGTCGAGGCCAGCAGCAGGCTGTAGCCGGCCACCGGCACGCGCAGGTCCCCGAGGTCCGGCCAGAGCTGCCCGACCAGGGTCACCCAGGCCGTCGCGTACGCGGCCGCGACCACCAGGGCCCGGCGGCGGTCACTGAGCGCGCCGCGCTGGACGAACATCGTCACGTAGCAGACGTGCGCCGCCGCGAACGAGCCCATGCCCGCGAGGAACGCGGGGTCGTTCTTCAGCTGGAGCAGCACGTCCCCGCCCGCGCTCAGCAGCAGCGCCGGCGCCAGCAGCTTCGGCGCCTCCCGTCCGGCCTTCGCGGCCGCCGTCACGCTGTGCGCGGCCAGCAGTGGCATCAGGGCCGGCTTGGTGGCGTTCTGGAGCACCGAGACACCGGAGGCGATCGCGCCCAGGTGTGCCGCCGAGGTGGCCGCGAAGCCGCCCAGCAGGCCGGTGGCCGAGCGCAGGCGTGCTCCGAGGCCGACGCGGTTGGTGGTACGGACAGTCATGCGTGCGCCTCTCGGTGATCTGCTGCTTCGGACCGACCCTAGAGGAGCCGGAGCGGCGGCGGAAGAGCCGGTTACCGGTGCGTAACCCCCGTCGGGCGCGGCGGATGACGGGGCGGCCGGTTAGCGGAGCGCGGGCGCCCGCTTCGAGGGCTCTTGCGGAGAGTTCCTCAGGAGAGCGGTTGCTGCCGTCGGGTGACCCGGGCACCGTCTAGTCTGGACCCCGACATGGATCAGCAGGAGTACGCGGTCGGCGCCACCCGGGTGGCCGCCGGCAGGCCGGACGGACGCACGGGCGGGGCAGGACGGGGAACCGCCGACGCCGTCCTCGCCGTACGCGAAGCCGGGCCCGCCGCCGACGTCACGCTCTCGCCCGACCCCGGACTGCTGCGCCTGGCCCACTGGTTCGCCGCCGCCACCCCCGGCACCGCCGACGACCTCTGCGCCGCCTCCTTCGGCCTCTACCCGGCGCGCCACCTCGGCGGCGCCGCCGAACCCGCCGCCGAGCCCGGCGTCAGCTGGTGGCACGGCCCCACCGCGCACGGCGCCACACCCGTCCGGCCTCGCGAGGACCGCACCGACGGCGGCCTGCGCCGCGCCCGGCGCGACGACGCCGCACTGCCCGTCGTCCGGTCAGGTGCCAAGCCGGGCAGGCCGGGTCGGCACCGCAGGCCCGAGGGCGCGCCGGTGGCGCGGCTCACAGTGACGGCGCAGGATCGTTCCGGCGAGGAGCTCCCCGCGGCCGAACGCCGGATCGCCGCCCGGCTGTTGCTCGCCCATCCGCTGGTCACCGCCTCCGGCCCGCACGCCGACGGCTTCCCACTGATCCGCCGTCACCGCGACTGGCTCGCCGAGCGCTTCGACACCCTGCTCGGCTACCGCCTCGTGGTCGGCCCCTGGCACGCCCGGCTCTGCAAGGCCGGCCTCGGCGCCGACGCCGCCCGCCGCCTCGAACACCCCGTCACCGGCGCGCCGTTCACCCCGGCCGGTTACGCCCAACTCGCCCTCGCGCTGGCCCTGTTGGTCGACGCCCCGGAGGAGCTGGGACACCGGCGGCTGCTCGACGCGATGGGCGCCGCCGCACCCGAACTCGCCGCCGAACCGGCCGACCTCGACATGGCGCTGGCCGCGCTGGCCGGCTGGCAGGTGCTCGGCGAGCTGCCCGCCGACCCGGCCGACGACTCCTTCGTGCTGACCGTGGACCGCGAACTCGCCCGGGCCGTCCCGGCCGGCCCGCCCGCCCTCGCCGACGACGCCGACGACCTGATCCGCCGCGCCGCCGAGGCCGAACCCGCCACCGCCGTCCGCCGCCTGCTCGCCGAGACGCCCGCCGTCCTGGCCGCCGACCTCCCCGAGGACCACCGCGCCTGGCTGACCGAGCACCGGCTCAGCGGCCCGGCGGCGCTCGCCGAGTTCCTCGGCCTCGAGGCCGAACTCCGGGCCGAGGGCGTCGCCCTGCTCGACCCGGCCGCCGAACTCACCGACCTCGCCCTCCCCGGCGCCGGCACCCTCGCCCAGGCCGCCCTGCTGCTGGTCGAGCGCCTGGTGGAGGAGGTCCGCCCGCTGCCCGGCGAGACGGTGGCCGGCGACGTCGCGATCCCGGACGCGCTGATAGACGGAGTCCTCGGCGACATCGCGGACGAGTACGGCCTCCCCGCCCGCTACCTCGCCGACCGCACCGCTCTGCGACGTGACGCCCTCGACCTGCTCCACCGCCTCGCCCTGATCGCCCCCACCCCCCACCCCACCCGGCCCCCGGCCTGGCGCCTGCGCCCCCCGGCGGCCCGCTTCGCCCCGGCACCCGACCTCCACCCCACTCCCGGCACCGGCCGCCACTCCCGCCCCGGCCCGTTCGTCCCGCTCCCGCCCGGCCCCCGCACCGAACAGCGGGCGTAGCGGGGCCTGCGCCCCCCGGCGGCCCGCTTCGCCCCGGCGCCCGATCTTCACCCCGTCCCGGTTGCCGGCCGCCCGTCACGCCTCGGCGCCCGACCTCCACCCCGTCCCCGGTATCGGCCGCCATCCCGTCCCGGCCCGCTCGTCGCGCCCGTCAGTGACCGGCCGGGGGTGCCCGCTCGGTGGTGGCGGAAAGCAAGAAGCACCGCGTCCGGTGTGGGACCGCGGTGCCGGGTGGGGCGGGTTGCTACTTGCTGGCGGAGGCGCTGGTGACGGGGCCGTGTTCGACGGTTTCCACGGTGGCGCCGACGCCCAGGGTGCCGAGGGCGATCGAGGCGAGGACGGCGGTGACGGCGAGCAGCCGGCGGTGCCGTTGGGGCAGGGGGAAGCGCGGTTCCTGGAAGGGCGCCTGAGGGCTGGCGTTCATGACAGGGAGGTTTCCAGGGCGGTGTGAACGGTCGGTACGCGCGGGTGAAGTCCGGACGGGGGTTGGGCGTCGGTTGGCCGCATATGCCCCACCCGTCGCCGGGCGGGGCATATGTGCTGGTCAGCGGCGTGTGTTCGGCTCGCCGACGACCTCGCGGACGGCGTCCCGCAGGCCGTGCGGCGGGTGGAGGCGGGAGGGGCCGGCGGCCGGGTCCTCGCGGAGCTCCTTCACCAGCGAGACGCACAGCAGCAGCATCACCACCACGAACGGCAGCGCGACCAGGATCGTCGCGTTCTGGAGCGCGGTGAGCCCGCCGGCCAGCAGCAGGGCCGCCGCGACCCCGCCCATCAGCACGCCCCAGACCACCACCAGCCAGGTGCGCGGGTGCAGCGAGCCCCGGCTGGAGAGCGAGCCGAGCACCAGCGAGGCGGAGTCGGCGCTGGTGATGAAGAAGGTCATCACCAGCAGCACCGCGATCACGCTGGTCACCGAGCCGAGCGGCAGCGAGCGCAGCATCTCGAACAGCGAGGCCTCCGGGCCCTGCGGGATGGTCGCGACGAGGTCGGCCGCACCGGTGGTGACCAGCCGGATCGCCGTGCCGCCCATCACGCAGAACCAGATGACCGTCGCCCCGCTGGGCACCAGCAGCACGCCGAGCAGGAACTGTCGGACGGTGCGGCCGCGCGAGATCCGCGCGATGAAGGTGCCGACGAAGGGCGCCCAGGACAGCCACCAGGCCCAGTAGAAGATCGTCCAGGAGCCGAGCCAGGCCTCGTCGGTGAAGGCGCCGGTCTGGGTGGACATCACGAGCAGGTCGGAGAGGTAACCGCCGACCGAGGAGGGGATCGCGTCGAGGGCGAACACCGTCGGGCCGAACACGAAGACGAAGAGCATGATCAGCGAGGCCAGGACGACGTTCGCGGTGGAGAGCCACTTCACGCCCTTGTGCACCCCGGAGAACGCGGAGACCACGAACGCGGCGGTCAGCGAGCCGATGATGACCAACTGGGCGTTCTGGGTGTTGCGGACGGAGGAGATGTAGCCGAGCCCGTCGGCGACCTGGAGCGCGCCGAGGCCGAGGCTGGTCGCGGAGCCGAAGACGGTCGCGAACACGGCCAGCAGGTCGATCGTCCGCCCCGGCCAGCCGTCCGCGCCGCGCTGCCCGATCAGCGGGACGAAGGCGGCGGAGATCCGGTTGCCCCGGCCCTTGCGGAAGGCGGTGTAGGCGAGGGCCAGGCCGCCGACCGCGTAGATCGCCCACGGGTGCAGGGTCCAGTGGAAGAGTGAGAACTCCAGGGCCTGCTGGGCGGCGGCCGCGCTCTGCGGTGCCAGACCGGAGCCGGGCTGCGGGGTGGCGAAGAGCTGGAGCGGCTCGCCGACGCCGTAGAACATCAGGCCGATGCCCATGCCGGCGCTGAACATCATGGCGATCCAGGCGAGGTTGGAGAACTCCGGCCGGTCGTCGTCGCGGCCGAGCCTGATCCGGCCGAACCGGCTGAACGCGAGCAGCACGCTGAGCACCAGGAAGACGTCGGCGGCCACCACGAACAGCCAGCCGAAGTTGTGCAGCACCCAGCCGAGCGCCGTGTCGGAGGTGCGGCCGAGCGAGTCCTCGGCGAAGACGCCCCAGGCGACCACCGCCAGAACCAGGACCGCGCCGATGCCGAACACCGCCCGGTCGGCCGGAAGGGTCGCGGCGGGTTCGTCGGGCTCCTTCGCGGGCTGGTCGGGCGGGGGTGGCTGGCTGCTCATCGGATGGACCTCTCGACATACTCGGCGGGCTCGGCACGCTCGGAATCAAGCTGTATGTCGCACTATGTCCAGTTCGCTCCGCCGGTGGCGGGACGGCGCGCCGGGGACGCGCCGGGTCGGGATTCACGTCCCGTCAGGCCGCCCGCCCCTCGCCGTAGCCGTGCCCGGACTCGTGCCCGGAGTCGTGTGCGGTGGTGATGTAGTGGGAGAGCGCGCGGCGGTTGCGGGTGAGGTCCTCGATCCGGGAGTCCAGGTCGGCGAGTTCGTCGCGCAGGATGGCGAGCAGCTGCGGGCAGGCCTCCAGGACGGGGACGGGGCCGGTGGCGCAGGGCAGCAGCTCGGCGATGACCCGGGTGCTCAGACCGGCCGCGAGCAGGCTGCGGATCTGCCACACCCGGACGGTGTCCTCCTCGCCGTACTCGCGGTGGCCGGCCGTCGTCCGGCCCGGCCGGAGCAGGCCCTGCTCCTCGTAGTAGCGGAGCAGGCGGGTGGACACCCCGGTCAGGCGGGCGAGTTCTCCGATGCGCATGACCGGGCGAACGCCGCCGCCCGTCGGGGTGTTCCCGGGCGGCCTCGACTCGCTGTGAACTCCGCTGCCACGCCCGGCGGTTCGGGAGCGGAATCGGCCATCTACGGGTGTTCGCAGGTGAGTTCGGACGCAGGCCGGGGTTTCCCCGAGGGCCGGAACGGTAGGAGTCCAGACGGTGAGAAGGTCGGGCCGGGGAACGGGGGCCCGTCCAGGACGGCCTTCACGCCCCGGACGTGGTCGCGCGCACAGCCGAACCTCCAACGCTGACACGGAAGGAACACCGTTCATGGACAACGAGGTCCGCATTCCGAACGAAGCAACCCCGACACAGGACACCCCGGCACAGGACACCCCGGCACAGGACACCCCGGCACGGGACGCCAGGGCACAGGACACCCGGGCACAGGAGACCCGGACACCCGACGCCCCGGCGCGTGCGGCCGGGGACGGTGTGCCGCCCGCCGACGGCGTGGAGCGCCGGACGCTGCTGCGGATGGCCACCGCCGCCGGGGTGCTCGCCGCGCCGGTCCCGGCCGTCCCGGCGCTCACCCCGGGCCGGGCGGCGGCCGCCGAGGAGGGGGCCACGCCCGCCCCCGGCCCCGCGCCTGCTCCCGCCGCCGCGTCCTCGTCCGTGCCCGGGATCGTCAAACCGCTGCCCGCCGAGTGGTTCGTGCCGCGCGGCACCAACGCCGAGACGCGCTGGGACGCCTTCCGCGACGCCGACGGCGACGCCGTCGTCGGCCGCCACGTCCCGGTGGAACGGTTCTTCGTCCGCAACCACACCAGCACCCCGCTGATCGACCCCGACACCTGGCGCCTGCGGCTCTTCGGCAGCGGCCTGCGCGGCGGCCCGACGGCCGAGCACCCGGTCGAGTTCGGCCTCGAGGAGCTGCGGGAGCTGCCCTCCACCCGGATCAGCGCGCTGATCGAGTGCGCCGGCAACGGCCGCAGCTACTACGCCGGCCAGCAGGGCCAGCCCGTCCCGGGCACGCCGTGGACGCTGGGCGGCGTCGGCTCGGCGAGTTGGCGGGGCGTCCGGCTGGCCGAGGTGTTGCGGGCCGCCGGGCTGACCGGTGCGGCGGTGGACGTGCTGCCCGTCGGCCTGGACCCGGACTACGTCGTCGGCGGCACCAACTACGGCCCGGTGCGCCGCCCGCTGCCGATCGCCAAGGCGCTGGACGACGTGCTGCTCGCGTACGAGATGAACGGCGAGCCGCTGACCCCGGACCACGGCGCGCCGGCCCGGCTGGTGGTGCCCGGCTGGGTGGGCATCGCCTCGATCAAGTGGGTGGGCAGCCTGGAGGTCGCCGACCGTCCGCTGTACTCGCCGTGGAACACCGACTTCTACCGGATGTTCGGCCCGGACTACCCGCCCGGCGGTGGCGAGCCGCTCACCACCCAGGTGGTCAAGAGCGCGTTCGAGCTGGCGGCGGGCGCGCGGCTGGCGGCGGGCCGCCGGCACCGGCTGCACGGGCGCTCGTGGTCCGGAGCGGCGGCGGTGCGCCGGGTCGAGGTGAGCGCCGACGGCGGCCGGACGTGGCGGCGCGCCGACCTGCGCGACGAGCCGCGGGCGGACGGCTGGACGCGCTGGGGCATCGACTGGCGCCCCGAGCGGCCCGGCCGGTACGAGCTGCGCGCCCGCGCGACGGACCGCCGGGGCAACACCCAGCCCGAGCGGGCGGTGTTCAACCGGGAGGGCTACCTGTTCGGAGCGGTGGTGGCCCACCCCGTGACGGTGGTCTGAGCGCTGTCGGTGTCCTGAGCCGTGTGCCCTGGGCCGCGCCGGTGCCCTGAGCCGAGCCGATCGTCCGGGGCCGACGGGCGCTCAGCCGGTGGACTGGACCTCGTACGGGGCCGGGTAGCGCGTCTCGTACGGGTTCAGCACCAGCCGCACCACGTCCTCCAGGCGGCGCCGGGCGTCCCCGAGGGTGGTGCGGCCGGTCACCCAGGCGGTCAGCTCGCCCTGCCAGGCGTGGGCGACGATGTGCCGCACCAGGTCGCTCGCGGCGGCCGGCACCTCGGCCGTCACGGCTTGCAGGGCGGTGCTGTCGGCCCGGGCCATGCCCTGCAGCGCCTCGCTGGCGAACGGGTCGGTGGAGGCGGCCACGGCCACCCGTAGCCGGGCGAGTTCGGGCTGTCGCTGGTAGGCCCGCATCCCGCCCCGGACGAACCGCACCGCCCGGTCGGTGGCCCCCAGTCCGGCTCTCGGCCCGCGCAGCTCCGCCACCAGGTCGGCCAGCAGCAGGCGATGCCACTCGGCGATCGCCGCTGCCAGGAGGTGGTCCTTGGAGGAGAAGTAGCGGTACGCCGTCCCCAGGGCGACTCCGGACCGCTCGCAGACCTGCTTCATCTGCATCCGCTCGACGCCGATCTCGTTCACCAGGGCGAGCGCGGCCGCGATCAGGTTTTCGCGGCGTTCGAGCTGACGCGGAGACATCGCCTCCACCGGCCGTGGTGACAGGTCAACCTTGGTCACCCGCACCATGATACGGGCCGGGGCCGCTCAGGAGTATGACGCCGTCCGGCCCCCTTCCGTTCGTGCGGTGGTCACCGGGCCGCGAGGGCGTCACGAGGGGTCGCGGATCAGCGCCTCCTGGACGGCGGAGGCGACCAGCCGGCCGTCCAGGTCGTAGAACTCGCCGAGCGCCAGGCCCCGGCCGTCCGAGGAGGACGGGCTGCGCTGGGCGAACAGCAGCCACTCGTCGGCCCGGAACGGGCGGTGGAACCACATGGCGTGGTCCAGCGAGGCCATCACCAGCCGGGGCGGTTCGGTGCGCTGGAAGAAGTTCGGCTGCACGTTCAGCCCGGCGGTGGAGGCCAGGGTGAGGTCGGACAGGTAGGTGAGGGCGCCGGCGTGCAGCAGCGGGTCGCCGTCCGGCAGCGGGGAGGCGGTGCGCATCCAGACGAAGTGCTGGAGCAGACCGGGAACGGCCGGCGGCAGTCCCGGGGCGTCCGCCGGGACGAACCGCACGTCGAGGTCGCGGAAGCCGCCGCCCGCGGCGAGCGCCCGGCGCACCTCCTCGGGCAGCCGGGCGACGGCGTTCGGCAGCGACTCGGGGTGGGGCAGCGGAGGGACCTCGCGCTGGCGGTCGGGGGCCGGCTCGGGGTGCTTGAAGGACGCCGAGAGGGTGAAGATCTCGTTGCGCCCCTGGAGCGCCGTCACCCGGCGGGTGGTGTACGACACGCCGTCGCGGACCCGCTCGACCAGGTAGTCGATCGGGTGCTCCGGGGAGCCCGGCAGCAGGAAGTAGCCGTGCAGCGAGTGCACCGGGCGCTGCTTGCGGGAGGTGCGCCCGGCGGCGACGAGCGCCTGCGCGGCCACATGGCCGCCGAAGGCCCGCATCGGGGCGCCGGCATGGCAGTGGCCCCGGAACGTGTTCTCGTCCAGCTGCTCGATCTCCAGCAGCTCGGCGAACGGGGCGGCCGGCCGGGCGTGCCGTTCGGCCCGGACATGGGGTTCGGTCAGGTCGGTCACGAGGCCATAGTGGCAGAAGCCAACCGTGCCGCGGTGTGACCTGGGTAACGTCGTCGCGATGGCCGTCGGATGACATAGAACACGTTCCAGTTCGATTCTCGGGTCGAGGGCCCGGGAGGCCGGTCCGAGGCCGGGGCCGAGGCGGGGTCAGTGTCGTCCTGAGGCGGGGTCGGTGCCGCCCCGACGGATTGTCAGTGCCCTCACCTAGCGTGCTCGGCATGACGCAATCCGCACACGCGTACGCCTATCTGCGCCCGTCGGCCGTCCTGGACGGCGCCGACGGCCGGTGCCTCGACCTGGCCACCTCCGGCGGCGCCACCCCGCTCGGCGCCGCCGCCAACCCGCGCTTCTTCGCGGGCTTCCTGGCCGATCCGGCGCCGGCCGCCGCGGCCCTGCTCGCGGTCGCGGACGTCGCCGCCGCGCGCTACTACCAGCCGCAGCTGCGCGCCTCGCTCGACCCGGTGGTCACCGCCAACGGGGACCGGCTGCGCTTCGAGTCCTTCTCGGGCTGCTGCGGCGTCTACGCCCGGCTCGACGTGCTCCAGGCCGGGCTCGACGGGGACGAGATCGGCCACGGCACCACCAACGTGGACGTCAACAACCCGCTGCGCGAGGCGCTGACCAGGATCGGCCCCGCGGACCCGCTGCACCTCGCGGTCGGGCCGGACGCGCTGGAGGTCACCACCTTCGACGGCCCGCTGGTCGAGAAGAAGGTCCCGCTGCCGGAGCGCTGGCTGCGCGGCTTCGCCGAGACCCAGGTGGTGGCCGCCGGCTTCGAGCTGCGCGCCGAGCTGCCCGCCGCCGAGGCGGTCCGCTTCCTGCGCTCGCTGCCGCGGGCCGGGCGCGGCGGGCGGGCCGGCGTCGGCTGGGTCGTCCCGGCCGGGACGTCACTGCGGCCGACCACCCGTCCGGTCCCCGGCGCGGTCTGCCTGCCCGGGCCCGAGCGGCTGGTCGCGCTCCAGCGGGTGCTGCGGCACGCGCTCGCCCTGCGGGTGTACGGGCCGGTGGCGGCCGGGCAGCCCACCGCCTCCGCCTGGGAGGCGGTGCTGCCCGGCATGCGGCTGACCCTGACGCTGTCGCCGGACGTGTCCCGGGGCTTCTCCGGCGAGGGCGGCGTGCTCGACTCGCTCGCCACCGCGGCGGCCGAGCGGGACGCCGAGCTGATCGCGGTGCTGCTCGCCTGGGAGCCCCGGATCGAGGTCGGGGACCTCGCCGCCCAGTCCGGGCTGAGCCCCGAGCGGGTCCGCGCCGCGCTCACCCGGCTGGGCACCGCCGGGCAGATCGGTTACGACGCCGCCGAGGCCGCGTACTTCCACCGGCAGCTCCCGTACGACGCCGGGCGGGCCGAGACGGCCAACCCCCGGCTGCGGGCCGCCCGGGCACTGGTCGCGGCGGGCGCGGTGCGGTTCGAGGAGGGCGGGGCGACGGCCGTCGTCACCGTGGACGACCACATCCAGCGGGTGCGCACGGACGCGTCGGGGCGGTCGAGCTGCACCTGCCTGTGGTGGGGCAAGTACCGGGGCGGGCGCGGGCCGTGCAAGCACGCGCTGGCGGTCGGGATGGTGCGGGACGCGGCCGCCGGGGCCGTGTCGTCCGCCGGGGCCGTGGAGACGGCCGGGACCGTGGAGGCCACCGGGGCTGCGGGGACGAAGGGGGCCGGAGCGTGAGCACGACCTCGGGCACCGAGCGCCAGGGGCCGGTCGACGAGCTGCTCGCCGCCGTCCGGTCCGGTCGGCTGGCGCGGATACCGGAGCTGCTGGCCGCCCTGGACGCGGCCCAGCGGCGGGCCTGCCTGCCCGCCCTCAAGGAGCTGCGCAAGGAACTGCGCCAGGACTGGTCACGGGAGTCGGCCGAGGTCAAGGGCAGGCTGCTGGTGGCCGGGGCCGGCTGCCACGCCGGCCCGGCCGGCGCCGCCACCTGGCTGGCCGGCAGCGACTTCGGCGTCCGGGACTGGGCCCGGAACTCCGTGCTGCACCAGGTCATCGAGGCGCAGCCGGTGGAGTGGCAGGTCGAGGTGGTCACCCGGCTCGCCGCCCGGCCGGTGCGGAGCTGGGGCTGGTCGATGTACCCGGTGATCGAGGCGGTGGTCCGGCGCACCGGCTGCGAGGTGCCGCGCGGCGAGTCCTTCGTCCGGAGTTGGATGGACCACAGCGACGAAACGGGCGGCCCGCGCCCGACGCTGGCCGACGTGCTGCGCGAGGACGCCTTCACCCCGGTGCTGCTGCCCGAGCTGTTCGAACTCGCCGATGTCGGCTACACGTTGACCTTCCGGCTCAGCCCGCGCCCCGGCGACATCTGGACGGAGGCGATCGGCGAACTGGCTGCGGCCGGAGTGGTGGACCGCACCCAGCTGCTCGACCGCTGCCTCGCCCGGCTGCTGCGCGGCGGCAAGGCCACCGACCAGCGGGCCTTCCTGGAGGTGCTGCGGGCGCTCGCCCCGACGGCCGAGGAGTACGCGGCCAGGGTGCGCGACGTGGTGGCGCTGCTGGACGGCCTGTCGGTGATCGCCGGGCACGCCCAGGACGTCCTCGCCGGGCTGGACGAGGCCGGCCTGATCGAGCCCGAGGTGCTCGCCGAGGCCTCGGCGGTGGTGCTGTTCCGGAACGAGAAGAAGCTGGTCCGCGCCCAGCTGGCCTGGCTGGAGAAGGCCGCCCGGCGCGCGCCCGCGCGTTCGGGACCGGTGGTGCTGGCCGCGGCCGAGGCCTTCGGACATCCGGACACGGCCCTCCAGGAGCGGGCGCTGAACGTGGTGGCCCGTCACCTGAAGGCGGCGGGGGATGCGGTGCTGGCGGACCTGCGCTCCGCCGCCGAGACGCTCAACCCGGCCCACCACCGGCGCGCGGGCGAGCTGTTCGGCGCGCCGGTCGGCGGCGACGGGGGCGACCCGGACACCGGATGGAACGAACTCCTGCCGCCTGCCCCCGAGCCGCGCCCGCTCGGCGCGCCGATCGGCTCGGCGGCCGAACTCGCGGAGGAACTGTCCGCCCTGCTCGCGGCGCGCGAGCCCGGCATGGCGGCCTTCGAACGGGTGCTGGACGGGCTGGTCCGGCTGACCCACCGGGACCGGGCGGCGCTGGTCGAGGCGCTGGAGCCGGTCCGCCGGGTGCATCCGTGGCGCGGCACCGGCAGCTGGGGGGACTGCACGCCCCGGGAGATCCTCTTCGTGGTGGCCGCGGTGGCCGGGGAGCTCCCGCCGCGCCGGTTCTGGGACTCCCTCCGCGGAAGGGACGGCTCGGCGCTGCGCGGCCCGGGCACCACCGTGCCCGGGGCCGTTCTCGCCGCCCGGCTGGAGGAGGCGGCCTGGCAGGTGACGGCCACCCGGCCGCCGTACCTGCTCGCCACCCCGACCGATGCCACCGGCGCGCTGGACCCGGCCGTGCTGGTCGAGCGGATCGCCGGGTACGAGGCGGCGGGTGTCACACCGGGGAAGGCAGACCTGTCCCAGGCCCTGCTGCGGGTCGGGCCGGTGGCGGTCGGGCCGGTGACAGACGGGTCGGTGGCAGAGGGGGCGGCGCTGAAGGCCGCCGAGGCGCTCACCTCCCCGGCCGGGCGCCGGCTGGCGCACTGGCTGCGCACCGGCGGACTGCACGGTCAGCCGTCCAAGCGGGTGCTGTTCGCGCCCGGCAAGGGGCTGCGGCGCACCAACGTGTACGGGAACCGCTGGTGGGAGGAGATCGAGCGGATCGCCGTCGCCCAGCCGGGCATCGGCGCCGGGCCGGTGGGGCCGGGCGGCGAACGCCTCCCCAGCGAGTTCCTGGCCCTGCTGGACGGCACCGAGCCCAGCGTGGCCCGCGCCCGCAAGGTGTACGACTGGAGCCGGCGGCCCGTCGCGCACTGGTTCGCGATGCTCCCCTGGCACCGGGAGGAGCTGGCCGCGCGCTGGCTCGACCCCTTCGCCGAGGGCGCCGACCGGGACGAGCGCGGGGCCGCCGGCCACCTCCCGCTGCTCGCCGAGGCCGGCGGCCCGGCCGGGCTCGCGCTGCACCTGGCGCTGGCGTACGGCCTGGGCGCCCGGCACGTCGAGGACCGGACGGCGGCGGTGGACGCCCTGCTGGTGCTCGCCGCGCGCGGTGACCTGGACAGCGCGCTGCTCGGCCGCGAACTCGGGGCCCTGGTGGCCTGCGGCACGGTGACGGCCGGCCGGCTGGGAGCGGCGCTCACCCTGGCGGCGGAGAGCGGCGCCCGGGCGACGGTCTGGTCGGTGCTCGGGGCGGCCCTGCCGGCTCTGCTGGGGGAGGCCGATCCGTCGACGCGCGGGCTGGGCGACCTGATCGCGCTGGCCACCGACTGCGCCCGGCGTACCGGCGCCCGCGGGCCGGTCGCCGAGGTGACGGCGGTGGCCGGGCGCGGCGGCGCGGGCCGGGTGGTCAAGGAGGCCCGGGCGCTACGGGACGTCCTCGCGGGCTGAAGGGCTGAAGGGCTGAAGCGCTGAGGGGCCGGGCCGTTGACGGGCCGCGGTGCGGGATCGGGGTGGCGCGGGCCCGGGGTGGTGCGGGGTCCGGTGCGGGGCGGGCCTAGGGTGGGCGGGACCTTCCGCCTGCCCTGCCCACCGGAGCGCCCGTGCTGCACCTTCGCCTGATCGTCCCGCCCGACCTCCGGAACCGCGTGCTGGACTGCCTGGACGAGGTCGTCGGGGTGACACACGTCGTCCTGCTCCCGGACGCGGCCGTCCGGCCCGCCGGCGACGTGGTGCTCTGCGACGTGGCCCGCGAGGCGGCGGACGAGGTCCTGGGCGCGCTGCGCGCCACGGGGCTGGCCGAGCGCGGCGCGATCGACGTCTCGGCGGTCGAGCTGACCCTCTCGGCGGCGGCCGAGGAGGCCGAGCGGCTGGCCCCCGGGGAGGGGGCGGACGCGCTGGTGTGGGAGTCGGTCTCCGAGATCACCCACGAGGAGTCCACCCTCACGTGGGTGTTCCTGGCCTTCCTCACCACCGCCACCATGCTCGCGGCCTGTGGCGCGGTGCTGGACAGCGCGATCCTGATCGTCGGCGCGATGGCCGTCGGACCGGAGTTCGGGCCGCTGGCCGGGCTCTGCGTGGCGGTCGTCCAGCGACGGCTGCGCCCGGCACTGCGATCGTTGAACGCGCTGGTGACGGGTTTCGTGGTGGCGATGGGGCTGACCGTCTGCTTCGGGATGCTGATGGAAGGCCTCGGGCTGTTCAGCGAGGCGAAGTTCGACGCCGTGCGGCCGAACACCTCGTTCATCTGGCAGCCGGACGCGACGTCCTTCGTGGTCGCCTTCCTGGCGGGCGTCGCGGGGCTGCTCTCGCTCACCTCCTCGAAGGCCGGGGCCCTGGTCGGCGTGGCGATCTCGGTCACCACCGTGCCCGCCGCGGCCAATGCGGCCGTCGCCCTCGGCTACGGCGACGTCAAGCAGTTCTGGGGCTCCAGCGCGCAGCTGCTGCTGAACCTGCTGGGGATCGTGCTGGCCGGGGTGCTGACCCTGTTGGTTCAGCAGGCGGCTTGGGCGGTGATCCGGCGTCGGCGGGTGACGGCGAAGGGGTGACGACTTTCAGCTGACGACTTTCAGCGAACAGATTTTGAAATCTGTTCGCTGAAAGTCGTCGCCTGTTCGCGCGCCCCGCCCCCGCCCGCCGCCACCCCTTCGCCCGGCCGCCGCTCGTCGACCAGCGGCGGGACGTCGCGCGGGGCGGCGGCGACGGCGCGCCACCACAGGCGCAGGGCGGGCGGGCGCGCGGGTTCGAAGGGCTTGCCGGGGCGGGGCACCGCGAGCCGGGCACCGAGCGCCTGGGCCGCGGTGACCACCCGCTCCGCGGGTTCCTCCCAGGGGTGCAGCGCGAGGTTGAAGGTGCACCAGTGGATCGGCAGCAGCAGCTCGCCGCCCAGGTCCAGGTGCGCCCGCACGCCCTCCTCGGGGGTCATGTGCACCTCGGGCCAGAAGTCGCTGTACGCGCCGACCTGCATCATCGTCGCGTCGAACGGGCCGAGCCGGCGGCCGATCTCGGCGAAGCCGGGGAAGTAGCCGGTGTCCCCGCTGTGGAAGATCCGCCGTCCGCCGCCGGCCACCACCCAGGACGCCCACAGGAACAGCGAACTGGTGCGCGGCCCGCGGCTGCAGTAGTGCCGGGCCGGTGTGGCGGTCAGGGTCAGCCCGGCGACCTCGGCCGACTCCCACCAGTCCAGTTCGACGATCCGCGCGGCCGGTACGCCCCAGTGCTCCAGGTGCGCCCCGACCCCGAGCGGCACGGCGAACACCGCGTCCGTCCCGATCAGAGCCCGGACGGTGTCCATGTCGAGGTGGTCGTAGTGGTCGTGGGAGATCACGACCACGTCCACCGGCCCGAGTTCGGACAGCGGCAGCGGCACCGGGTGCAGCCGTTTGGGCCCGGTCCAGGAGAAGGGGGAGCAGCGCTCGCCCCAGACCGGGTCGAGCAGCACCCGCCGCCCGCCGATCTCGGCCAGCACGGAGGCGTGCCCCAGCCAGGTCAGCCGCAGCCCGGACTCCGGCGGCGCTGCCAGGTCGACCGGGAGCAGCCGGTGCAGCGGAATGGCGGCGGTCGGCCTCCGGCGGGCCTTGTCCCCGGTCAGCTGGGCGTGGGTGATCTCCAGCGGGCTGCGCTCGTACACCAGGCGGCGGGTGGGCACCGGGTTGCGGAAGGCGCCGTCGGCGAACTGCGGGGAGCGGCGGATGCGGGCCAGCCGCTCGCCCCTGGGTTCGGCGCCGAAGGGGTCGGTCCGGACCCGGTGCCAGGCGGCCCGGGGCAGTCCGGCCAGGCCGGGGACGGCGCGCTCGGCGGCGGGGCCGGTGGCCGGCGGGACGAACTGCGAGGACAGACCGGCGAGGCGGGAGAACCACGGGGCTGGGCGGGGCACGGCTCCTCCAGGGACGGTCACGGCTACCGGGCGGGCCGGGGCGTGCAGCGCAGCGCCAAATGGGGCTGCTGCGATACGACAACCATCTCGTCGGAGGTTACTCGTCGTGGGCCGTCCGGACCTGGTGGAGAGCCCGGCGCGGTCCAATCGGGGGACCCGGGAGGAATGGGCCGCACGCCGCCGCCCGGGCCCGCCCGCTCCGCTCCGCCCGGCCCCGCACGCCTGCCGGTCCGGGCACGCACGCCGTCGGCCCGGGCCCGCGTGGGCGCGCTCCCGTCAGGCGTAGAAGCGGGTGATCGTCTCCGCGACGCAGTGCGGCTTGGTGCTCCCCTCGCTGACCACGGTGAACCGCACCACCGCCTGGACGCCGCCCGGCACCTCGGTGGCCGAGAGCAGCTCGGCGGTGGCCCGGATCGCGGTGCCCACCGGCACCGGGGCCGGGAAGCGCACCTTGTCGGAACCGTAGTTCAGCGCCATCCGCACGCCCTCGACGGCGTAGCACTCCTTCGCCAGCACCGGGATCATCGACTGGGTCAGGTAGCCGTGCGCGATGGTCGAGCCGAACTGGCTGTCCTTGGCCCGCTCCGGGTCCACGTGGATCCACTGGTGGTCGCCGGTCGCCTCGGCGAACAGGTCGATCCGCCGCTGCTCGATGGTGTGCCACTGGCTGGTGCCCAGCTCGGTGCCGACGGCGGCGGTCAGCTCGGCGAGGGAGGCGAAGGTCGTCACGGTGAGCTCCTGGTGGGGACGGGCCCGGGGAGGGATCAGGACGCCGGAAGCGTATGCCTACCCACCGGTATCTGTCAGGAGCCGAACGGAAAACCGGTGTTCACGGGCCCGGCGTCCGCGCTCCCCAGGCCCACCTGCCCGGCACCCGTCCGCCCGGCACCCACCTGCCCGGCGTCCATCCGCCCGGCACCCACCTGCCCGGTGTCCGTCCGCCCAGTGTCCATCCGCCCGGCGTCCGAAGGCCGCCGCGTCTGGCGGGCCGGGGCGCCCGGCCCGGTCGGGAACAGTCGGCGGCCGCTCACCAGCTCCGGCACCAGCGCGACGAACAGTGGCTCCGGATCGCCCACCCAGGGCCGCAGTCCGGAGCGCAGCACCCGCCGGATCTGCTCGGGGTCGGTCATCACGTCGGCCCGTCCGTGCACCAGGACGCTCCACCCGGTGCGGGTGACCGGGTCCAGCAGATCCGCCTGGAAGGCCACCACCGTGCCGTCAAGCCCGCGCGCGGTGGCACTTCCACGGCGCACGGCGAGCACCAGCCGCCCGTCCAGGACCTCGAAGGAGACCGGAAGGACGGCCGGCAGCGCGTGCTCGGTGTACACCACGCGCCCGACGGGCACGGTGCTGAGCAGCCGCAGGCACTCGGCCTCGCTCAGGGTCTCCACACGGTCCTCACGCTCCATGCGTCCGATCGTCCTCGGTCGGCGCGCGTACCGATAGGGCCCATGGTCCCTGAGCGGACGGGCCGGGAGCCCCGTCGGAGGCCCTCGGGGGCGGTAGCCTGCCCGGCGGGTGGAGAAACGGTGGAGGAGGGGGACGGCCGGATGGCGGGCGGGGTCGATCTGGTGGTGATCGGGGCGGACGGCGGCCCCGACCGGGCCTTCGGGGGTGCGGCGCTCGCACCGGACGGCGCCCGGCTGCTCGCCGAGGTGCTGCCCGGGATGTGCTTCGACACCGGAGCGGCCGGTTGCAGGGTCACCACGGTGCCGCCGGACGCGGACGCCAACGCCATGCTCACCGCCGTCCGGGACGCCGCCCAGCACCCCGGCCGCTGGCTGTTGGTCTGCCTGGTCGGCCAGTTGGTGGCCGACCCGCGCGGGCGCCGGCTCGCCCTGGTCACCGCCGGCAGCACCGCCGACAACGCCTACCGTCGGGGCCTGGCCTGGGACTGGGTGGTCAGCGCGATGGTGCACGGTGACCAGGAGGAGGCCCTGCTGCTGGTCGACGCGGTGGCCGACCGGGACACCTGGGCGGCGGTGGAGAACGGCGAGGACGGCGCCGGCGAACTGCTGAGCTACTCCAGGGTCCCGCTGTGGGGCCGGATCGGCCGCTACGCCCCGGGGAACCGTTACACCCCGGGCAGACGTGGCCGGGACGCCGTACTGCCGGGCGGGGAGGGCTCGTTCAGCCGGGCTCTGACCACCGTCCTGCGCCAGGGCGTCCCGGGTGCCCCCGCGGCCGTCGCCCCGCTCGATCTCCAGCCGGCCGTGGCCGCGCTGACGGGCGGTGGAGAACCGGTCGGTAGTTCGGGTGCGCCTGGCGCGCGCCTGCTCGTTCCGCCGCACGCCGGGCGGCTTCTGATGCGCAATCGGGCCGCGGTTCGGGGCGCATTGGCCGGATTGTCGCTTTCCGAGGAACTGTTGGCCGTTCTGTGGCGGGAAAGTGCCCCGACGGAACCGCCTTCCGCGTAAGGTCAGGGGGCCTGAGGTGTTGCCGTGATGGGGTGGGTTGGCGAAGAATCGATCCCCAGCGGAAACACCGGCGGGACGGCGGAATTCTCCTGGCGGCCGTGGATCACGGATCAGGTCGGTCGCAATGAGGTGGGGCCATGCGGCAGCGCGGAAATGTGTTGCGCCCTGGGGCGGTTGGGGTCGGTGGGGCGGTACTGGTGTTGCTGCTCGGCGCCTGTGCGAGCGGTGGTGCGGGTGGTTCCGTCGATCGCCTCGGGTCGGCTGCGCCCACCGTCGCGGGAGTGGATCCGCTAACTCCTTCGAGTGGTTCGGTAAACGGCTCGATCGCGCCGACCAGCGGCCCGGAAGGGGCCATGGGGCGGCTGGCTCTGAAGGCGTATCAGGATTGGTGGCAGGCCCAGGCGGACGCCTTCGGGCGTGCGGATTCGGACGGCTACGGACTGGAGCAGTACTCCTCCGGCCGGGCGCTGTCCGACAGTCTGGTAAGCCTTCGTCAACTGCGCGACGCCAAAGCGGTGATGACCGGAACGCCGCGCAATTCCGCGGTGGTCAAGGGCATCGACCTGAAATCCGATCCGCAGACCGCCGTGATCGAGGACTGCGTCGACCTGTCGGACTGGCACCGCGTCGATGCCGTGACCAGGGCCGCCAAGGATCCCGGATCCCGGCTGAACCGGTACGTCGCGACCGCGTCCCTGCGCTGGTTCCAAGCACATTGGTTGATCAACGACTTCAAGCGGGAGGTGGACCGGACATGCTGAACGCGCGGAAACCGGCCCGGCGGATCGCGATCGCCGTGTCGATGTCGGCCGGACTGCTGCTGTCCTCGGCGGTGAACGCGTCCGCGGACGAACCACCGGGCGGCGGGGCCGAACAGTGCTACCCGACGGTGATCTGCGTGGACGTCCACTCCGGTGGAACGACCCCCGGGCCCGGCGGATCCCAGCCCGGCGGCGGCGGTTCGGACACCGGGCCGCAGCTGTGCGACTACCACCAGGTCACGTGGGCCTGCCACGACCCCGAGCTGGGCTGGTTCAGCAGCAGCAAGGGCTGCTACTTCCGCCCGCTGGACAACCCGCCGGCCGCGGGCGACCCGGCGTGGGGCGGCCACGACCCGAAGGACGGCGCGCTCTACACGAAGGTCTGCCCGCAGACCGACGGGGGCATGGGCGGCGCCGAGATCGTCTTCGAGGCCACCACGCCGGGGCAGGACGTCACCACGGAGGCCAGAGTCATCGAGCGGGCCACCGACCAGGTCCACTTCACGCCGCCGGTGGGCCGGGCCGCACCCCAGAACACCGCGGTGGTCAACGCCCCGGTCTGGCTCTGGGCGGACGGCGCCGCGCTGCCGGGCGTCGGCCACGCGGAGCTCGCGGGCATCGCGGTCACCGTCACGCCCCGGCTGGTGAAGGCGGACTGGAGCTTCGGCGGCAACCTCCAGACCTCCTGCGCCACGACCGGCACGCCGTACGACCCCAAGTACGGCGACGCGAAGTCCCCGGACTGCGGCTACGAGTTCAGGACCAGCTCGGCCGGCGAGAAGAACGGCGTCTTCAACGCCACGGTGACGATGCAGTGGGAGGCCACCGTGGTGGTCACCGGAGGGCCGAACCCGCGGACGTTCAAGCTTCGGGGCATCAGGCGGAGCAGCGTTCCCTTCCAGCTCAAGGTCGCCGAGATGCAGGTGCTCAACTGAGCGCGCCCGACCGGGAGCGGCCGGCCGGCCGCTCCCGGGTGGGGGCGCCGGTACGGCGATTCACACACTGACCAGCCAGACCAGCCAGACCAGCCAGACCAGCCAGACCAGCCTGACCGGCCAGACGAGCCGGAGACGAACGAGGGAAGGGCGGAACCCGGTGGAGAACCGTACGTTCGCGACGCCGGGATCCGGCACCTCCGCGGGCGCGGCGGCGTCCGTGCCGCTCCCGGAGCAGCCGGAGCAGGGCGGCCGGGGCAAGGGCCGGGGGCGGGCCGTGCCGCACGCGCCCGGGCGGACCATGCGGGCGCGGCGGCGGCGCCCGGCGGTGCTGGCGATGGCGGTCGCGCTGATCGCGGCCGGCGGGCTGGGCGGGGCCGTCCTCTACAACAGCACCGGCCAGCGGGTCGCGGTGCTGGCGCTGGCCCGGGACGTGCCGTGGGGACAGGTGATCACCGAGGACGACCTGGTGGTCGCCCGGATCGCGGGAGATCCGGCGCTGCACCCGGTGTCGGCCCAGGACCGGGCGAAGGCGGTCGGCATGCGGGCCGCCACCGACCTCAAGCGCGGCGCGATGCTCACCGGCTCCGACCTCGCCCAGGGCCTGTCGCTGCAGCCCGGGCAGATCGTCGTCGGCGTGTCGGCCAAGCGCAGCCAGCTGCCCGCCAGCCGGCTGCAGCCCGGCGTCCAGCTGGTCATCGTCTTCACCCCCGACAACGGCCGGGCCGACTCGCTGCCCGCCACGGTGATCACCGTCGGCCGGGTGGACACCGACGGCAGCCAGGTGATCGACGTGGCGGTCGGCACCGCGGACGGGCCCCGGCTGGCGCAGTGGGTGGCGAGCGGGCGGATCCAGGTACTGCTCGCGCCCCGCGGGTCGGCGGCCGGAGCCCCCGCGGCCGGTGCCCCCGCCGGCGGCGCCGCGCCGGCCCCGGCGACGAGCGGCGCGCCCTCGGCCGCCGCCGGCACCCCGGGCGCCCCCGCACCGGGCGCCGCCACCCCGGGCGCCGCCACCTCCGGCGGTGCCTCGCCCGGAGCGCCGGCCGCGACGGGCGGTGCCTGATGGCCGTGATCGCGGTGGTCGGCGGCCCGGGCGCACCGGGAGCGACCACCACCGCCCTGGCGCTGCTGCTGTCCTGGCCGCTGCAGCCCGGCCGGCGGATCCTGCTGGTCGAGGCCGACCCGGACGGCGGCGCGGTGCTCGCCGGCGCCCTGGAGGGCCGGGTCGAGGCGGTGTACGGGCTGCGCAACCTGGCCGTCGCCGACCGCCGCGGGCTGCTCGCGCAGACCATCTGGGAGCAGCTGATCGACCTCTCGCCCGAGGGTGGCGCCGAGCGGCTGCTGCTGCCCGGGCTGACCGACCCCACCCAGGCGCCCGGCCTCGCCTACACCTGGGAGCCGCTCGCCGAACTGCTGCGCGGCGTGGAACAGCAGGGCTACGACGTCATCGTGGACCTCGGCCGCTCCGGCGCCACCGGCCACAGCGCGGTGCTGGCCCGCCGCGCCGACGTGGTGGTGGCGACCGTGCGCACCACGCTGCGCGGGCTGAGCTCGGTCCGGCCCCGGCTCGCCGCCCTGGCCGAGGACCTGGCCGCGGCCGGCACCGGGGCGGACGCGCTCGGGCTGCTGCTGGTCGCCGAGGGGCCGTACACGCGGGCGGAGGTGTCCCGAGAGCTCGGACTGCCGGTGCTCGGGGTGCTGCCGCACGCCCTCCGGACGGCGAAGGTGCTCTCCGACGGCGGGGACACCACCGACCGGCGGTTCATCCGCTCGGAGCTGATGCGGACGGCGCGGTCGGCGGCGGACGAGGTGCAGCTGCTGATCCGCCGTCGGCGCCAGCGGCTCGCGCCGGGTGTCGCGCAGGACGCGGCGCCGGCCCAGCTGACGGCCGGCGGTGCGGCGGGCGGTGCGGCGGGCGGTGCGGCGGGCGGTCCGGCGGCCCCGGTCGCGGCGGCGGTGCCGACGCCCCCCGTCCCGACGGCTCCGGCCCCGGCGTCCCCCGTCCCGACGGCTCCGATGCCGGCCCCGCCGATACCGACCCCGCCCATGCCGATGGCGCCGCAGCAGGCGATGCCCTCGCAGCCGTCGATGCCCGTGCCCCCGGCCGGGCCCACGCCCTCGCCCGCGCCGGGCCCGTACGGGCAGTCGGCGTACGGACAGGGCGGCCGGCCGGGGTACGCGCAGCCGGGGTACGACCAAGCCGGGTACGTCTCGGGTGGTGGGTACGGGCAGGGCGGCCACGGCCAGGCCCCGTACGCCTCGGGCGGGTACGGCGCGGCGGCCCACGGCCACTCCGCGCAGGAGCAGTCTGCGCAGGGGCAGTCCATGCAGGGCCAGTACGCACAAGGACAGTTCACACAGGGCCAGTTCACGCACGGCCGGTCCGGCTACGGGACGGCCGAGGGCGAGCAGCCCTCCTACAGCCCGCCGCAGCCCGTCCCGCCGGTGATCACCACAGGACCGGTGGCGCCGCTGGCCGGGCTCGCCCCGCAGCCGGCCGCGCCGGCGCCGTTCCCGGCCCACGTCCAGTCCGCCCCGTACGGTGAGCCGGACGACCGGTACCCACTCCAGCAGCCGAGCGTGACGGACCGTCGGGACGATCCCGACGGTCCGTACCCGCCGAACCCCGGGGAGGTGCTCCGTGCGCGGTAGCCCCCTGCACCAGCGTCCCGCCTCCGATCCGGCCGCGCTGCCCTGGGCCACACCGGTGCCGGCGCCCGGCCCGGTCGCCCCGCCGCACGGGTACCAGCCCGGCCCGGTCGCGCCCCAGCCGGCCGCCGCCCAGCCCGTCGCGCCGCAGCCCGTCCCGCCCGGCACGGCCGGGCCCACCGCCGTGCCCTCCCAGCTGCCCTCGCTGGACCTGCGCGGTGCCGCCACCAGGCCCGCCGTCGACCCGCAGGTCGCCCGCGAGCTCAAGCGCCAGGTCGCGGCCGAACTGCACCAGCAGATCACCCGGTTGACCGCCGCCTCCGGCTCCGATCCGGACCGCGCCACCCGCCGCCAGCGCGGCCGGGCGCTGATCGAGGAGGCCGTCGCCCGGTGGTCCGACGCGTACGCCCAGACCCACGGCATCCCGCCCACCCGGGAGCAGGACCGCGCCCTCGCCGAGGCCGTCTTCGACCTGCTGTTCCGGGCCGGCCGGCTCCAGCCCTACCTGGACGACCCGGAGATCGAGAACATCCTGATCAACGGCTGTGACGACGTCTGGGTCTCCAAGGTGCACCAACCCCTGCGCCAGGTACCGCCGGTGGCCGACAGCGACGCCGAACTCGTCGAGCTGCTCCAGGACCTGGCCCGCCAGCACGGCGGCGGCGAGCGCAGCCTGTCCACCGCCAGCCCGACCCTCGCGCTGCGCCTGGAGGGCGGCATGCGCCTCCAGGCGCTCACCGAGGTGACGCCCCGCCCGTACGTGGCGATCCGACGCCACCGGGTGGCCTCCGCGACCCTGCCCGAGATGGTCGAACTCGGCACCCTGGACGCCACCTTGGCGGCCTTCCTGGCCGCCGCGATCCGGGCCAGGAAGAACGTCATGATCACCGGCACCCAGGGCGTCGGCAAGACCAGTCTGCTGCGCGCGATGGCCGCCGAGATCCCGCCGGACGAGCGGATCGGCACCCTGGAGTCGGAGTTCGAACTCTGGCTGCACACCCTCGGCCACCTGCGCCAGGTCGTCCCGATGGAGGCCAGGGAGGGCAACGGCGAACGCGTCGAAGGGCGCCTGGCCGGGGAGTTGAGCATCGGCGACCTCATCCCGGCCGCGCTGCGCATGACGCTCTCCCGGATCATCGTCGGGGAGGTCCGCTCCGGCGAGGTCGTCCCGATGCTGCGGGTCATGACCAACGGCGAGGGCGGCTCGATGTGCACCCTGCACGCCCGCGGCCCGCACATGGTCGTCGACCGCATCGCCGAACTCTGCCTGGAATACGGCTCGCACATGACCGACTCACTCGCCTACCGGCTCACCGCCAACGCCCTGGACCTCATCGTGCACGTCACCATGGTCGACGAGACCGCCGTCGGCGGCCGCCGGCACCGCTTCGTGTCCCACGTCCTGGAGGTCACCGGCCTCGGGGAGAGCGGCCGGCCCGCACTGAACACCGTCTTCGGCCCCCGGCCGGACCTCGGCGAGCCGCGGGCCGTCCCGCACACCCCGCCGCAGTGCCTGGACGACCTGCGCCGGGCCGGCTTCGACGCCTCGCTGCTCGGCTCCCGGTACGGGAGTTGGGCCACCCCGCTGCAGCTGCGGATCGGCGGTGGCGCGCGGTGATGCTGCTCTTCGCCCTGTGCGGGCTGGCGCTCGCGGGCGGCCTGGTCGCCCTGGTGGTCTGGGCCCGCGGCAGCGAGCCCGGCGACGAGGACGGGGCCGAACCGGCGGTCAACCCGCTGGCCGGCCGCCTCCACGTGTTCTGGTACGGCGCCCCCGGGACGGCCGCGAACCGGATGGTGCGGCTGCGCCGCGTCCAACTGCCGCTCGCGCTCGCCGGGGCGCCGCTGGCCTGGCTGTTCACCGGCATCCCGCTGACCGCGCTGCTGGTGCCGCTGGCCGTCTTCGGCCTGCCCTGGCTGTTCGACACCACCCGCCCGGACACCCACCGGATCGAGCGGCTGGAGGCGCTCTCCGAGTGGACCCAGCGGATCGCCGACGTGCTGCTGCTCGGCGTCGGCCTCAACCAGGCCATCGTCACCAGCCGCCGCACCGCCCCGGCCGCCCTGGAGGACGAGATCGGCGAACTGGCCGCCCGGCTGCAGGCCCGCTGGCGGCCCGAGGAGGCGCTGCGCGCCTTCGCCGACAGCCTCGCCGACGCCACCGCCGACAAGGTCCTCGCCGCGCTCGTGCTGCGGGCCGGGGACAGCGGCCCCGGACTCGCCCGCACCCTCTCCGACATGGCCGACTCGGTGCGCGAGGAGGTCCGCCAGCGCCGCGCCATCGAGGCCGACCGGGCCAAGCACCGGACCACCATCCGCTGGCTGGTCGGCATCATCGTGCTGGTCGTCACGGTCGGCTCCTTCAACACCGAGTACACCCGGCCGTACGGGACCTTCCTCGGCCAGGTGGTGCTCGCCGTCGTCGCCGCCCTGTTCGTGGCGATCATCGCCTGGATGCGGGCGCTGGCCTCCCACCCGCCGGTGCCCCGGCTGCTGACACCGGACCGGCGCAGCAGGAGCGGGCGGCGGTCCGCCGCACCGGCGACCGAGCCGGAGCCGGCCGAACTGCTCGGGGAGGTCCGGTGATCTCCCCCTGGTCCGTGCTGGCCGGCGCCGCCGCGGCCGGCGGCCTCGCCCTCCTGGTCGCCGAACTGCGCCCGGCGCCACCGGACCTGCGCCAGGCGCTGGACCGGCTGCACGCCACCCCCGCCGACCGCGAGCAGCACCCGGACGAGCGGCCCCGCTGGTACGACCGGATCGGCGAACGGTCCGTCCACGTGCGCGGGGTCTCCGTCCCGCGCCGCGAACTCTCCCTGATCGGCCGCACCCCGGCCCGGTTCATGGTGCACAAACTGCTGTTCGCCGCGCTCGGCCTGATGCTCCCCGCCTACCTGGGCGCGATGGCCGTGCTGATGGACGTCGGCCTGCCGTTCGCGCTGCCGCTGGTCATCGGCCCGCTGCTGGCCGGACTGCTCTGGTTCGTCCCGGACGCCATCGTGCGCGGCGAGGCCAAGGAGGCGCGCACCGAGTACCTGCACGGCATCGCCGCCTACCTGGAACTCGTCGCGATGGAGCGGGCCGCCGACTGCGGCCCCGCCGAGGCGCTGCGCCGGGCCGCCTCGGTCGGGCAGGGCGCGGTGTTCCGGCGGATCCGCGACGCCCTGGAACGCGCGGCCACCGACCGACTCCCACCGTGGGCCGGACTCGACGCGCTGGCCGAGGAGTTGGGGCTGAGCCCGCTCCAGGACGTGGCCGACATCATGAGGCTGTCCGGCAACGACGGCGCCGCCGTGTACGACACCCTGCGGGCCCGCGCCAAGGGCCTGCGCGGGGAACTGCTCGCCGAGGACCTCGCCCGCGCGAACGCCGACAGCGAACGGATGGTCGCGCCGGGGGCCGCGCTGACCCTGCTGATGACCGTCCTGATCGTCTTCCCCGCCCTGCACCAGATGCTCAACTGACTGCGCCAACCGCCTCGTTCACGTCCTTCTGGGCCCTATCGGCCCGGTCGGAGCAGCCGGCACCACCCGCCACACCACACCACACCGCCACACCCCCGGAGACCCCGATGACCGTACGACTCGTCCAGCTGGCAGACCGGGTGCTGCGCCCCGTCCTGCTACCGGTCCAGTTCGCGCTGCTGCTGTTCACCTTCCGGCTCGGCCGGCTGCGGGCCGCCCGCGCGCGCGGTGACCGCGGTGCGATCAGCATCGAACTCGCCCTGGCCATCATCGCGTTGGTGTTCGTCGCGGGCGCCGTGGCGACCGCGCTCTACCTGCTGAAGGACAGGGTCGTCAAGAAGGTCGAGCAGGACCCGAACATGCCGGGCGGCGGCGCGGGCGCGGGCGCGGGCGGCGCCACCCCGTGACGCGTCCTGCTCTCCGCCGCAGGGGCGACCGGGGGGCGATGAGCCTGAGCCTGGCCATCGTCTTCCCGGTCGTCCTGCTGCTCCTGCTGCTCGTCGTCCAGGCCGCGCTGATCTGGTACGACCGGCAGGTCGCGCTCACCGCCGCCCGCGAGGGCGTGGACGCCGGCCGGGTGCAGGGCAGTGCGACGGACGGCGAGAAGAACGAGGCGGCCCAGCGGCAGGCCCGCGACTTCCTCGACCGGCAGGGCGTGCACGGGTACACGGTGCGTACCGACGGCAGCACGGCACAGACCGTCAGGGTCACCGTGCAGCTGACCCCGCCGCTGCTGATACCCGGGCTCAGGGCGCCCGCCGTCACCCAGTTCGCCGAGGCGCCGCGAGAGCGCTTCGTGGCGCCGGTGGTGACGCCGTGACGGGCGTGGCGGGCGTGGCGGGGGCACCGGGCGTACCGGGGGCGCCGGGGGCACAGGGGGCACCGGGCGGCGGTCGCCGGCCGCGGTCCCGTCTCCGGCTCCGGTCGCGTCCGCGCAGGCGGGACCGGGGCGGGATCGCGATCGAGGCGGCGATCGTCGTGCCGGGCGTGGTCGGACTCGTCCTGGTGGCCATCGCCGCCGGGCGGGTGCAGTCCACGGCCGGCACCGTGGAGGCCGCCGCCCGGGCCGCGGCCAGGACCGCCTCCCTGCAGCGCAGCGTGGACGGCATGGACCAGCCGGCCAGGGACTCCGCCCTCGCGACGCTGCGCCAGCAGGGCGTGTCCTGCCGCAACGGGGACGTGCGGGTCGGCAGGGGGGAACTGAACCTGCCGGGCGGACCGGTCACGACCGTCACCGTCACGGTGGTCTGCGACGTGGAACTGGCCGACCTGCTCGGCGGACCGTCCGGGGTACCCGTGACGAAGCACCTCGTCGGCGAGTTCACCTCGGTGGTGGACCGTTACCGGGGCACATGACGGCGCGCGGCGCCGTCACCCGGAAGACGGGGGATTGGAGACGGCCCGTGCGGGGGAGACGCAAGCGGAGAGCGCTCGGGGGATGACACAACGGTACCGAGCGGCGCCCGGTGGGGGCCGGTGGGGAGAGCATCGTGCGAAGTGGGGGGAGGGGACGGGAGTGGTGAGCCGTCTGCGGCGACGGCTGTCGGCGCGCCGGTCCGACCGGGGCGCGGTGGCCCTCTTCGTGGCGATCTGCGCGGCGTACGTCGTGCTCGTCATCGCCCTGGTGATCGACGCCGGCGGCCGGCTGCGGGTCGCCGAGCGGACCGACGCCTACGCCCTGGAGGCCGCGCGGGTCGGCGGCCAGCAGCTCGACCGGGCGGCCGTCCTGCAGGGCAAGGGCTTCAAGGTCCAGGAGAAGTACGTCCGGGACGCCGCAGACGCCTACCTCGCCCTGTACGGCCTGCGGGCGGGCGAGGTCGAGTTCTCCGGCGACGGCAAGGTCGTCACCGTCACCGTGCGGGCCGACTACCGCCCGGTCCTGCTGGGCGCCCTCGGGGAACGGAAGGTAACGGGCAAGGGCAGTGCGACCCTCGTCCACGGAGTCGAGAAAGCGGAGACCGACTGATGGCCGCGCCACGTGCCAAGGACCAGGCCCGTACCGCCCAGGCCCGTACCGGCCGGGCCGGGACGTCCCATCGCGCCGGCGGCGCCCGAGGGCCCGCCGCCCCGGCGCCCCGACCACCCCGCGGGCGCGGCCGTGCCGTGATCACCGCGCTCGGCGCGCTGGTCACCCTGCTCGCCCTGCTGCTCGGTGTCCCCGCGCTGCTGCTGTACGGCACGGAGGCGGTCGCCGGGATGGGCGAGGTCGCCTCGGGCGGGGTGGGCGAGGCGCTCACCAGTCCGGACGACGGAAGCCTGTTCCTGTGGGCGCTGGTGGTCGTCGGCTGGATCGCCTGGGCCTGCTTCGCGCTCTCCGTCCTGCTGGAGATCCCCGCCCAGCTGCGCGGCCGGATCGCCCGCCGCATCCCCGCCTTCGGCTGGAGCCAGCGGCTCGCGGCCGGGCTGGTCGGCTCGGTGCTCGCGCTGGTGCCGGTGGCCGGTTCGGCCTTCGCGGCCGTTCCCGAGCCGGCCCACGGGTCCGTCGCCCAGGCCCAGTTGGCGCCGGGCGGCGCGCAGCGTGCCGCACTGCCCACCGCGCAGGCCGCGCCGGCCCTGACGCCGGCCGCCGAGCAGCAGGCCACCTACACGGTGCGGGACGCCCGCCCGGCCGACAGCCTGTGGTCCATCGCCGAGCGCCAACTGGGCTCGGGGGAACGGTGGATGGAGATCGCCAAGCTCAACGACGGCCGGGTGATGGGCGATTCGGGCATCCGCTTCGACGCCGAGCGGCCGATCCAGCCCGGCTGGGAGCTGCTGATGCCGGCGGACGCCAAGCCTGACGAGGCGAGGACACCGGCGCCGGCTCCCGCCCCGGCTCCCTCGGGGGACGCCGCGCAGGGCACGCCGCAGAGCGCGCCGCAGGGGGCCCCGCAGGCCGGGACGGAGGCCGGCGGCCCCGGTGGTGCGGGCGGTTCCGGTGGGCAGCACACCATCACCGTCCAGGCCGGGGAGAGCCTGTCGACCATCGCCCAGCGGGAGCTGGGGGACGGGGAGCAGTGGCCGAAGCTGTTCGAGGCGAACAAGGGGGCGCAGGCCCCGGACGGCGAGCAGCTGACGGATCCGGACGTGGTGGTGCCGGGGATGGTGCTCACGGTGCCGGGGGCGGGGGCCGCCACTCCGGCGCCCGCGCCTGCTCCTGCTCCCGCTCCCGTGGACCAGGCGCCTGCTCCCGCTCCGGCGCCCGCTCCGGCTCCGGCTGCCGGGGACCAGGCCGCGGCGCAGACCCCGGCGCCGGGCGCTCCCGCGCAGGGCGCGCCGCAGTCGACCCCGGTGCCCGCGCCCACGCACACGCCGGCGCACGCGCCCGCCGCGCACGCCGACCCGGCCGCCGACGACGACTACAGCGTCGCCCTCTCGGCCTCCACCGTCGGCGTCCTGCTCGCCGCCATCATGGTCGGCGCCGTCGCCCACAAGCGCGGCACCCAGCAGCGCGCCCGCCGCCCCCGGCACCGCATCGCGATGCCCGAGGCCGAGGCCGCCGCCTTCGAGAACGAACTGATGGCCCGCCAGGACCAGGCCGGACTGGAACTGCTGGACCGCGCCCTGCGCACCCTGGCCCGCAACACCGTGCGCGGCGGCAAGCGGCTGCCCGCCATCGTCGCCGCCCGGATCACCCAGGGCCAGACCGTCGAACTGCACCTGTCCGGCCCGGCCACCCCGATCGCGCCGTTCCGCGCCGCCCACGCCGCCAACGTGTGGTGGTGCAGCGCCGACTCGGGCGACCTGCTCAGCCCCGGCCAGGCCCGGAAGACCCCCGCGCCGTACCCCGCGCTCGTCACCCTCGGCACCTCGCCGGACGGCTCGGTCGTCCTCGCCGACCTGGAGGCCGTCCGGCTGCTCCACCTGTCCGGCCACCCGGACGACGCCCGGGACGTGCTGCGCACCCTCGCCATCGAACTGGCCCACAGCCCGCTCGCCGACCGGCTCCACCTGCACCTGGTGGACCTCGCCGAGGAGGTGCCGATCAGCGGCCCGGCCGCCGAACGCGTGCACCGCCACCCCACCCTGGAGGCCGCGCTCGCCGCCCTCGGCCCGCGCACCGCCAAGGCCCGCGCCACCCTGGTCGCCGCCGAGGCCACCAGCCCGCGCGAGGCCCGCAGCCGCGGCCAGGCCGACGATTCCTGGACGCCCGAGATCGTGCTCTGCGCCCACCAGCCCGGCGGGGACGTCCCCGCCGAGCTCGGGCGCCTGCTCGACGCCCGCCCGCGCACCTGCGTCGCCGTCATCACCCGCGCCCCCGAGCGCGGCACCGGCCCGGTCGCCCGCTGGACCCTGCCGACCTCCGGCCAGGCCGCGATCCCCGGCCTGCACCTCACGGTCGAGCTGCAGCGTCTCGACGTGCAGCAGTACGACCAGGTCGCCGAGCTGCTCCGGGTCGCCGACGACACCACCCAGCACCCGGCCCCGGCCTGGACCCTGGACGGACCGGAGGACGACACCGACACCACCGAACTGCCCGCCGCCGTACCGGTGCTGGCCGCCGTCGGGGCCTCGGTCGCCTCGGTCGCCTCGGTCGCCTCGGCGGTCGGCGGGGCGTCGGCTGGTGGCGGCCCGGGCGGAGGTGCTTCGGGCGCGGGCGCCTCGGGCGGAGGCGCCGCTCGTGGCGGGGCCGTGGCGGGCGGGACGGACGAGGGCTCGGACGCGGCTGCCGGTCCCCGGCTGCTCGCCCGGGTCATCGGCACCGGGGCCAGCCCGTTCGCGGGCACCGATCCGGTGGCGCCGGCCCCGGCGACTGCCGCCCTGCCGCCCGCGGCTCCGACTTCGGCTCCGGTTCCGGCTCAGGTGCCGGCCGGCCCGGCGCGGTTCGTCGTCAACGGGCAGGGACGGCAGGCGGCCACCGACGAGACCACCCGCGACCTGCGACGGCCTGACCCGACGGAGGGCGACGGGGTGGACGAGCCGGGGGACTCCGCTTCGGAGTCCACGGCGACGGTCGTGCTCGCCGTCCAGCCCGTCGTGCCGCGGCCGGTGGCGGTGGATCCGGTGGCGGCGGAGCCGACCGGCTCGAAGACCGTCGAGGAGTCGGCGCCGCGGGCCGAGCACGCTCCGGAGTCCACTTCGGAGTTCACTTCGGAGGCGGCTTCGGAGTCCGCCGCCGAGTCCGCCGCCGGGACCGGGCCCGCCGGGGCCGCCGGGTTCGCGGAGGCCGTCGAAACCGCGGACGCGGTCGGTACGGAGGAACCGGCGCCCGCCGTCGAGCCCGGCCCCGCCGCCGTCGCCCAGGTCGCCCGGACGACGCCCCGTCGCAGCGACAGCGACGACCTGCTCGCCATCCTCCGCTCCCCGGAGGCGCACGCCCCGCGCAACGCCCCCCGGATCCGGTTGCTCGGCCCGGTGGACGTCGCGGGAGCCCTCGGCGCCGCCGCACCCGGCGCGCTGCCTCGGCTCACCGAGCTCGCCGTCTACCTGGCGCTGCGGCCGGGTTCCGAACTCCACGTACTCGACCACGACCTGCACCCCGGGGCGGCGCACCTCGACCCGCACCCCACCGCGGCCGACGCCAGGAGCCCGCTGTCGGCCAAACTCTCCGACCTGGCCGACTGGTTCGGCACCTCGCCGGAGGGCCGCGCCTTCCTGCCCACCGAGGGCACCGAGGGCTACGCCTTCGCCCCGGCGGTCACCTGCGACTGGGACGAGTTCCGCGGCCTCTACCGGCGCGGCATGCGCAGCACCAGTGCCACCGCCGACGCGGCCCTCGCCCACGCCCTGGCCCTGGTCCGCGGCGCACCGTTCGCCGAGGCCCCGCCGGCCTCGTACGGCTGGGCGGAGGCCGAGCGGCAGGACATGATCGCGGCGATCGTCGACACGGCCCACGAACTGGCCGCCCGCCGCCTGCAGTACGGCGACCACCGCAGCGCCGAGGCCGCCGTCTTCCGCGGCCTCGCCGTCGCCCCGGACGTCGAACTGCTGCACCGGGACCTCTTCTACGCCTACGCCTCGGCCGGCGCCCGGGACCAACTCCTGCGTGCCGTCAACCGGTTGGACGCGCTCAGCCGCCGCACCGGCCGGGATCTGGACGCCGACACCGTCGCCCTGCTGCGGGACCTGCTCGCGGGGTCCTGACGCGGACCGCCGACTGCCCGGTCAATCCCCACAGGGGTGGCCGGGCAGTCGAGTTGACGGGCCGGCGGCCGATGTGGCGGCCGTGTGGACGTCTCGCACGGATGTGGTCGGCGGGTGGGAAGGGGATGGCGGCCGGTCAGACCGTCCGCAGCCAGGTGTCCAGGGCCGTGAAGTCCGCTTCGGTGAGCCCTCGTCGGGGGTCCACCCGGTGGAGCAGGGCGCGGGCGGGGGAGTGCGCGGCGACCCAGCGGTCGTCGGCCTCGGTGATCTCGTCGTCCACCCAGGCGAACGGCCGTCCGTCCGCCCATTCGACCAGCGCACGGGTCTTCCAGTGCAGACCGTCCGGCCCGTCGGGCCAGTCCGGGGTGTCCGTGTCGTCCACCGGCCAGTCCACGACGGGCAGTCGGGGCAGGCCGAGCCAGGGCGCGAGGCACTCGTTGGCGTCCTCCAGCCAGGTCGTGGCCCAGACCGGCTCGGCCGGCAGGCGCAGCAGTCGCGGCCCCAACTCCGGGTCCACGCGGGCGATCAACGGGTTCCCGGCCGGGGCAGTGTCGGACGGGACGTACGGGCTGCGGTAGGTGGGGTAGCCGCCCGGGGGCGGGTCACCGAAGGGGATCAGCGGGCCGTCCACGTCGAGGAACAGCAGGGGGCGATCGGGATCGATCATGGCGGCACCATAGCGGGACGGGGCGGGCGGTGGGCCGCCGATCGGCCACCCGGCCTGGAACGGGTGAGCCGGGATCTCGTAGGGTGGCGCGCACGGAGTGTGGTGGCAGGCACCACGCAGGCGAGGGCATCAGACGCCGCGGGAGCGGCGGGGCGGGGCGGTGACCAGGAGATGGCGGAGACGACAGCGGTTTCCGGAGGTCCCGACCCGGCACCGGAATCGGGTCCCTGGGACGCCGTACCGCCGCCCCCGCGCCTCCCGGCCGAGGACCACCCGCCCGGTCCCGCCGCGCTGTACGAGCCGCCGCCGGCGCCTCCGGCCGCCCCCTCCCCCGTCCCGGCGCCCGCTCCGGTCACCGCCTCCGTGCCGGGTGCCGCGCAACCGGTCGGGCAGGCGCCCGCGCCGCCGCCCGCGCCCCCGGCGGCACCGCCCGTTCCGCCCACCGGATGGACCCTCACCGGGCTGCCCGCCGTCGGGGCCCTGTCCTCGGCGACCCCGCCGCCGTTCCCGGTCCAGAGCGCGGCGCCGGTGGCCGCCGTCGGTGCGGGCGGTGCCGGCAGCGCCGGTGGCACCGGCGGGCTCGGTGCCGCGCCGCGCGGGCGGATCCTGGTGATCGAGGGCGGGTACGGCACCTCCGGCCGCCGCACCTGGGGCCGTGGCGGGCCGACCCAGGCGCCGGTGCTCTCGGCGATGCTCGCCGCCGTCTCGCCGCAGGTGCTCCTCGCCGCGGACGCGGTGGACGCCGTCCACCTCCCCGGTGCCGGCGACCCGCACACCGTCCTCGCCCACCTGCGCGCCGCCTCCCGCCACCCCGGACCGCTGCTGATCCACCTGGGCGGCCACGTCGTCGCCGACAAGCGCGGCGGACAGCTCCAACTGACCCTGCGCGACGCCAAGCAGGACGGCCTCCCCTGGCCGGCCATCGCCGCCGAGCTGAGCCACCGTCCGGCCGAGTGGCAGACCCTCGTCATCGCCGACCTGAGTGCCGACCAGAACGCCTGGCCGTACCTCCAGGGCACCGTCTCGCCGCTCAGCGAGGGCATCCCGCTGTGGGCGGTGGTCAGTCCGGACCCGGAGCAGATCGGAACCTTCACCCGCGCACTGATCGAGGCGCTGCACGGCGGTCGGCCGGGTGCGGGCGAGGTGCTCGCGCCGGAGCAGCTGCGGCAGCAGGTGTACTCGGTGCTGCGTCCGGACGTGGTCATCCTGGCCACGCACGCCCCGGACCGGCCGTTCTTCCGCAATACGGCCCGTCGCGGCGAGGGCCTGCCGGCCGAGGTTCCGCCGGTGCCGGCATCGACGGCCTCGATGTCGGCGGTGTCGGCGGTTCGGGCGGCCGGTGTGGTGCCCTCCGACATGTCGTCGCCCCCGGCGCCGCCGCTACCGCGTCCGGGGGAGCCGCGGGACGCGGTCCCCGAGTGGCCGGTGTCGGCTCCGGCCGCGGTGCCCGCGCCGCCGGCCGGGGCCCCGGCGGCCGCAGGCGGTCCGGTCAGCCTGGTCAAGCCGGGCGTTCCGCCCACTGCGCCGCGGCCGGCCCGTCCGGTCAGCCTGCTGAAGGCGGGCGAGACAGCGGCGGCCCCGGGCGTGACCCTGCTCAAGTCCGCCCCGGCCGACGCCGTGCCCGAGGACAGCACGCCCCCGGCGGGTGTCACGCTCCTCAAGCCCCGGCCGGAACCGACGGGTGAGGCCGTCGCCGAGCCCGAACTCCCGCAGGAGGAGGCCGTGGTGGCCTCCGAGGTCGCGGTCGGGGAGGCCGTCGCGGAGGCGCGCGAGGCTGTCGGGGAGCCCGAGGCCGGGATCGAGACGGCGTCCGAGGCCGAGGTCGAGTCCGCGGTCGAGTCCGAGGTCGAGTCCGAGGTCGAGGTCGAGGTGGCGTCCGAGGCGGCGTCCGAGGCCGAGGCGGAGCCCGGAACCGCGGAGGAGCCCGGGGACGCCGTCCCGGTGGAGCCCGCGTTGACGGACGAGGTGCCCGTCGAGGAGGAGCCCGTCGACGTCGTTCCGGCCGAGGAGGCAGCTGCTGACGAGCTGTCGGCCGACGCCGCGCCGCGGGACGAGGTGCCGCAGGACGAGGTGCCGGTCGGCGAGGCCACCGCCGACGCGCCGTCGGCCGACGAGGCTCCGGCTCCGGTCGACACTTCGGTCGACGCCACTGCCGAAGCCCCGGCCGACGAGGACGGCGCGGCCGGTCCGCCCCGCGCGGACTACCGCGAGGTGATCGGACGGATCGTCCGTAGCGCCGACGTCGGGGACCACGCCGCCGCCACCGATCTGGCCTTCGCCCTCGAACTGGAGGCGATCGCCGAGCACGGCGCCGTCTCCGAGCCGGTGCTGCAGGTCCGGCAGGTCCGGGCGCACGTCTGCCGGCTCGCGGGCCGGACGGCCGAGGCCGCGGACATCTACCGCGAGGTGGCCCTGACGCTGCTCCGCTCGCAGGGTCCGGACCACCCGGAGACCCAGCGGGCGGCCACCAACGCCGAGGCCTGCTGGCGGGCCATCACCGACCGTGCGGAGGCCATCCGGATCGCCCCGGAGATCATCGAACTGCGCGCCTACCTCCCGGGCGCCGACGGCCGCAAGCTCCGCGCCGCCGAGCGCTACCTCGCCCAGCTCGCCGCCACCGGCTGACCGACCGCCGGCGGACAACAGCGGACGGAAGACAGCAGACGGAAAACAGCGAACAGCTGACAGATTTCAAAATCTGTCAGCTGTTCGCTGTCGTCTGTTATCTGTTACCTGTCACCCATCGCCCGCGTCACCTGCCACGGGCGACCCGCCTGCTCACCGACCGGCGATCGCGTGCACGAACTGCGTTCCGTCGATGGTGCCCAGGCCGCTGGCGAGGTCGTAGCCCTCGGTGGCGTTGTAGCCGGTGACGCCGTCCCAGCCGTTGTCGCCCTGCTTCACGTCCACGATGCCGCTCCACTTGCTCGGCAGCAGGTTCATGCCGTACAGGCGCCAGTTGAGCTGGCCGAGGCGGTGTCCGGCGAGCTGGTCGGCGAGTGCGACGACGCCCGAGAACAGCGGGGTGGCCTCGCTGGTGCCGCCGGTGAGGTGCCAGCCGACGGAGGTCGGGTCGTAGGACTCGTAGGTCCAGGCGGCGCCGTCCACGGCCGCGCTCATGCTGATGTCCGGGGTGCCGCGGTGGTTGCCGGTGACGCCGGCGACACCCGCCTGGTACCACGGGCGCTCGAAGATGCCCGAGACGCCACCGCCGCCGGCGCCGGACTTGTCGTGCCACACCTTGTCGGGCGCGGTGCGGTTGCCGGAGTCGTCCAGGGTGAGCTGGGTGCCGCCGATGGAGGTGACCAGCGGGTCCGAGGACGGCCAGGAGTTGACCTTGTACGGGTACAGGTCGGTGCCGTTCTCCTTGGCGTCGGTGGCACCGTTGTCGCCGGAGGCGGCCAGCACGGTCACGTTGTGGTCGGCGGCGGCCTGGAAGGCGTAGCGCAGGTCGGTGAGCGACTTGAAGTCGCCCTTGTCGTACCCCGGGAAGGTGTTCTCGGTGGCGCCGAAGCTCTGCGAGATGACGTCGGCGCGGCCGGCCTTGATGAGGGCCTTCTCGGCGTCCATCATCTCGGGCAGGCCGGTGGTGCCCTCGGTCTCGGCGACGCCGGTCTCGACCAGGATGATGTGCGCGTCGGGGGCGATCGCGTGGGCGTACTCGACGTCCAGGGTGGTCTCGCCCGCCCAGCCGGTGTGGTCGGGGTTCTTCGGGTCCCAGGTGGGGACGTTGCCCCACTTGACCACCTCGACGTTGGTGTCCGGGATGCCCCACTGCTTGTCGAAGACCTCCAGGTCGTGCTGGATGGTCGGGGAGCCGAAGGAGTCGACGATGACGATCGTGCGGCCCTTGCCGGTGATGCCCTCCTGGTACAGCGGGTTCAGGTTGTAGGCGGCCCGGTACTGCAGCGGCGAGTAGCAGTGGATGCCGACCTGGCTGACGCACTGGGTGGTGCTCAGCGGGGCGGGGCGGCCCTGGGCGCTGTGCTGCCCGAAGGAGGCGGGGCGCACGTGGACGCCCGTGAGGTCGTGGGCGGGGGCGGCGATCGCGGTGCCGGCGGCCGGAACGGCGACGGTGCCGGCCGTGAGGGCGGTGGCCCCCACGGCGAGCAGGGCCAGGGCGCGGCGGAGGGTGGCGGGGCTGCCCATGGGGCTCCTTGGGACGCAGGGCCCGACCTGGTTCGGTCGGGTCGGTCCGGCCATCCCATCGAGAGCTGCATGATCATGCCATAGTCATTTGGTGGGGTCATACGATCGTGGCCATGGTCATGCTCGGCCACGCGAAAAGGTAAAGGCCGTCCCAGGGGAAAGTAACCTCCCACCTGGGGCAGTTGGGTGATGATGCGTCAGAAATCCGCCCGACCGTGCCGTCTCCTGGCATCGGTGCCTCGCCGTCAGACCTGGCGGGCGCAGGACGTGAGGCGATCGGCGAGCGCGATGACGAGGTCGCGCAGCGCGTCGGGGCGCTCGATGACGAACGGCCGGTCGAGCGAGGCGAGGACCCGGGGCAACCAGTCGAGCTCCTGCGCCCGCAGCTCGACGCGCAGCCAGTGCCCGGCCGTCGGGTCCTGGCCGGCCGTGGGCTCGTGCTCCTCCAGGCTCGCGACGCTCGCGGGCAGGTGCGCGCGGATCTGCTCGACCGTCCCGTGGATCCGCAAGGTCACCTCGTGCCGGTACTCGGCCGTGGCGAACCCCGACAACACGCGCTCGGCCGGAGCGGGACCCACGGGCGCTTCGAACGAGCCGGGCAGGGCCCTCGCGGCCGCGATGCGATCGAGCCGGAAGGTCCGGTCCTCGCCGACCCCGGCGTCCTCGCCCGTCACGTACCACCGGCCCGCATGGGCGACGATCCCGTACGCGTGCAGTGTGCGTTCGCTGCGCCGTCCGTCGCGGTCGGTGTAGCGGATCGAGACCGGCCGGCGGTGGCGCACCGCATCGGCGATGGTGAGCAGGAGCCCGGCGTCCGGCTGGTCCAACTCGCCGGGCTGATCCGTGAAGGCGAGGGCTTCCAGGAGGGCGTCGAGCCGGCGGGCGATGTGCTTGGGCAGCACCCGCCGGATCTTCGCCGAGGCCGTCTCGTTCGCCGTGCGCTCCGCCGTCGTCAGTCCTGCCCGGCGGCCGGCGACCAGGCCGAGCAGCACGGCCAGCGCCTCGTCGTCGCTGAGCATGAGCGGAGGCAGCCGGTACCCGGGGGCCAGCCGGTACCCGCCGTAGCGGCCGCGCACCGACTCCACGGGCACGTCCAGGTCGATCAGCTGGTCCACGTACCGCCGCACGGTGCGCCCTTCGACGCCGAGACGGTCGGCGAGTTCGGCCACGGTCCGGGTGCCGCCCGACTGCAGCAGCTCCAGGAGCGTCAGCACGCGGCCGGTGGGTCGGGACATGTTCGCAGCCTAACGCGAATAGAGGACCGATTCTGTCCACTAATCCGCCTAGCCTGCGACGTGCACGCCTCCAGCACAGCCAAGGAGATTCCCATGGACTTCGTCTCGATCCGCATCATCACCGGCGACGTCGCACGCCTCGTCGAGTTCTACGAGCGAGCGACGGGGATTCGGGCGGTACGGGCCACCGAGGACTTCGCCGAACTCAGGACCGCGGGCGCGACCCTCGCGATCGCCAGTACCCGCACCGTCCCGCTGTTCGCCCCGGGCTCCGCCCGCCCGGCGGACAACCACAGCGTGATCACCGAGTTCCTCGTCGACGACGTGGACCGCGTTCACCGGAACCTGACCGGCTTCGTCACCGACTTCGTCAACGAACCCACCACGATGCCCTGGGGCAACCGGTCGCTGCTGTTCCGCGACCCCGACGGCAACCTCGTCAACTTCTTCACCCCCGTCACCCCGGAGGCCATCGAGAAGTTCGCACGCTGACGCCACGCCCGGCCGCTCACCGGGAGCCCTGAGATCTCGGGGCCCCGGTGAGCGGCCGCCGGGTCCAGGAGCCGCCACCGGCGGGGGCAGCGGACCGCGCCGCTGCCCCCGAACGACGTCCGCGCTCCTGCGGCGGCTCACCGTCGAGGGCGCCGAGGAAGCGGCGTCCTGAGACAACACGCCTAGCGCGCACCGCCGTTGACGTACAGCGTCTGTCCGCTGACGTAGGAGGCCTCCTCGCTGGCCAGGAAGGCGACGACCGAGGCGATCTCCTCCGGCTGCCCGACCCGGCGCAGCGGCGTCCGGGCGGCGACCTCGGTCTGGTGGTCCTCGGCGCTGCTGCCGACCCGCTCGGCGGTGGCGGCGGTCATCGCGGTGGCGATGTACCCGGGCGCGACGGCGTTGACGTTGATGTTGAACGGCCCGAGCTCGATCGCCAGGGTCGCGGTGAGGCCCTGGATGCCGGCCTTGGCGGCCGCGTAGTTGGCCTGGCCCCGGTTGCCGAGGGCGGAGCGCGAACTGAGCGAGACGATCTTCCCGTACTTCTGCGCCACCATGTACTTCTGCGCGACGTGGCTGCAGTTGTACGCGCTGGTCAGGTTGACCGTCAGCACCGCGTCCCAGTCGGACTTCGGCATCTTGAAGAACAGGTTGTCCCGGGTGATCCCGGCGTTGTTGACGAGGATGTGCACCCCACCGAGGTCCGCCGCGACCTGCGCGAACACCGCCTCCACGGCGTCGTAGTCGGCCACGTCGCAGCCGTACGCCCGGGCGGTGCCGCCCTTGGCGGTGATCTCGGCGACCGTCCCGGCCGCCCGCTCGGCGGTGAGGTCGACGACGGCGACCGCCGCGCCCTCCTCCGCCAGCCGACGGGCGGTGGCCGCCCCGATGCCCTGCGCCGCTCCGGTCACCACGGCGACCTTCCCCGCGAACCGCGTCATGTGAACTCCTTGGAAGTTGGATCAACAGGCGACGAGCGACGAGTGGCAGGCGACGGCTGACATAGGACGGCGAACAGATGACAGATGACAGATTTCGTCATCTGTCATCCGCCATCCGTCATCTGTTCGCCGCCACCCGTCAGCCGCCTCCCCGCCACCGCCGGTCGTCAGACGTTCTCGACCAGCACGGCCGTACCCTGCCCGACACCCACGCACATGGTGGCCAGGCCGCGCCGGGCGCCGGTACGGCGCATCCGGTGCAACAGGGTGGTGAGGATGCGGGCGCCGGAGCCGCCCAGGGGGTGGCCGAGCGCGATCGCGCCGCCGCTGGGGTTGACCACCTCCTCGGCCCGCTCCGGGCTGAACCCGATGCCGTCGGCGGAGGCGAGCGCCTGGGCGGCGAAGGCCTCGTTCAGCTCGGCGGTGTCCAGGTCGGCGAGCGACCAGCCGGCCCGCGCGAGCACCTTCGCCGTGGCCGGCACCGGCCCGATGCCCATGACGTCCGGGTGCACCCCGGCCGAGGCCCCGGCCACGTACCGGCCGAGCGGCTGGAGCCCGAGGTCGCGCAGCGCCTCCTCGCCGACCAGGAGCAACCCGGCCGCGCCGTCGTTCATCGGCGAGGCGTTCCCGGCGGTGACGGTGCCCCCCGGCCGGAACACCGGCTTGAGCCCGGAGAGCTTCGCCAGGCTGGTGTCCTCGCGGATGCTCTCGTCCCGGCTGACCGTCACCCCGTCCGGCCGCTCGACCGGGACGAGTTCGGCGTCGAAGTGCCCGTCCTTGCGGGCGGCTCCGGCCCGCTGGTGGCTGCGCAGCGCGAAGGCGTCCTGGCGCTCCCGGCCGATGCCGTACCGGGTGGCCACCTCCTCGGCGGTCTCGCCCATGCTGAGCACGCCGTGCAGTTCGGCCATCCGCGGGTTGGTGAGCCGCCAGCCGAGCCGGGTGTCGAAGGTCTCCATCCGGTGCGGCAGCGCCTCGTCCGGGCGGGGGAGGACGAAGGGGGCGCGGGTCATCGACTCGCAGCCGCCGGCCAGCACCACGTCCGCCTCGCCGGAGCCGATGGCCCGGGCGGCGAGGGTGACGGCCTCCAGCCCGGAGGCGCAGAGCCGGTTGACGGTGGCACCGGGGACGGTCTCCGGCAGGCCGGCCAGCAGGACGGCCATCCGGGCGGCGTTGCGGTTGTCCTCGCCGGCCTGGTTGGCGGCGCCCCAGTAGACGTCGTCGATCCGGGCCGGGTCGAGCGCGGGCGCGTCGGCGAGCAGGGCGCGCAGCACGGTGGCCGAGAGGTCGTCCGGGCGGACCGTGGCGAGCGCACCGCGCAGCCGGCCGATGGGTGTGCGGCGGGCGGCGGCGAAGTAGACGGGACGCACGTCGTCGGGCTCCTTGTCGGGTGGCGGGGCGGGGGCGGGGCGGAACGGGTCAGAAGGCGTTGACGCCGGTGAGGGCGCGTCCGATGAGCAGCTGGTGGATCTGGCTGGTTCCCTCGTAGAGGGTCATCACCCGCGCGTCGCGCAGGTACTTGCCGACCGGGTACTCGTCGATGAACCCGTACCCGCCGAAGACCTGGAGCGCGTTGTTGGCGGCCCGGACGGCGGCCTCGCTGGCGTACAGCTTGGCGACGGAGGACTCGGTGGCGAACGGCAGGCCGCGCTCGATGTGGTCGGCGACCTTCCAGGTGAGCAGCCGGGCGGCCTCGACGTCCACGGCGATGCCGGCCAGCAGCTCCTGGACGAGCTGGTGGGAGGCGATCGGCCTGCCGAACTGCTCGCGCTCGCCCGCGTAGCGGACGGCGGCCTCCAGACAGGCCCGGGCGATGCCGACGCAGCCGGCCGCCACCGACATCCGCCCCTTGGCCAGTGCCGCCATGGCCACCGAGAACCCCTTGCCGACCTCGCCGAGCCGGGCGCTGTCCGGCACCCGGACGTCCTCGAAGGTGAGCCCGGCGGTGGCCTGGCCGCGCAGGCCGAGCTTGCCGTGGATCTCGGTGCGGGTGAAGCCGGGCAGGTCGGTGCGGACGAGGAAGGCCGTGATGCCCCGGTGGCCCCGCTGTTCGGGCGCGTCGCCGCCGGTGCGGGCGAAGACCAGGGCGACGTCGGCCCAGGTGCCGTTGGTGATGAACGTCTTGGCGCCGCTGATCAGCCAGTCCTCGCCGTCCCGGACGGCCCTGGTGGTGAGGTTGGCGGCGTCCGATCCGGTGCCCGGCTCGGTGAGCGCGAAGCAGGCGAGCGCCTCGCCCGAGGTGAGCCGGGGCAGCCAGTGCCGCTTCTGCTCCTCGGTTCCGAAGGCGTTGACGGACTTGCCGACCAGGCCGAGCGAGACCGAGACGATCCCGCGCACGGCGGAGTCGCCGCGCCCGAGCTCCTCCAGCACGAGGCAGTACGCGAGGTGGTCGCCGCCGCTGCCGCCGTACTCCTCCGGGATGGTCAGCCCCAGGAAGCCCACCTTCGCCAGCTTGCCGACGATCGCGCGGTCGACGGACTCGGCGCGGTCCCACTCGGCGGCGTACGGCACGATCTCGCGGTCGGTGAAGGAGGCGGCGAGGGCCCGGACGGCGGCCTGCTCCTCGGACAACTCCAGGTTCACGGAGGCTCCCGAATGCGGTGTCCAGGGCCCGGCGCGGGGCCCGGGCCCATTAAACTAGCGCTGCAAGTTTTATGGGGGCGACTGTAGCCCCGCCCGGCCCGCGCTGGGAAGGGGCACCTGCCAGAATCGGTCCCCACGCACCCGACCGGACGAACCGGAGGAACCCGTCGCGATGGCCCGTCCACGCACCCCGCTGCTCAGCCGAGAGCGCATCGTCGCCGCCGCGCTGCGGCTGATCGACGACGACGGGCTGGACGCCCTCTCCACCCGCCGACTCGCCACCGAGCTGTCGGTCAGCGGGCCGTCGCTCTACAACCACTTCGCCACCAAGGACGACCTGCTGGACGCGGTGGTGGACAGCGTCATCGGCGAGGTCGACCTGTCGATGTTCGGGACCGCGGAAACCACCGAGACCGCCGCAGCCGACGAAGCCGCAGGGACGGCCGGAACCGACGGAACCGCAGGGACGGCCGGAACCGCCGGCGCCCCCGCCACCCCCGCCACCCCCGCCACCCCCTGGGCCGAGGCGCTGCGCGACTGGGCCCGCTCCTACCGCGCCGCCCTGGCCGCCCACCCCAACATCGTCCCGGTGCTCGCCCAGGGCCCCCGGCGGCGGCCGAACGCGCTGCGGCTGGCCGACGCGGTCTTCGGCCACCTGGTCGAGTCCGGATGGCCGCGCGGCCAGGCCACCAGGATCGGCGCGCTGATGCGCTACTTCGTCACCGGCTCGGCCCTCGCCTCCTTCGCGGCCGGCTTCCCGGCGGACGCCGACGTCTACGACGCGGCCGACTACCCGCACCTCGGCGAGGCGCACCGGCTGGCCGGGTACCGCGGGACGGTGGACGAGGGCGCCTTCGAGACCGGGCTGGAGGCGCTGCTCGACGGCCTCACCCTGCGCTACGCCCGGCTCGCCGAGCGGACCTGAGCCGCCGGACCCCCGCCTCGCCCCCGCCCTCGCCCCGCGCCCCCGCCCTCGCCCCGCGCCCCCGCCCTCGCCCCGCGCCCCGGGGCCTCCGCCCGCGCCCCGCGCCTCGCGACCCTCCGCAGGGCGATCCCGGCCCCGCGGAAACGATTCGGCCCCCGCACCCCCGCGCTGATCGCGCCGGGGTGCGGGGGCCGAGAGTCCGACGGGCGGATCAGCCCATGTCCTCCAGTCGGACGCCCTTGGTCTCCTTCATGAACTTCGCCACGAAGAGGATGGACAGCGCCGCGAATGCGGCGTAGATCAGGTAGGTCGACGACAGGTTCCAGCGCGACATGGACGGGAACGAGACGGTGATCGCCCAGTTCGCGATCCACTGCGCGGAGGCGGCGACGGAGAGCGCGGCGGCGCGGATCCGGTTCGGGAACATCTCGCCGAGCATCACCCAGACGACCACGCCCCAGGACATCGCGAAGAACAGCACGAAGGCGTTGGCGGCGACCAGCGCCACGGTGCCCTGGAGGTCGGGCAGGGTGAGGTTGTCCCCGCTGCCGGTGGCCGAGGAGAAGGCCCAGCCGGCCGTGCCGAGCGCGACCGCCATGCCGGCCGAGCCGATCAGGGCGAGCGGCTTGCGGCCGATCCGGTCGACCAGCACGATCGCGATCACGGTGCCGAGAATGTTGATCACCGAGCCGACGAAGCTGATCAGCAGCGAGTTGCTCTGGTCGATGCCGACCGACTGCCACAGGATCGACGAGTAGTAGAAGATCACGTTGATGCCGACCAGCTGCTGGAAGACCGACAGGCCGATGCCGACCCAGACGATCGGGAGCAGGCCGAACCGGCCGCCGAGCAGGTCGCGGAAGCGCGGGCGGTGGTCGGAGGCGATCAGCGTCCGGATCTCGGTGATCCGGGCGTCGGGGTCGACGCCCTCGCCCTCGACGTCGGCGAGCACCTTGCGGGCCTCGTCCAGGCGCTCGGCCTGGATCAGGTAGCGCGGGGACTCGGGGATGACCGAGGCGAGCACGAAGTAGACCGCGGCCGGGACGACGCAGATGCCGAGCATCCACTGCCAGGCCTCCAGGCCGAGCAGGTGGCCGCGGGTGTCGCCGCCGGCGGCCTGCGCGAGCACCCAGTTGACCAGCTGGGATATCGCGATGCCGAGCACGATCGCGGCCTGCTGGAAGGAGGCCAGCCGGCCGCGGTACCTGGTCGGAGCGACCTCGGCGATGTACGTCGGGGCGATCACCGAGGCGATGCCGATGGCCGCGCCGCCGAGGACCCGCCACAGGGCGAGGTCCCAGGCGGAGAACGGCAGCATCGAGCCGACCGCGCTGACCGCGAACAGCAGCGCGCCCGCCTTCATGACCTTGATGCGGCCGTACCGGTCGGCGAACCGTCCGGCGACCGCGGCGCCGATCGCCGAGCCCAGCAGCGCCGAGGAGACGATCAGTCCGGTCACGCCGCTGCCGACGCCGAACTTCTCCTGGATGCCGGAGACGGCGCCGTTGATCACGGAGCTGTCGTAGCCGAACAGGAAGCCGCCGAGGGCCGCTGCCGCGGTGATGAAGACGACGAAGCCGAGGCGGCCGGGCGCGGGGGCCTCGACCGCCCCGGAGGGCTTCTGGGTGACGCTCACGATCTGACTCCTGGTACTCAACGCTGAGCTCGGTAGCCGAGATCGTAACCCCTATTCGTTTAAGTCTTGTACACCAGGACCCTCAAGTTTCGCTCTGAGAATTCGTAAGGTGAACAAGCAAATTGGGCCGCCACGGGAGCCCGGGCCGCGCCGGTCAGACCGGCGAGGCGAGCGAGAGCCCGAACCGGCCCTGCGGGTCGGTCCACCAGTGGGTCAGCCGCAGCCCCGCCGCCGCCAGCTCCCCGGCCACCCGCTCCCGGCGGAACTTGGCCGACACCTCCGTGCGCAGCTCCTCGCCCCGGGCGAAGTGCACCGGCAGGTCCAGGGCCGGGATCTTCACGGTCTGCGCGCGCAGCGAGCGCAGCCGCATCTCGATCCACTCCTGCTCGGCGTCCCAGAGCGCGACGTGCTCGAAGGCGTCCGGGTCGAAGTCGGCGCCCAGCTCGCGGTTGAGCACGTTGAGCACGTTCCGGTTGAACTCGGCCGTCACCCCGGCGGAGTCGTCGTAGGCGGCGACCAGCACCGCCGGGTCCTTGACCAGGTCGGTGCCGAGCAGCAGGAAGTCGCCCGGCTCCAGGGCCGCGCGCAGGCCGTGCAGGAAGGCCGCGCGCTCCAGGGGCAGCAGGTTGCCGAGGGTGCCGCCGAGGAAGGCGACCAGGCGCGGGCCGCCCTCCGGGGGCAGGCCGAGCCGGGCGGTGAAGTCGGCGAGCACGCCGTGCACCGCGAGCCCGGGGTACTCGGCGGCGAGCGCGGCGCCGGCCGAGGTCAGCGCGCTCTCGCTGACGTCCACCGGGACGTACGTCTCCAGGGTGTCGAGCGCGCGCAGGGCGTCCAGCAGCAGCCGGGTCTTCTCGGAGGAGCCGGAGCCCAGTTCGACCAGGGTGCGGGCCCCGGTGGCGGCGGCGATCTCGCCGGCCCGGGCGGCCAGGATGGCCCGCTCCGCGCGGGTCGGGTAGTACTCGGGCAGCCGGGTGATCTCCTCGAACAGCTCGCTGCCCCGGGCGTCGTAGAACCACTTCGGCGGCAGCCACTTGGGCTGGGACGTCAGCCCGTGCTGCACGTCGTGGCGCAGCGCGGTGCTGAAGTGGTCGGCGGGCAGCAGTCGGGTGAGATCGAAGGTGTCCATGACAGGGTGGTTCCTCTGTTCAGAAAGTGAAGGGAGAGTGTGGAGTGTGGGTCAGTTGCGGCCGGGGAGACGGCTCACGGTGACGCCGCGCGGGTCGGCCAGCAGCAGCGAGCCGTCCGGGACGGGCGTCCAGCCCGGAGCGTCGTCGTACGGTTCGGAGGCCACCACCGTGCCGAGGCCCGGCAGCGTGCGGTGGTACAGGGTGTCGCCCCAGGTGGTCGCGGCGATCGCGGCGCCGTCGGTGAGCAGCAGGTTGAGTCGCCCGGTGGTGTGCGCGGCGACGTCGGCGACGGTGCCCGCCAGCGCCTCGCCAGGCCCGGCGCCGGCCCGCAGCCGGTGCAGGGTCAGTGCCCACAGCAGCGCCGAGTCGGTGCGCGCCTCGAGGTCCAGCAGCTCGGCCGGGGGCAGCAGGGCGGCCAGCGCGTCCAGCTTGCCGGGCCAGCCGGCCACCGCGCCGTTGTGGCTGAACAGCCAGCGCTCGGCGGCGTACGGCGCGGCCGCGCCCTCGCCCGGCGCGCAGCCCTCGGTGGCGGAGCGGACGGCGGCCAGCAGTGCCCGGGTGCGGACCACCCGGGCGAGGTCGGCGAAGGTCTCGTCCGCCCAGATCGGCCCGGTCCGGCGGTAGCGGGCGGGCACCTCGTCCCCGTCCGCGTACCAGCCGAGGCCGAAGCCGTCCGCGTTGACCGTGCCGTACTGCTGGACCCGGGGCGCCCAGGACTGGCGGTACAGCCCGAACGGCGGGTGCACCAAAAGCTCTCGGGGCGCCACCGGCTCGCCCACATAGGCGATGTGACGACACATCAGGCCGCCTCCAGGTCGCGCGCGGTGCGGAACCCGGCGAAGATCTGCCGACGGATCGGGTAGTCCCAGTTGCGGAACGTGCCCCGGCAGGCGACCGGCGCCACCGCGAAGCAGCCGCCGCGCAGCACCTTGTACTCGGGGCCGAAGAAGACCTCCGAGTACTCCCTGTACGGCCAGGCCCGGAAGCCGGGGTAGGGGCGGAAGTCGCTGGCCGTCCACTCCCACACGTCACCGATCAACTGCCGGACGCCGTACGGGGACTGGCCCTGCGGATAGCTGCCCGCCCCGGCCGGGCGCAGGTGGCGCTGGCCGAGGTTGGCGTGCTCGGGGCCGGGCGGGCCGTCACCCCAGGGGTAGCGGCGGGAGCGGCCGGTGGCCGGGTCGTGGCGGGCCGCCTTCTCCCACTCCGCCTCGGTCGGCAGCCGCCGTCCTGCCCACCGGGCGTACGCGTCCGCCTCGTACCAACTGACGTGCAGCACCGGCTCGTTCGGCTCGACCGGCGCCACCGCGCCGAAGCGCCGGCGGAGCCACTGGCCGTCCTGGTGGTGCCAGAAGAGCGGGGCGGTCAGGTCGGCGCGCCGACGGTGCTCCCAGCCCTCCGGCGTCCACCAGCGCGGGTCGTCGTAGCCGCCGTCCGCGATGAAGCGCTGGTAGGCGGCGTTGGTGACCGGGGTGGTGTCCAGCAGGAAGGCCGGCAGGTCGACGGTGTGCGCCGGGCGCTCGTTGTCCAGGGCCCACGGTTCGGTGTCCGTGCCCATGGTGAACGGGCCCGCGGGGATGAGGACTTCGGCGGGCAGGGTGGCCGCGTCGGCGGGTGCGGGCGGCGGCGGGGGAGCGGCCAGGGCCGGCTCGCCCCGGCGGAGCTGGTGGGTGATCAGCATCGTCTCGTCGTGTTGCTGCTCGTGCTGGGCGATCATCCCGAACGCGAACCCGGCCTCCAGCAGCGGCGCGCCCTCCAGCGGGCTGGCGGCCAGCAGGTCCAGCACCCGGCCGCGCACCTCGTGGGCGTAGGCGCGGGCCTCGGCGGGCGGCAGCAGCGGCAGGCCGGGGCGCTCGGCGCGGGGGTGCTGGAAGGCGTCGTACAGCGGATCGATCTCGGGGTGCATAGGGTCGCGGCCACCGACGTTGCGCAGCAGCCAGAGCTCCTCCTGGTTGCCGATGTGCGCGAGGTCCCAGACCAGCGGCGACATCAGCGGGGAGTGCTGGGCGGTGAGATCGCCGTCCTCGACGCAGTCGGTCAGTGCGGCGGTGCGGGCGCGGGCGGCCAGCAGCTCGGTGGCGATGCTCTCGCGCAGCGCCTCGGTGCCGATGCTGCCGATGCTGCCGATGGTGTCGATACCACCGATGGTGCCGGTGGTGGTGGCGTCGGTGGCGGCGGCGCCGGCGGGGGTGGTGGCGTCGGTGCGGTCCGTGCGGCCTGCCCCGGTGCCCCCGTGGGGTCGGATGTCGGTCATGGTGCGGCCTCCTCCGGGGGAGTGCGTAGGGCGCCGGAGCGCAGGGCGTCCAGCTGGTCGTCGGCCGGGCAGCGGCCGCGCGCGGGGTAGCGCTCGGCGAACTCGGCGACGGCGGCGCGCAGCCGTCCGGCACCGGGCAGGCGGCCCAGCGCGGCGTCGGCGGCGGCGAAGCAGGCGAGGGCGGCCCGGCGGAGTTCGGGGTCGGCCATGGCCAGGGTGGCGGCGCGGCGCCAGACCTCGCTGCGCGGCGCGCGCGGACCGTGCGCCCCCGTCGGCGGCTCCAGCGGCTCCACCGCGGCCAGCGCGGCGTCGGCGGCCACCGGGTCGTCCAGCAGCGCGGTGACCAGTGCGGCGACCACCACCCAGCCGTCCCCGGGCTGGGCGTCGACCATCCGCAGCTCGAGGTGGCCGCGCGGGCGTACCGGCGGGAAGAGGGTGGTGCGGTGGTATTCCAAGTCGTCGAGCGTGGGCGGGCGTTCGCCCGCACCGCCGATCCAGTCGCCGAAGGTCAGTCCGGCCGGGGCCGTCCACGGCAGACCCTCGGGCCTTCGCACGCACAGCACCCGGGCGTCCAGCACGTACTGCGCCCAGGCCTCGCGAGGGTCCCCGTGGTCCGGCTCGGGGGCGAGCGTGCGGGTCGGGTCCATCCGCGACCAGACGGTCTGTCGGGTGGACCGGTGGCCCGTCGGACTTCCGTCCAGGACAGGGGAGTTGGCGAAGGCGGCGACCAGCACCGGGCCCAGCCGGTGGGCCAGGCTCCAGCGGCGCTCGATCGCGTGCGGGCCGCCCGCCTCGCCGGCGTCCAGGCACACCTGCACCGACGCGGTACCCGTCATCATGATCCGGCCCCAGGGCCCGGCGGAGTCGAAGAAACGCTCCATCGCGAGGTAGCGGGGGTGGTCCAGCACCATCCGTCGGGGGCGGGCCAGGGGGTCCGTCCCGGTGCCGGTGAGTCGCAGGCCCTGCGCCGCGAAGGCGGCCCGCAGGGCGGTCAGATCGCGTCGGGTGTCCTCGACGCAGGCCAGGAGGCCGGTGGCGGGCGGGGAGCTGAGCTCGACCTGTCCGCCGGGTTCGAGCGTGACGCGCGAACCGGAGGGGAGCGAGGTGCCGTCCGGGCCGCCGAGGGGCAGCGACTCCAGTGCGGCGTGGAGCAGTTCGGGCCGTACGGGCCGGGAGGGACATCGTTCGTCATGGACGAACCACTCGACCTCCACCCCCACCAGCCGGGGCGGTCCGATCTTGAAGCAGACGCCCGACACGTGGCTGCGCGCCCCCGATTCGGTCAACGGGGTCACCCCCGGCGGGGGCGGTGGCGTGCTCTGCCGGTCGGGCGGAGTGGTGCGGGATACCGGTATCACCGGACTCACCATCCTCGGGATCACGATTGCGGCCCGGTCTACCCTGCCCAGTCTGCTACGGAGCATGCGGGGGCGCCCCGCAAAATTCGCATGAACATCCGTTTCCGCAGGTCAGAAGTGTGGCGAACGGGTGATGCCGGGGTTTTTCGGCGGGTCGGCGGGCCGCGTTCCGAGGGCGGACGAGAGAGGCATGTGCCGGGGTCACAAGCGCTCCAACCGCTCCAGGACGGTCGCCAGCACCGGGCCTGGCAGGGCGTAGTTCAGACGCAGTGAACCCCGGCCGCCGGGGCCGAACTCGGCGCCGTCGGAGGCCTCCAGACCGCAGCGCTCCAACAGCGCCCGGCGGGCGTTCGCGGGCGGCAGACCGAGCGCGGCCGCGTCCAGCCAGAGCAGGTAGGAGGCCCGCGGGGCGGAGCGGACGGCGGGCCCGAGGCGGTCGGTCAGCAGGGTGCGGGCGGCGGCCAGATGGGCGAGCAGCGCGTCCAGCCAGGGGCCGCCCTCGCGCAGTGCCGCCTGCTGCACGGTCTGCTCCAGCAGGCCGCCCTCCCAGAGGCCGTAGCCGGCCAGCGCCTCGGCGAACCGGGTGCGCAGGGCGGGGTCGGGAACGAGGGCGAAACTGCTGGGAATCCCGGAGCAGTTGAAGGTCTTGCCCACGGAGTTGAGGGTGACGACGAGGTGCCGGTGCGCCGGGTCGGCGACGGAGACGGCGACGGGGTGGGCGGCGCCGGGACGGGTGGCGTCCGGCTGGGCGGCGTCGGGGTGGGTGAGGTCGCCGTGCACCTCGTCCGAGACCAGCAGCGCGCCGCCTTCGGCTGCCGAGGCGGCGAGACCGCGCACCGCGTCGGCCGGCCAGACCGTGCCGGAGGGATTGTGCGGGTTGGTCAGCAGCACCGCTCCGGCGGGACGGGGGAGCGGGCCGGGTGGCAGCCGGTAGCCGCCCGGGCCCCGGAGTAGCGGCAGCTCGCGGTACGGGAGGCCGGCGGCGCGGCAGAGCTGGGCGAAGCCGCCCCACTCGGGGGTGGGGAAGAGCACGGGGGCCTGCGGCCGTACGGTCTCCAGCAGGACGCGCAGGGCGGTGCGCGGGCCGCAGGGCAACAGCAGCACCCAGTCCGGGTCGACCTCGGCGCCGTGCCGGGCGCGGTACCAGTCGGCCACCAGCGTGCGGCCGGCCAGGTCGCACACCGTGTAGCCGTACGCGCGGTGGCGGGCGCGCCGCTCCAGCGCCGCGGCGACGGCGGGCGGGCCGGGCAGGTCCATGTCCGCGAGGCCCATCGGGATCACCCCGGGGGCGTCGGCGCGGGCCCACTTGCTGCTGCCGGTCCCGGCGCGGTCGAAGGGGGCGTCGAATCCGAATCCGAATCCGAATCCGAATCCGAATCCGAATCCGAAGCCGGGGCCGGGGTCGGAGGCGCCGCGGACAGGTGACAGATTTCGAAATCTGTCACCTGTCCGCTGAAAGCCGTCGTCTGTCATCTGTTCGCCGTCACCCGCTCTCCGTCACCGTCCTCCGGCAACCGCGTCCCGCCGCGACCGCCGTTCGACGCCCGTCATCGGCCACCCGCCCCGCCAGGTGCGCCGCCAGCCCCCGGTGCCCCCGGCGCATCATCACCGCGTGGTTGGCCCGGAACAACGGGTGCAGCGGCAGGGCGAGCCGTCGCAGCAGGGCCTTGCCGGGCCGGGTGTCCTCCTCGAACAGCACCCGGCTGCCCGAGCCGTCGGCCGTCACCGTGAACCGGGACCATCCGGTCAGGTCGCCGCTCATGGCCACCTCCAGCACCCCGGCGACCGGGTCGCGCCGGCTCGCCGCCAGGCCGATCACCAGCCGGTACGGCAGCAGCGCCCGCACCACCACGTCCCCGGAGTCCTCCCCGGTCGGCCGGACCTCGCGGATCTCCGGCCACCACAGCGGGTAGCCGCGCACGTCCTCCAGTGCCGCGTACACGAGGGGTGCCGGGGCCGCGAGCCGCCAGACGCCCCGGAATCGGTAGTGGTTGGGGTCCACGGCCCCACCCTAGAGCCGGCCCGGCCGGCCCGGAGGGCGAATGCCGTCGGAGCGTTGCCGAGCCGGTCCGCGGTACGGGTCGAACCGGAGGCGAACGCGCCGGAAGCGCCCGTTCGTAGGGAAGGGTGCACTCCGCTTGCACCCGTTCGAGGTGCGAGGGAGGATCTTCTGTGCTTGTAGTCTCATCAGTCACGGCAGCATCCCCAGGGCGCTGCATCCCCAGAACCGGAGTGAAGGAGTCACAGGCATGCGGCGACCGAACTGGGTACCGGAGGGCACGGACCTGGACAAACCGAACGCCGCGCGGGTCTACGACTACTACCTGGGGGGCTCGCACAACTTCGAGGTCGACCGGGAGATGGCCCGCAAGGCGATCGCCCTGTGGCCGGAGCTGCCGCAGATCATGCGCTCCAACCGCGCCTTCCTGCGCCGCGCCGTGACCTTCCTCGCCGAGCAGGGCATCAGCCGCTTCCTGGACATCGGCTCCGGCATCCCGACCTTCGGCGCGGTGCACGACATCGCCCGGGCGATCCGCCCCGAGGCCGAGGTCGTCTACGTGGACCGCGACCCGGTCGCCGTCGCACACAGCCGCCTGCTGCTCGAGGACGACCACGGCAGCCACGTCGTCCAGGCCGACCTGCGCGACGTCGCCGACCTGCTGGCCCGCCCCGAGGTCACCGAACTGCTCGCGGCCGGCGAGCCGGTGGCCGTGCTGCTGGTCGCCGTCGCCCACTTCGTCACCGACGAAGAGGACCCGTGGAAGCTGGTCGGCGTGATCCGCGACGCCCTCCCGCCCGGCAGCGCGCTGGTGCTCTCGCACGCCTCCCTCGAAGGCCGCCCCGACCAGGCCGAGGACCACCAGAAGCTCTACCAGCGGACGCCGACCCCGCTGACCATGCGCACCCACGAGCAGATCACCGCGATGTTCTCCGGCTTCGAACTGGTCGAGCCGGGCGTGGTCCACCTGCCGCTGTGGCGCCCGGACCAGCCCGGCACGGTCGGCGAGCACCCCGAGCGGATAGCCGGGGTGGCGGGCGTGGGGTTCCGCCCTTGATCGGACGCGACGGACGACGCACCGACGGCCGCACGCCCCGCGCGGCGGCCGCCGGGAGCGCTGCGCCGGGGACGGGCGGCAGCGGGACACGCACCGCCCGAACCGGCGTGCACCCCAGAGGAACCAGGTTCAGCAGATGAGTACCACCCCGGTGCGCGGCAACGCGGAGCGCTTCCACGAGGACTGGGCCCGGCTGCTCTCCGCCGACCACGGCATCGCCGTCCACCCCGGCCTGCTCGGCCGGCTGGTCGCGCGCACCGCCGCGCTGCTGCACCGCGCCCAGGAGGACGACCCGTTCGAGCCGCGACTGGCCGCGCTGGCCGGCGCCGAACTGGTCGGCGCGCACTTCACCGACCCGGTGCTGCTGGCCAGGGCGGTCGAACTGCTCCAGGCCCAGCCCGTCCCCGACGACCGCGGCCCGGCCCTGACCGGCGCCTTCGCGGCCGGCTGGGCGGGGGCCCTGCGCGAGCGCACGCTGACCGAACAGGAGGCGATCCGCACCGCCGCCGACTCCGCCCGCAAGGAGGCCGAGCGGGCGCTGCGCGCCTCCGAGGCGCGGTTCCGGGCGCTGTTCGAGAGCGCCGCCATCGGTATCGGCATCGGCGACACGGACGGCAACATCCTGGCGGTCAACAAGGCCCTCCAGGAGCTGTTCGGCGCCGGCCCGGAGGACATGATCGGCCGCCGGGTCGGCGACCTCGTCCACCCCGAGGACACCCCGGGCGTGTGGGAGGCGTACGAGGAGCTGATCAGCGGCAAGCGGGACTACTTCCAGTTCGACAAGCCGTACTACCGCCAGGACGGCGAGATCATCTGGACCCACCTGACCGTCTCGCTGATCCGCGACGACGACGGCACGCCGCAGTACCAGGTCGCGATGCTGGAGGACGTCACCGACCGCTACCGGCTCCAGGAACGGCTGCGCCACCAGGCCACCCACGACCCGCTGACCGGCCTGCCCAACCGTGCGGCCTTCTTCGAGCGGCTGGAGAAGCTGTTCGAGGAGCCCGAGCCCGGCGCCCGCTTCGGCCTCTGCTACGTCGACCTCGACGGCTTCAAGGTGGTCAACGACAGCCTCGGCCACGACATGGGCGACCAGCTGCTGGCCGCCGTCGCTGCCCGGCTGAAGGCCGCCCTCAGCCCGCTCGGCCACCTGGTGGCCCGGCTCGGCGGCGACGAGTTCGTCGTCCTGCTGGAGAAGTGCCGGGGCGAGCAGGAGGCGGTGGCCGCAGCGAAGACCGTGCTCAAGGCGCTGGCCGGGCCGGTGCTGATCGGCGACCACAAGCTCGCCGTCGGCGCCAGCGTCGGCGTGCTGGAGCGGCGGGTGTCCACCACCACCCCCGGCGCCGCCGTCCGGGCCGCCGACCTCACGCTGTACCGCGCCAAGGAGGCCGGCCGCGGCCGCTGGACGCTGTTCGACCCCAAGGAGAACGCCCGGGCGGTCAGCCGCTACGCGGTGTCGGTGCGGATGCCCGCGGCCCTCGACCGCGGCGAGTTCTTCATCGACTACCAGCCGCTCTACCGCCTCGCGGACGGCCGGCTGGCCGCCGTGGAGGCACTGGTGCGCTGGCGCCACCCCCAGCTCGGCGTGCTCGGCCCGGACGAGTTCGTCACCACCGCCGAGGAGACCGGGCTGATCATGCCGCTCGGACGCTGGGTGCTGGAGCAGGCCTGCGGCCAGGCCGCGGACTGGATCAAGCGGTACGGCGACGCCGCCCCGCAGCTCAACGTCAACCTGGCGGTCCGGCAGGCCCGCAGCGCCGCCCTGGTCACCGACCTCGGCCGGATCCTCGACAGCACCGGACTGGACCCGGCCCGGCTGCAGCTGGAGATCACCGAGTCGACCGTGGTCGGCCCCGAGGACGAGGCGCTGCGCACCCTGCACGGGCTGGTCGACCTCGGGGTGTCGCTGGCCGTGGACGACTTCGGCACCGGCTGGTCCAACCTCGCCTACCTGCGCGACCTGCCGGTCTCCGGGCTGAAGATCGCCGGCTCCTTCGTCGGCGACCTGCACGAACCGGGGAAGGACGAGTCCACCGGGTGGCGGATCGTCAGCGGACTGGTCTCGATGGCGCACGCGCTCGGACTGAACGTCACCGCCGAGGGCGTGGAGACCCACCGGGACGCCGAGCGGCTGCGGACCCTGGGCTGCGACTGGGCGCAGGGCTGGCACTTCGGGCGCCCGGTGCGGCCGGACGAGATCGCCCGGCGGATCGTGGAGGAGCCGTTGGGGCGCCCGGTCGAGGAGCGCTGAGGCAGGCCTGGCGCTCGGGCCCCGGTCGGGGCCGGCTCGGGTTCCGCGGCGAACGGCGAACGACTGACCGCCGACAGATGACGGCCAACAGATGACGGATGACAGCTGACAGATTTTGAAATCTGTCAGCTGTCATCCGTTGGCCGTCGTTACGCCCCCGCGCCCCCGCTCAGCCGACCAGTCGGGAGAGCTCGATCGAGTGGCCCGTCCGCTCCACCTTCGCCCGCAGGTAGCGGACGTTGCTCGCCGACAGGTGCACCCCGGTCGGCACCCGGCGCCGTACGGCGATCCCCAGCCCGGCCAGCTGCGCCGCCTTGTCCGGGTTGTTGCTCAACAGGTCGATGCCGGTCGCGCCGGTGGTGCCGAGCGCGCCGAGCATCTGGGCGGCCGCGGTGTAGTCCCGGCCGTCCTCGGGCAGACCGAGCGCGGTGTTGGCGTCGTACGTGTCCAGGCCGGAGTCCTGGAGGGCGTAGGCGTCCAGCTTGTTGTAGAGCCCGATGCCCCGGCCCTCCTGCCGCAGGTAGAGCAGGTACCCGCCGGCCTCGCTGATCAGCTCCACCGACTCGCGCAGCTGCGGACCGCAGTCGCAGCGGTCCGAGCCGAAGACGTCGCCGGTCAGGCACTCGGAGTGCAGGCGAACCAGCGGCGTCCCGCCCTCGGGGACCGTGCCGAGCGCGAGCGCCAGGTGCTCGGCGCCGTCGGCGAGGCCGTGGAAGGTGAAGGCCTCCGCCTCGGCGCGGTAGCCGTCGGGGAAGGTCAGCGGGATGCGCACGCGCGAGCGCACCGTGGCGGAGCCGGGCTGCGGCATGGGCGGGTCTCCGTGGATCAGGGGTGGATCGGGGGGTGGAACGAGGGTGGATCGGAGGTCGACCGTACTAGGTAGTTCCAATTTGAACAACTACGGATGATGCCGGGCCCGACCACGGAGGCGCCCGGCGCCCCGTCGGTCCCGACCGTCCCCACCACGGCTTCCAGCATGTGGATGGTGCGGGACCCGCGGTGTGGACACTGCGAGACTGGCCGCGTTTCCTGGGCACGTCCCTCAGGCCCGCCGGGACAACCGCGCCATGCCCATCGACGACACGGAAGGGTCCTGACCAGATGCCGACGACCCCCGCCACCCCCAACTCCTCCTCCTCCTCCTTCGACGCCGAGCAGCGCGCGATCGAGGCGCTCTACGCGGACGTGGTCCGCCGCAACCGGGGCGAGGACGAGTTCCACCAGGCCGTCCACGAGGTGCTGGAGACCCTGGCGCCGGTGCTCGCCCACCGCCCCGAACTCCTCGACGCCCGGATCATCGAGCGGATCTGCGAGCCCGAGCGGCAGCTCATGTTCCGGGTGCCGTGGACGGACGACTCCGGCGACATCCACGTCAACCGCGGCTTCCGGGTGGAGTTCAGCAGCGCCCTCGGCCCGTACAAGGGCGGACTGCGCTTCCACCCCTCGGTGAACCTCGGCATCGTCAAGTTCCTCGGCTTCGAGCAGATCTTCAAGAACGCGCTCACCGGCCTGCCCATCGGCGGCGGCAAGGGCGGCTCCGACTTCGACCCCAAGGGCCGCTCGAACGCCGAGATCATGCGGTTCTGCCAGTCCTTCATGACCGAGCTGTACCGTCACCTCGGCGAGTACACCGACGTGCCGGCCGGGGACATCGGCGTCGGCGGCAGGGAGATCGGCTACCTCTTCGGTCAGTACAAGCGGATCACCAACCGGTACGAGAGCGGCGTGCTCACCGGGAAGGGCCTCGGCTGGGGCGGCGCGCAGGTCCGCACCGAGGCCACCGGCTACGGCTGCGTCATGTTCACCTCCGAGATGCTGCACAGTCGCGGTGAGAGCCTGGACGGGCGCCGGGTGGTCGTCTCCGGATCCGGCAACGTCGCGGTCTACGCGATCGAGAAGGCGCAGCAGCTCGGCGCGACCGTGCTCACCTGCTCCGACTCCTCCGGCTACGTCGTGGACGAGAAGGGCATCGACCTCGACCTGCTCAAGGAGGTCAAGGAGGTCCGGCGGGGCCGGGTGTCCGACTACGCCCGACTGCGCGGCGGCCACGTCCGGTTCGTCGACGGTCCGAGCGTGTGGAGCGTGCCCTGCGACGTCGCGCTGCCCTGCGCCACCCAGAACGAGCTGTCCGAGGCCGACGCGCTGGCCCTGGTGCGCAACGGGGTGCTCGCCGTCGCCGAGGGCGCGAACATGCCCACCACCCCGGCGGCGGTGCGGGTGTTCCAGGAGGCCGGGGTGGCCTTCGGCCCGGGCAAGGCGGCGAACGCGGGCGGCGTCGCGACCAGCGCGCTGGAGATGCAGCAGAACGCCTCGCGGGACTCCTGGACCTTCCAGCACACCGAGGAGCGGCTGGCCGGGATCATGAAGCACATCCACGACTCCTGCTTCACCACCGCTGAGCGCTACGGCCACCCGGGCAACTACGTGGTCGGCGCGAACATCGCCGGCTTCGAGCTGGTCGCGGACGCGATGCTGGCCCAGGGCCTGATCTGACCCGCCGTGTCACGGCCGCCGGCCCCGAGCCGCCGACGGCCGTCGCCCGGCGATCGGTACCCGACCCGAGCGGGCACCGATTGTCGGGTGCGGCAGGGTGGGTCCTTCCTACGGTGGACGCAGTAAGGGAAGGACGGGGGTCGGCGTGCTGGAGCACCTGAACCGGGCGATGGACCGGATCGAACGGGACCTGGACCGCGAGGTCGACGTGGCCGAGCTGGCGCGGATCGCGATGACGTCGGAGTACCACTTCCGGCGGCTGTTCTCGATGCTCGCCGGAATGCCGCTGTCGGAGTACGTCAGGCGTCGGCGGCTCACCGTCGCCGGGGCCGAAGTGCTGGACGGCGAACGGACGTTGCTCGACATCGCGGTCCGGTACGGGTACTCCTCGGGGGAGGCGTTCGCCCGGGCGTTCCGGGCCATGCACGGAGTCGGGCCGGGCGAGGCCCGGCGCGGCGGTGCGGTGCTCGTCTCCCAGCCCCGGATGTCCTTCCGACTCGTCGTGGAAGGAAGCAGCAGCATGGAGTACCGGATCGTCGAGAGGCCGGACTTCCGGATCGTCGGCCGGAAGGCCCGGGTCACCCTGATCTACGTGGGGATCAACCCGGGGATCGCCGAGTTCATCAAGGGGCTCGGCAAGGAGACGGTCGAACGGATCGCCGCCCTGTCCGGGGACGACCCGGCCGGGATCGTCTCGGTGAGCGACGACTTCTCGCCGAACCGCGAGGAGGGGTCCGAACTCGACTACTGGCACGCGGTGGTGGCGCGCGAGGGGGTCGCCGTCCCGGCGGACCTGGACGTGCTGGACGTACCGGCGGGCACCTGGGCGGTGTTCACCAACACCGGGCCGTTCCCGCAGGCCTTGCAGGAGATGTGGGGGGACGTGGCCGCCCAGTGGTTCCCGTCCAACCCGTACGAGGCGCGGCCGGGCCCGGAGATCCTCCGGACCCGCTTCGTCCCGGGGACGGCCGACGCCGAGGCGGAGCTGTGGATCCCGGTGGCGCGGGCCGTGCGCGGCTGACAGGTGACAGCCGACGGATAACCGACAACGGATAACCGAAAACGGATGACAGATGACAGCTGACAGATTTCGAAATCTGTCAGCTGTCATCTGTTCGTCCGCCCCCTGTCCGCGCCCCGGATGCCCCGTCCGCGCCGCCCCGCCCACCCCGTTCGGCCCACCACCGCCCGCCAAGCTCCGCCCCTGCCCCGCATGCTGGGGCAGGAGGTGCGGGGGCCGAGGCGCCGAAGACCCGGGGGTTCCCGAGCAACGACCAAGCTGCGAGGACATGACGTCATGAAGCAGACCTCCGTGACCACCAACACCCCCTGCTGGACGGAGCTGGGCACCTCAGACCCGCCCGCCGCACGGGCCTTCTACACCGAGCTCTTCGGCTGGCAGGAGGACCACAGCGCCCGCCCAGGGGACGGCGACTACACCCAGATGCTGGTCGGGGGCGCCCCGGTCGCCGCCATCACCCCGCGCTACGCCCCGCAGCAGCCGATCGCCTGGACGGTCTGCATCGCGGTCGCCGACGCCGACGCGACCGCCGCGAGGATCAAGGAGTCCGGCGGCCGGATCCTGAAGGACCCCACCGACGCGTTCGACTTCGGCCGCTTCTCGGTGGCCGCCGACCCGTCCGGCGCGGTGTTCATCCTCTGGCAGGGCCGCTCCTTCAAGGGCGCCGGCGTGTTCAACGAGCCCGGTTCGCTCGGCTGGGCGGAACTGCTCACCCGCGACCCGTCCGGCTCGCTCGCCTTCTACCCCGCGGTCTTCGGCTGGGACGTCGCCCCGTCCGAGAGCTACCCCCAGTGGCGGCTGGACGGCCGGGACTTCGGCGGCATGCTGACGATGGACGACCGCTTCCCGCCGCAGGTGGCCCCGCACTGGCTGCCGTACTTCGCGGCCGTCGACGTCGACGACACCGTCAGCCGGGCGGCGGCGCTCGGCGGGGACGTGCTGATGCCCGCCACCGGCACGCCTGGCGGCCGGCGGATCGCCGTGCTGCGCGACCCCCAGGGCGCCGCGTTCGGCGTCTACACCGCCGGCGCCGAGGGCTGACCGGCACGCCGCAGGGCGCGCGAGCGACGCCACCCGGCCGCCGCCACCCCGGCCGCCCCCGTCGTGACGGCCAGCGAGCCCAGCGGCACCACGTCGCCGACCCGGTCGTACCAGGTCAGCGTCCCGGGCGCGGTGAGCGGCAGCCGGACGGTCAGCGCCCCGGTGCCGTCGGTGCCGAGCCGGGCGAGCTCCCGGCCCTGGGCGTCGAAGGCGGCCGAGACCCCGGTCAGCGAGGCCTGCACGGCCGGCCGGCCGGTCTCGGCGGCCCGGATCGCCGCCAGCGAGACGTGCTGCTCGGGCGCCCAGGTGTGCTGGAAGGTCGAGGTCGAGGACTGGTAGACCAGCACCCGGGCGCCGTCCCGGGCGGCGGTGCGGGCCATGTCGGGGAAGGCCGACTCGAAGCAGATCAGCGCCCCGACGGGCAGCGGCGCACCCGCCCGGTCGGTGGCGGCCAGGAGGTGGAAGGACGTGCCGGGTGCCCGGTTCTCGCCCGCGGCCCGGCTGACCCCGGCGATCCAGCCGAGCATCGGCCGCAGCGGGATGTACTCGCCGAACGGCACCAGCCGGATCTTGCGGTAGCGGTCCACCACGCCGGTGGGGGAGACCAGCACCGCGTCCTTGGAGATCGGCCCGTCGGCCTTGCGGGCGTCCTCCCCGGCGACGACCTCGGCGCCGGTGGCCGCGGCGAGTCGGCGCAGCGCGTCCAGCGCGGCCGGGTCGCGGTCCAGGTCGGCGACGGTGCTGCTCTCGCCCCACACGACCAGGTCCACCGGCCGGCCGACCAGTCCGGCGGTGATCCGCGCGCTCGCCTCGAACCGGGCCTGCGGGTCCTCCACGATGCCGGGCTGGACCAGCGCCACGGTCACCGCCCCGTCGCCGGCTGGCGCCGCACGCAGCGCGAACAGCAGCGGGCCGCACGCCAGCACCAGCACCACGGACCCGGCGGCGAGGGCCCGCGGCCGCCGGTGCACCGCGGTCAGCGCGATCAGCACCCCGGTGTTCACCGCCACCACCGCCGCGCTGACCAGCCAGATCCCGCCGGCCGAGGCCAGCCCGAGGATCGCCGGGTGCTGCCACTGGGTGGCGCCGAGCAGCGCCCACGGCCCGCCGAGCGCGGGCCAGGACCGCGCGTACTCGGTGGTCACCCAGACCGCCGGCACGACCAGCAGCGCCAGCGCCGCCCGACGGGCGGTCAGCCGCGGGTGCAGCAGCCGGTGCACGGCGTATCCGACGGCGCTCTGGAGCGCCCCGAACAGCACCGCGAGCACGGGCAGTCCCGGCCCGATGGACGGGACCAGCCAGTACATCGCGGTCAGGATGAACCCCGAGCCGAACCACCAGCCGCGTACCGCCGCCTCCCGGCCCGACGGCGCCCGCTGCATCAGCAGCAGTCCGGGGACGAGCGCGACCCACGCCAGCCAGGCCTGCCCGGGCGCGGGGAAGGCGAGCACCGGTACCGCTCCGGCCGCCAGCGCACCGATCCGCGCGCGGTACCGGTGCGGCGCGTGGGGCTCCCGTTCCTCGGCGGCAGGCGTGCTCAGGGTCGGGCTGGCGGGAGCGGAGCGACGCGGCATGACCCGTATTGTCCGCTGGAAGGGCGTACACCACCAGTACGTTGATCAGCCGAACGGGTGACGGAAACATGACGTCCGGAACCAGTGGCCTCAGTCGTACCAATGGACGCGATCGAACTGATGAGCCGGTCCGCCGGCGCACCGCCGCGTCGGCCGGCGCACCCGGGACAGGCCGGCGACCCCGGGGCGGGGCCGGGAGCCGAGAGCCCCGGCCCCGCCCCGCCCGCGCGTGCATGCGTGCGTGCGGGGCGTGCGTGCGTGCGGGCGGCCTCAGCCCTCGCCGCCCTCCAGGTCCCCCTCGGTCTCCAGGAACGCGGCCTGCAGCTGCTGGATCAGCTCCGGGTCCGGCTGCTCCCACAGCCCGCGGCTCGCCGCCTCCAGCAGCCGCTCGCTGATCCCGTGCAGCGCCCACGGGTTGGCGCCTGCCAGGAACTCCCGGTTGACCGGGTCGAGGACGTACTCCTGGGTCAGCTTCTCGTACATCCAGTCCGCGACCACGCCCGTGGTGGCGTCGTAGCCGAACAGGTAGTCCACCGTCGCGGCCATCTCGAAGGCGCCCTTGTAGCCGTGGCGGCGCATCGCCTCGATCCAGCGCGGGTTGACCACCCGCGCGCGGAACACCCGGGCGGCCTCCTCGGTCAGGGTGCGGGTGCGGACCGTCTCCGGGCGGGTCGAGTCGCCGATGTAGGCGGTCGGCGCCTTGCCGGTGAGGGCGCGCACGGTGGCCACCATGCCGCCGTGGTACTGGAAGTAGTCGTCCGAGTCGGCGATGTCGTGCTCGCGGGTGTCGGTGTTCTTCGCGGCGACGGTGATCCGCTTGTACGCGGTCTCCATCTCCTCGCGCGCCGGGCGCCCGTCCAGCCCGCGGCCGTACGCGTAGCCGCCCCAGACGGTGTACACCTCGGCCAGGTCGGCGTCGGTGCGCCAGTCCCGGCTGTCGATCAGCTGGAGCAGGCCCGCGCCGTACGTGCCCGGGCGGGAGCCGAAGACGCGGACGGTGGCCTTGCGCTCGTCGCCGTGCACCGCGAGGTCGGCCTGGACATGGGCGCGGACGAAGTTCTGCTCGTCGGGTTCCTCCTGGGTGGCTGCCAGGCGCACCGCGTCGTCCAGCAGGGCGACCACGTGCGGGAAGGCGTCCCGGAAGAAGCCGGAGATGCGCAGCGTGACGTCGATGCGCGGGCGGCCCAGCTCGGCCGTCGGGATCGGCTCCAGGCCGGTGACCCGGCGCGAGGCGTCGTCCCAGACCGGGCGGACGCCGAGCAGGGCGAAGGCCTCGGCGATGTCGTCCCCGGCGGTGCGCATCGCGCTGGTGCCCCAGAGCGAGAGCCCGACCGAGGGCGGGTAGGTGCCGTCGTTGTCCGCGCGGTAGCGCTCGACCAGCGAGGCGGCGAGGGCCTGGCCGGTCTCCCAGGCGAGCTTGCTGGGGACGGCCTTCGGGTCGACGGAGTAGAAGTTGCGGCCGGTCGGCAGCACGTTGACCAGGCCGCGCAGCGGCGAGCCGGAGGGCCCGGCCGGGACGAAGCCGCCCTGCAGCGCGTGCAGCACGGCGTCCAGCTCGTCGGTGGTGGCGGCCAGGCGGGGCACCACCTGGGTGGCGGCGAACTCGAGGACCCGGTGCACGGCCTCGGGCCGCCCGGCGGCGACCTTCTCCACCGCCTCGGGCGCCCAGTCCTCCGCCTCCATCGCCTCGACCAGCGCCCGGGCCTCGGCCTCGGCCGCGTCGGTGGCGCCCAGGGTCGGCGCCGCCTCGTCCAGCCCGAGCGCCTCGCGCAGGCCGGGCAGGGCGCTGACGCCGCCCCAGATCTGCCGGGCGCGCAGGATGGCGAGCACGATGTTGACCCGGTCGGTGCCGGCCGGGGCCTGGCCGAGGACGTGCAGACCGTCGCGGATCTGGGCGTCCTTGACCTCGCAGAGCCAGCCGTCGACGTGCAGCAGGAAGTCGTCGAAGCCGTCGTCCTCGGGGCGCTCGTCCAGGCCGAGGTCGTGGTCGAGCCTGGCGGCCTGGATCAGGGTCCAGATCTGGGCGCGGATCGCCGGCAGCTTGGCCGGGTCCATCGCGGCGATGTTGGAGTGCTCGTCCAGCAGCTGCTCCAGGCGGGCGATGTCGCCGTAGGAGTCGGCGCGGGCCATCGGCGGGACGAGGTGGTCGACGAGCGTGGCGTGGGCGCGGCGCTTGGCCTGGGTGCCCTCGCCCGGGTCGTTGACCAGGAAGGGGTAGACCAGCGGCAGGTCGCCGAGGACGGCGTCCGGGCCGCACTCGGCGGACAGCGCGGCGGTCTTGCCGGGCAGCCACTCCAGGTTGCCGTGCTTGCCGAGGTGGATCACCGCGTGGGCGCCGAAGCCGCCGTCCTCCCGGGCGGCCTCGATCCAGCGGTAGGCGGCCAGGTAGTGGTGGCTCGGCGGCAGGTCGGGGTCGTGGTAGATGGCGACCGGGTTCTCGCCGAAGCCGCGCGGCGGCTGGATCAGCACGAGCAGGTTCCCGGAGCGGATCGCGGCCAGCACGATGTCGCCGTCCGGGTTCTGCGAGCGGTCGACGTACAGCTCGCCGGGGGCCGGGCCCCAGTGCTCCTCGACCCGGTCGCGCAGGCCCTGCGGGAGGGTGGCGTACCAGCGGCGGTAGTCGGCGGCGGGGATGCGCACCGGGTTGCGGGCCAACTGGTCCTCGGTGAGCCAGTCCTGGTCGTAGCCGCCGGCCGCGATCAGGGCGTGGATCAGCGCGTCGCCCTCGTGGCCGCCGTCGCCGTCGTCGAACGAGGGGAGGTCGTCCCCGAGGTCCATGCCCTCCGCGCGCAGCCGCTCCAGCAGCCGTACCGCGCTGGCCGGGGTGTCCAGGCCGACGGCGTTGCCGACCCGGGCGTGCTTGGTCGGGTACGCGGACAGCACCAGCGCGAGGCGGCGCTCGGCGGCCGGGACGTGCCGCAGCCGGGCGTGCTTGACGGCGGTGCCGGCCACGCGGGCGGCGCGCTCCGGGTCGGCCGCGTAGACGGTGAGGCCGTCCTCGTCCAGCTCCTTGAAGGAGAACGGGACGGTGATCAGGCGGCCGTCGAACTCCGGCACCGCGATCTGGGTGGCGGTGTCGAGCGGGGACAGCCCGTCGTCGCTGCCCTCCCACTGGGCCCGCGACCAGGTGAGGCAGAGCGCCTGGAGGATCGGGCGGTCGAGCGCGGCCAGCGCGCCCGCGTCCCAGGCCTCCTCGTCCCCGCCGGCCTGGGCGTCGGCCGGGCGGGTGCCGCCGGCGGCGAGCACGGTGGTGACGATCGCGTCCGCCTCGCCGAGTGCGGCCAGCAGCTCGGGCTCGGCGCCGCGCAGCGAGGCACAGTAGTAGGCCCGGGCCTGGGCGCCCTGGTCCTCGACGGCCCGGCAGAGGGTCTCCACGAAGGCGGTGTTGCCGCTCATGTGGTGGGCCCGGTAGTAGAGCACCGCCACCGTCGGGCCCTCGGACGTACGGGCTTCGCGCTCCAGCGGGCCCCAGGCCGGCGCGGAGGCGGGCGGGGCGAAGCCGTGGCCGGTCAGCAGCACGGTGTCGGAGAGGAAGGCGCCCAGCTCGGCCAGGTTGGCCGCGCCGCCGTGGGCCAGGTAGGCGTGTGCCTCGGCGGCGATGCCCGCCGGGACGGTGGACAGCTCCATCAGCTGGGCGTCGGGGGCCTGTTCGCCCGTCAGCACGACCACCGGGCGGGGGCCGGCCAGCAGCGAGTCCAGGCCCTCCTGCCAGGCGCGGCGTCCGCCGAGCAGGCGGACGACGACGAGGTCGGTGCCCTCCAGCAGCGCGGGCAGGTCCTCGGGGGTCAGGCGGGCCGGGTTGCCGAGCCGGTAGCGGACCGGCCCCTCGGAGGCACGGGCACTGAGCAGGTCGGTGTCGGACGTCGACAGCAGCAGGATCATGCGAAGGCCCTCCCGGCCTCGTCGGTGGCCGGGGTGGCCGGGATCTGGGCCGGGTCGGCCGCGCGGTCGACCGGGGTGGTCGTGGCGGCGGCCTGGTCGGCCGCGGAGACGGCCGGAACGACCGTGGTGGCGGCCGAGGACGCGGGCGCGGGCATGCGAAAGCGCTGGAACATTTCTGCCTTCCTCGGGGTCCGCGCCCCGGGCCGGTGGAGGACGGCAGGAGTTCCTGGCTCCCACGGCCACCGGTCTACCGGTGAACCGCGGTCACAGTGGCGGGACCGCACCGGGTTCGCACCGGTTTCCTCCCCTGCGCCGTCGCTGGCGTTCGGACGGCCCGCGGGGGACCGTCCGCCAGCATCGTACGGGGTACGGCTGACCTGGGGGAGAGTGAGCTTTCGGACGTCCGGTTCGCGAGGCCGGTGGCGGGGCGGGCCTCGGGACCGGCGGCGGGGCCGGGGTGAGGGCGGGCACGGGGCCGGGGTGGGGGCGGGCTCGGGGCCGGGTGCGGACCGGGTGTGATGCGACGGACGGAGGCAAGCGATCGGATCATCTGTATGCTCGCCGCCATGCCACCGACACCCGACGCCACCGCGCCGGGCGCCGCAGGACCCGACCGGGAGGTGCCCGACCGGGGGCGTGCGGACGCCTGCCCCGGAGCGCTTCGTCTGCATGCGGCCGACGACGGCGCCCTCGCCCGGATCCGCCTGCCCGGCGGACTCCTGACGGACCGTCAGGCGCTCGCACTGGCCGAGGCGGCCGAGGCCCTCGGCGACGGTGAGCTGGAGACCACCTCGCGCGGCAACGTCCAGTTGCGCGGCCTGGCCCCGCACTGCGCGTCCGAGCTCGCCGACCGGCTGCGCGCCGTCGGGCTGCTGCCCTCGGACACCCACGAGCGGGTCCGCAACATCGTCGCCTCCCCGACCGCCGGGCTGGACGCCGCCGACAGCACCCCCGGCAGCCGCGGCAACGCCGATGTGCAGGCCTGGGTAAGGGAGTTGGACGCGCGCCTGTGCGCGAGCGACTGGGCGGCCGGGCTCTCCGGCAAGTTCCTGTTCGCGCTGGACGACGGGCACGGCGACGTCGCCGCGCTCGACGCCGATGTGACATTGATCGCAGGCCCGGACGGCACCCGGGTGCTGCGCCTCGGGCGCGACGACCACGGGCACCCGGTCGAGGCCGGGCGGGAGGTCGCCGCCGTCCTGGACGCGGCCCGCTCCTTCCTGGCAGCACTGCGGACGAACGGACGCAAGGCCTGGCACCTGCGCGAGGTCCCCGAACTGCTGCCGGCCGGCTCGGTGCCGCTGCCCGCCTTCGCCGGTGCCGCGCCCGCCGTCGGCGCGCTGCCCGGCGGGCTCTCGGTGGGACTGCGCTTCGGCCGGGCGAGCGCCGGACAGTGGCGGACGCTGGTCGCCGCCTCGGCCGGTGAACTGCGGCTGACCCCATGGCGCGGGGCGGTCCTGCCCGGCGCACCGGCCGACCGGCTGCCCGCGCTCGCCGCGGCCGGCTTCCGCACCGAGCCAGGCTCGGCCTGGGAGCGGGCCACCGCCTGCACCGGACTGCCGGGCTGCGCCAAGTCGCTGGCCGACGTCCGTACCGACGCGGCCCGGGTGTTGGACGCCGGTGTCGGTGCCGGTGCCGGTGCCGGTGTCGGTGTCGGGCCGGTCGGTGCGGTGCCCGCCCGGCCGCCCGTCCGACTGCCCGTCCACTGGTCGGGCTGTGAGCGGCGCTGCGGCCATCCCGCCGGGCGGTGGGTGGACGTGCTGGCGACGGGGCGCGGCTACCGGGTGACGGTGAACGGCGCCGCCGTCGACGCGGCGGATCCCCCGGCGACGAGCGTCGGCGTGACGGATCCCCGGGCGGCGAGCGTCGGCGCGACGAGCATCGATGTGACGAGCATCGACGTGACGAACGAGGAGATGGCCGAGGCGGTCGCCGAGGCCAGGAGGACCACGAAGTGATCGAGTACGAGAAGGACGGCGCGTCCATCTACCGCCAGTCCTTTGCCACCATCCGTGCGGAGGCCGACCTGGCCGCCCTCCCGGCGGACGTCTCCCAGGTCGCGGTGCGGATGATCCACGCCTGCGGGATGGTCGACCTGGTCGAGGACCTGGTGTACTCGCCCGGCGTGGTCGCCTCCGCGCGCGCCGCGCTGCGCGCCGGTGCGCCCATCCTCTGCGACGTCAACATGGTCGCGAGCGGTGTCACCCGCAAGCGGCTGCCCGCCGACAACGAGGTGATCTGCACCCTCACCGACCCGTCGGTGCCCGAACTCGCCCGGGCGATGGGCAACACCCGCAGTGCCGCGGCCATGGAGCTTTGGCTGCCCCGACTGGAGGGCGCGGTGGTCGCCGTCGGCAACGCGCCGACCTCACTGTTCCGGCTGCTGGAGATGATCGAGGCGGGCGCCCCCCGGCCTGCCGCGGTGATCGGCGTCCCGGTCGGCTTCATCGGCGCCGCCGAGTCCAAGCAGGCCCTGGCCGAGCACCCGTCCGGCCTGGAACACCTGGTGGTCCGCGGCCGGCGCGGCGGCAGCGCTATCGCCGCCGCCGCCATCAACGCGATTGCGAGCGAAGTAGAGTGACGGAGCCTCAGAACGCCACGGGTCGGCTGTACGGCGTCGGGCTCGGCCCGGGTGACCCGTCGCTGGTGACCGTCCGCGCCGCCGAACTCATCGGCAAGGCCGACGTGGTGGCCTACCACAGCGCCCGGCACGGCCGGTCGATCGCGCGGTCGATCGCCGAACGGTACCTGGCGGGTGGGCAGATCGAGGAGAAGCTCGTCTACCCGCTCACCGTCGAGACCACCGACCACCCGGGCGGCTACCGGGGCGCGCTGGACGAGTTCTACGAGGAGGCCGCCGCCCGGCTGGCCGCCCACCTGGACGCCGGGCGCGACGTGGTGGTCCTCGCCGAGGGCGACCCGCTCTTCTACGGTTCCTACCAGCACATGCACAAGCGGCTCGCGCACCGCTACCCGACCGAGGTGGTGCCGGGCGTGACCTCGATCAGCGCGGCCGCCGCCCGGCTCGGACAGCCGCTGACCGAGGCCGAGGAGACGCTCACCGTCATCCCCGGCACGCTGCCCGAGGAGGAGCTGACGGCGCGGATCGCGGCCGCCGACTCGGCCGTGGTCATGAAGCTGGGACGCACCTTCCCGACCGTCCGCCGCGCCCTGGAGCGGGCGGGACGGCTGGCGGACGCGCAGTACGTCGAGCGGGCCTTCATGGCGGGCGAGCGGATCGCCCCGCTCGCCGAGGTCGACGACGAGACGGTGCCGTACTTCTCGGTCGCGGTGCTGCCGAGCAAGGTGGCGCCGCTGGAGCCGGAGGTCCGGCTGTCGGACGGCGTCGGCAGCGTGACCGTGGTCGGCACCGGGCCGGCCGGACCGCTCTGGCTGACCGCCGAGGCGCGCGGAGCGCTGTCCGAGGCCACCGACCTGGTCGGCTACACCACCTACCTGGACCGGGTGCCGGAGCGTCCGGGGCAGCGGCGGCACGGCTCGGACAACAAGGTGGAGTCGGAGCGCGCCGAGTTCGCCCTGGAGCTCGCCCGGCGCGGGCACCGCGTCGCGGTGGTCTCCTCGGGCGACCCGGGGGTGTTCGCGATGGCCACCGCCGTCCTGGAGGTCGCCTGTGAGGAGGCGTACCGGGACGTCCCGGTACGGGTGCTTCCGGGGATGACCGCAGCCCACGCCGCCGCCTCCCGGGCCGGCGCCCCCCTGGGGCACGACTACGCGACGGTGTCGCTCTCGGACCGGCTCAAGCCCTGGGACGTGGTGGCGAAGCGGCTGCGGGCCGCGGCCGAGGCGGACCTGGTGCTCGCGCTGTACAACCCGGGCTCGAAGTCCCGGACCACCCAGGTCGGCCTCGCCCGGGACCTCCTGCTGGAGTACCGGGCGCCGGAGACCCCGGTGGTGATGGCCCGCGACGTCGGCGGCCCGACCGAGCGGGTGCGGATCGTCCGGCTGGGCGAACTCGACCCGGCGCTCGTCGACATGCGGACCATCCTGCTGATCGGCTCCTCGCAGACCCGGGCGGTCGAGCGGGGCGGCGGCGTGGAGGTCGTCTGGACGCCGCGGCGGTACCCGGAGGAGTAGCGGGCGCCGGTGGTGGGCGACGGATGACAGCTGTCAGCCGACGGACGTCAGCTGACAGCTGACGGACGACAGATGACAGCGAACAGATTTCATCATCTGTTCGCTGTCATCTGTCATTCGTTCGCCGTCCTCCGGCCGCTGCTCTCCGCCCCGCGGTTCCCCGCTACCGGGTCGGCTTGGTGATCAGCAGCTCGGTGTTGTGGTCCGTGCCCGTGCCCAGCAGCGCCGTCGCGCGGCCGTTCGGGTCGTTGTACGACAGCTCGCGGTAGAGCGCGGCGAGGTTGGCGTCCGAGGTGCTGCCGAAGTCCGTCCCGTACGGTGCGGAGGACTCGATCAGCGTGGTGAACAGCGAGAGCGTGCCGTCCCCGTTGTCCGCGATCTCGATGATCCGCCCGTGCTGCGGGTAGTCGATGTGCGAGGCGGTGTTGATCTCCCAGAACGCCCGCTCCGGCACCGCGTGCCCGTGCGGCGTGATCTTGTTCATGTGGGTGTGCCCGTTCACCCACGCGACCACGTTCGGGTAGCGCTGGAGCAGCGCCACCAGCTCGTTGCCGTCGTGCCGCCCCTCGAAGATGTTGCGCGGGTCCGGCAGCAGGTTGCCCATCGTGCCGCTGGTGTGGTGGCTGAAGACGAGGACCAGCTCGTCCGTGCTCCCGCCCGTCACCTTGCGCCCGTCGGCGTCGTACCAGTGACCGCTGTGCGCCTTCAACTGCTGCTCCAGCCAGCGCAGTTGCGCGGTGCCCAGCGAACCGTCGGCGAACCCGGCCTGGTTGGTGGTGTCCAGGCTGATACCGACCACCTTCTCCGAGATGCGGAAGGTGTAGTAGAGCTTGCCGCTGTTCGCCATGTCCGAGGTGAAGCCGTGCCCGTAGGGGCCGGCGCCGGTGACCGCCGGGTTCAGGTGGGCCTTGGCGAACTCCTTGAGCGTGAACGGCCGGCGGCGCTCGTCCGGGGTGACCTTGCGCACCAGGTCGCCGCTGGCGATCAGCTTCGCCAGCAGCAGCACGGCGCCCGCCGGGTCGCGGCGCAGCGAGTCCATCAGCTGGGCGGCCGTGGCGTCGTCGCAGCCCTCCAGCTTGTACTGGCCGGCGTACAGGTCGTTCAGCAGCCCGAGGTCCGGCAGCGAGCCCTCGATGCTGTCGTCGTGGTTGCCGACCGTGGTGTACCAGGGCGTGCGCAGGCCCGGCGCGTCGAAGGGACGCCCGGCGGCCGACAGGAAGCCGGGTATCTGCGGGAAGCCCTTCGCCTTGTAGCCGTCGCTGTAGGCGAGTTCGGGGTTCCAGTAGGCGGCGTTGCCGGAGTTCTGGACACCCTCGTAGCGGCCGAGGTCACCGGTGCTCTGGGCGAGCCGGCCGCCGCCCATGACCTTGAGGTACCAGTCGAGTTCGGCGAGCTCGTGGTTGTCGGTGTTGTCGCCGGTGGCCATCACCATGCTGAACGGCATCCCGGTGTAGGGGCCGCCGGCGAGCGAGTTGACGCGCTCGACGAGGGCCGACACGCCGCGGGCGTTCAGGGCCTCCTGCGGCCGGTACGCGCTGCCGTTGAACTTGGCCAGGTACTCGAAGCGCACCGGGGACTCGGTGTCCACCAGGTGCAGGTCGCTGAACTGGACGAAGCTGGCCAGGCCGGTCCGGCGGTCGTCCCGCCCGGTGGTCGCCGGCGCCAGCTCGCCGCGCACCACCAACGGCCAGCCGGGCCCGGCCGTCAGCCGCTTGTAGCCGCCGGTGCCGACCGGCGTGGCCACCTGCTCCAGCGTGGTCCCGGCGACCCCGACCGCCCGCGCGGCCGTCGTCGCCAGCGCCCGGTCGCGCGCCGCGGCCGAGGCGAACTGCGCGCCGCCCAGCGACAAGGCCGACCAGGCGGCAGCCACCGACGTACCGGTGAGGAACGTACGCCGATTCATCCCTGCCACAAAAACCCCCACATGCTGATGGCCCGGCGGGGAAGTCGACCCCGGCCGGGCCCACGTCTGTCATGAACCCGCTTCTGGCGGACCGCCAGATTACTCACTGGTAGGGGCGGCGGGCGAGGCCCGTGCAGAGAACTCTTCGGGAACGCGGGGCGGCGCCCCTGCGCAGCTCCCGCACGAGACGCCTCCACGCCGCGCACGACGCGGCCCGCCACCACCCCCGGTCGGGCCCCGCCCGGCCCGGTGGGGGAAAATCGGCGACGGCGTCCGAGGTGGCCGCCGAGCGGAGCGGGACGGCGTGGGCGCTGTCGGAAACGGGGCGCAGGTGGCCGCAGCAGGAGCCGAGCCGGGTGTGGGAGCCGCGGCCGGAGCGGGCGGCCGGGCCGGCCAGCTGAAGAGCAGCGGCCTGCGGCCCGGCTGGACGACGGGCGCCTGCGCCACCGCCGCCACCAAGGCCGCGTACACCGCGCTGCTCACCGGGGAGTTCCCGGACTCGGTGGTCGTCACCCTCCCCAAGGGCCAGCAGCCCGCCTTCGCCCTCGCGGCCGAGGAGCTGACGAGGGCCGCGGGGCCGACCGGGGCCGAGGAGCCGGACGGGTCGACCTGTGCCGACGGGCCGGCCGGCGCGGACGGGCCCGCCGGCGCCGACGGGTCGACCGCCGTGCAGTGGCCGGCCGCCGGAGGCGAGCGCCTCGCCGCCATGGCCGGAGTGGTCAAGGACGCGGGCGACGACCCCGACGTCACCCACGGCGCGCTGATCCGCTCGACCGTACGGTCCGGCGAGCCCGGTGCCGGCGTGGTGTTCCGGGCCGGTCCGGGGGTGGGGACGGTCACCAAGGCCGGCCTGCCACTGCCCGTCGGCGAGCCCGCGATCAACCCGGTGCCCCGGCAGATGATCCGGGACGTCGTCGCCGAGGTGGCCGCCGCGCACGGCGGCAGCGGCGACGTGGTGGTCGAGATCTCCGTCGACCACGGCGAGGAGATCGCCAGGTCCACCTGGAACCCCCGGCTCGGCATCCTCGGCGGCCTCTCCATCCTCGGTACGACCGGGGTGGTCGTCCCGTACTCCTGCTCGGCCTGGATCGACTCGATCCGCCGCGGGGTGGACGTGGCCCGGGCGGCGGGGCGCACCCACGTGGCCGGCTGCACCGGCTCGACCTCGGAGAAGGTCGCGGTCGCCGAGCACGGGCTGCCCGAGGACGCGCTGCTGGACATGGGTGACTTCGCCGGTGCCGTGCTCAAGTACCTCAAGCGCCACCCGGTGCCCCGGCTGACCATCGCGGGCGGCTTCGCCAAGCTGTCCAAGCTCGCGGCCGGCCACCTCGACCTGCACTCGGCGCGCTCCCAGGTGGACAAGGGGTACCTGGCCGAACTGGCCCGCCGCGGCGGGGCGGACGAGGTGCTGGCCGAGGCGGTCGCGGGCGCCAACACCGGCCTGGAGGCGGTGCAGTTGTGCCGCGCCGCCGGGGTGCCGCTCGGGGACCTCGTCGCCGAGGCGGCCCGGGCGACGGCGCTCGGCGTGCTGCTGGGCTCGCCGGTCGCGGTGGACGTCATCTGCATCGACCGCGCGGGCACCGTCGTCGGCCGCGCGGAGCCGCTGGGGCCGTGACGCCGCAGGACGGCGACAGCCGCCGGGGCTGTGGCACCGCCGGGACGGCGACCGCCGCCTGGGCCGTGACATTGTCGCGAGTGTCACGACGACGAGACAACATCACCTGGTGATGTGAGGAACTGACACTCATACGGGGTGAGAAACGGATAAATGGAGTTCTGTATCGACCCCCGATTCTGTCGTCATCTCAGTCATGAGATATCGTCTGGCGAGTGACAGGCGACTACCTCACCCGTATCGGCACCCTCATCCGCACCGCGCGCCAGCACCGGGGCTGGTCCCAGGCGCAGCTCGGAGAGGCTCTCGGAACCAGCCAGAGCGCGGTCAACCGCATCGAACAGGGCAAGCAGAACGTCAGCCTTGAGATGATCGCCCGCATCGGGGAAGCCCTCGACAGCGAGATCGTCTCCCTCGGCTACTCCGGCCCGATGCACCTGCGCGTCGCCGGCGGCACCCGGCTCTCCGGCGCGATCGACGTCCGCAGCAGCAAGAACGCCTGCGTGGCGATCCTCTGCGCCTCGCTGCTGACCACCGGCCGCACCACGATCCGCAGCGTCGCCCGGATCGAGGAGGTCTACCGCATCCTCGAGGTACTCACCAGCATCGGCGTCAAGAGCCGCTGGATCAACGAGGGCCGCGACCTCGAACTGACCCCGCCCGCCGAGCTGGACCTCGCGGCGATGGACGTCGAGGCCGCCCGCCGCACCCGCAGCGTGCTGATGTTCCTCGGCCCGCTGATGCACCGCGCCCAGCGCTTCGCCATCCCGTACGCGGGCGGCTGCGACCTCGGCACCCGCACCGTCCAGCCGCACCTGACCGCGCTGCGCCGCTTCGGCCTGGAGGTCGCCACCACCGGCGGCGCCTACCACGCCTCGGTCGAGCCGGGCGCCCCGCAGGACCGCCCGATCGTGCTGACCGAGCGCGGGGACACCGTCACCGAGAACGCCCTGCTGGCCGCCGCCCGGCACGACGGCGTCAGCGTCATCCGCAACGCCTCGCCCAACTACATGGTCCAGGACCTCTGCTTCTTCCTGGAGAAGCTGGGCGTGAGGATCGAGGGCATCGGCACCACCACCCTCACCGTCCACGGCGTCCCGGAGATCACCTGCGACGTCGACTACACCCCGGCCGAGGACCCGGTGGAGGCGATGAGCCTGCTGGCCGCCGCCGTCGTCACCTCCTCCGAGCTGACCATCCGCCGGGTGCCGATCGAGTTCCTGGAGATCGAGCTCGCGGTCCTGGAGGGCATGGGCCTCGACTACGACCGCACCCCCGAGTACCGCGCCCACAACGGCCGCACCCGGCTCGTCGACCTCACCGTGCACCCCTCCAAGCTGACCGCGCCGATCGACACCATCCACCCGATGCCGTTCCCCGGCATCAACATCGACAACGTGCCGTTCTTCGCCGCCATCGCCGCGGCCGCCCACGGCACCACGATGATCCACGACTGGGTGTACGACAACCGCGCGATCTACCTGACCGAGCTGACCCGCCTCGGCGCCGACGTCAAGCTCCTCGACCCGCACCGCGTGCTGGTCCAGGGCCCCACCCGCTGGCGCGCCGCCGAGATGGTGTGCCCGCCGGCCCTGCGCCCCGCCGTGGTCATCCTGCTCGCCATGCTCGCCGCCCAGGGCACCTCCGTGCTGCGCAACGTCTACGTCATCAACCGCGGCTACGAGGACCTCGCCGAGCGCCTCAACTCCATCGGCGCCCGGATCGAGACCTTCCGCGACATCTGACCGGCCGACGGGCCACTGACCGGCCTCACCCGTCGAGGCCGGTCAGCAGTACGGCGACCTCCAACCCGGTGTTCAGGTAGTCCACGAACACCGGGTTGTTCAGTGCCCAGGGCGAGCGTCGCTCCCGGACCAGCCGGACCGCCTCGCCGCACTCGTGCCCGAGGCCGACCAGCGCCTGCGCCACCACCAGGCCCGAGCGGTTGTACCCGGAGTGGCAGCGCACCAGCGTCCGCCGGCCCCGGCGGACGGCGGACGCGGTGAGCTCGGCCGCCTCCTGGACGGCGAGCAGCTGACCGGGGGAGAGCGGGCCGTCGGGCACCTCCCGGACGACGTGCTCCACCTCCGGCGCCGGGCCGTGCCCGGGGAGCGTGAACAGGCTGACCACCAGGTCGAACTCCGCCCTCACGATCGCGAGTTCCAGCTCGCCGCCGGGCGGGGTGTAGTAGTGCCCGCCCATCCAGAGCCCGGGGACGATCTCGTTCCAGGGCTCGGACGGCCCGGGAGTCTCGCGTTCCTTCTGGCGGGTGCGCACTGCCTGCTCGCTCCTTGTTCTCGGGGGGCTGCTCGGTGCTGCTCGACGCTCTTCGGCGCCGTTCGGCGCTCTTCGCTGCTACTCGCCGGTGGTGCCGTCGAGGTGTTCGCGGAGGAGGTCCGCGTGGCCGTTGTGGCGGGCGTACTCCTCGATCATGTGGGTGAGGATCCAGCGGAGCGAGAAGACCTCTTCGCCGTAGCGGCCCAGGACGTCCAACGACTCCGCGGCGGCGACGAGTTCCCTGGCGTGGTCGCACTCGCGGCGCCAGATCGCGAAGGCCTCGTCGGGGTCGGCGGTGTCGGCGTCGAACTCGGCGAAGGAACCGTCCGGGTGCTTCCAGAAACCGGGCGCGCCTTCGTCGTCGAGGACGTTGCGGAACCAGCTGCGCTCCACCTCGGCCAGGTGGCGGACCAGCCCGAGCAGGCAGAGCCCGGACGGCTCCAACACGCGGGTGCGGAGCTGCTCCGGGGTGAGGCCCTCGCACTTCATCGCCAGAGTGGCGCGCTGGTAGTCCAGGAAGCCTGCCAGAGTGGTGCGTTCGTCGGCGGTGCGGGGAGTCTGGGTGCGCTGATCATCGGTCATCGCGCCATCCTGCCCGCCATCCGACGGGCCCGCCCCGCATTATCCGCGGCCCAGTCCGGCCCGGCCCGGTTCAGCGGCCTGGTGGGAGCGTCAACGGCCGGACCCCCTACCGCAGTTGCTCCAGCCAGCGCAGTGCGCCCGGGACGTCGGGTGTGACCGGGACGCCGTCCGGCACCGGAGGACGCTCCACGATGATGACGGGCAGGCCGAGTCCGCGGGCGGCGGTCAGCTTGGGGGCGGTCGCGGCGCCGCCGCTGTCCTTGGTGACCAGGATGTCGATGCCGCGCCCCCGCAGCAGTGCCTCCTCGCCCTCGATCGTGAACGGCCCGCGGTCCAGCAGGACTTCGCACGAGGGCGGCAACGGAGGCTCGGGCGGGTCCACCGACCGGGCGAGGAAGTGGGCCCCGTCCAGGTGGGCGAAGGCGGCGACGCCCTGCCGGCCGATGGTGAGGAAGACCCGTTCCCCGCGCCGGGGCAGCAGTTCGGCCGCCGCGGCGAGGGAGGGGGCGGGGAGCCAGCGGTCGCCGTCGACCCGGGTGAAGCCGGGGCGGCGCAGCACCAGCAGGGGGACGCCGGTGGCGGCGGCCGCGAGGGCGGCGTTCCGCGAGATTCCGGCGGCGAACGGGTGGGTGGCGTCCACCACCGCGTCCACGCGTTCCGCGCGCAGCCAGTCCGCCAGTCCTTCCGGCCCGCCGAAGCCGCCGATCCGCACCTCCCCGGCGGGCAGCCGCGGCCGGGCGACCCGGCCGGCCAGCGAGCTGGTGACCCGGAGTGCGGTCGGGGCGAGTGCGGTCGGGGCGAGTTCGGCGGCCAGCGTCCGCCCTTCGGTGGTTCCGCCGAGGATCAGGACGTGCCGCATCAGGCGCCGCAGGGCTCGTGCGGTCGCTCGCGTTCCGCCGAGTAGAGGTGGCTGTCGCGGAACTGCTCGGCGGCCAGCGTGCGGCCGACGATGATGACGGCGGTGCGGACCACGCCCGCCGCCTTGACCTGCTCGGCGATGTCCCCGACGGTGCCGCGCAGCACCAGCTCGTCGGGGCGGCTGGCCATCGCGACCACGGCGGCCGGGCAGTCGGCGCCGTAGTGCGGGAGTAGTTGCTCGACCACGTCGTCCACGTACGAGGCGGCCAGGTGCAGCACCAGCAGGGCGCCGCTGCGACCGAGGGTGGCGAGGTCCTCGCCCTCGGGCATCGGGGTGGCGCGCTTGGCGATCCGGGTGAGGATGACGGTCTGGCCGACGGTCGGGACGGTCAACTCCCGCTTCAGCGCTGCCGCGGCGGCGGCGAAGGCGGGCACGCCGGGGACCACCTCGTACGGCACGCCGGCCGCGTCCAGGCGGCGCATCTGCTCGGCGACGGCGGAGAAGACGGACGGGTCGCCGGAGTGCAGCCGGGCCACGTCCTGGCCGGCCTCGTGGGCGGCGACCAGCTCGGCGGTGATCTGGTCCAGGTTGAGCTGCGCGGTGTCGATCAGTCGGGCGCCGGGCGGGCACTCGTCCAGCAGCTCGCGCGGGACCAGGCTGCCCGCGTACAGGCAGACCTCGGCGCGGGCCAGGATGCGCTGGCCGCGCAGGGTGATCAGGTCGGCCGCGCCCGGGCCTGCTCCGATGAAGTGGACGGTCACGAGGCGTTCTCCTGAGGGGTGTTGAACACTGCGGCGGGCTCGGCGGTGTCGGGTTCGGCGGTGTCGAGCTTGACATCGCCGGGCTTGACATCGCCGGGCTTGACGGCCGACCACTGGGTGACCGGCATGGCCTGGCGCCACCCGGTGAAACCGCCCACCGGGACGGCGTGGGCGACGGCGAGTTTGACGAGTTCCCCGCCGTGACGCCGGTACCACTCGGCCAGCAGCGCCTCGGACTCCAGCGTCACGGTGTTGGCGACGATCCGACCGCCGGGCCGCAACGCGGACCAGCAGGCGTCCAGCAGGCCGGGTGCGGTGAGGCCGCCGCCGATGAACACGGCGTCGGGGGTGGGGAGTTCGGCGAGCGCGGCCGGAGCGGGGCCGGTCACCACACGGAGCCGGGGAACCCCGAGCGCGGCGGCGTTGCGGGCGATCCGCTCGGCCCGCACCGGGGCGCGCTCGACGCTGACGGCCTGGCAGTCGCGGTGGGCGCGCAGCCACTCGATCGCGATCGAGCCCGAGCCGCCGCCGACGTCCCAGAGCAGTTCGCCGGGGGACGGGGCCAGCGTGGCGAGGGTCGCGGCGCGGACGTGGCGCTTGGTGAGCTGGCCGTCGCTCTCGTACGCGGTGTCGGGCAGGCCGGGGACGACGGAGGTGCGGGGGCCGTCGCCGAGGTCGACGGCGATGACGTTCAGCGGGTCGCCGGGCGGGTGCGGCCAGCCGTCGGCGGGTCCGTCCAGGTGGCGTTCGGCGGGGGCGCCGAGCTGTTCGAGCACCCGCAGGCGGGCGGTGCCGTAACCGCGGGTGGTGACCAGTTCGGCGACGGCGGCCGGGGTGGCGGCGTCGGCGCTGAGCACCAGCAGGCGGCGGCCGGGGTGGAGGGCGAGGGCGAGGGAGTCCAGCGGTCGGCCGACCAGGCTGACGACCTCGGTGGCCTCCAGCGGCCAGCCGAGCCGGGCACAGGCGTAGGAGACGGAGGAGGGGTGCGGCAGGACGCGCAGGCGCTCGGCGCCGACGGTCTCGGCGAGGGTGCGGCCGATGCCGTAGAACATCGGGTCGCCGCTGGCCAGCACGGCGATGCGGCGGCCGGCGTGGGTGGCGACCAGCCCGGGGACGGCGGGGCGCAGCGGGGATGGCCAGGGGACGCGTTCGGCGGTGACCTCGTCGCGGGGGAGCAGGTCCAGTTGGCGGGGCCCGCCGACGACGACCTCGGCCTCCCGGAGCGCGGCCCGGGAGCCGACCGCGAGGCCGGGCCAGCCGTCGGCCCCGATCCCGACGACGGTGATCGGGGGTGGCAGCTCGGGCACCGGGTGGCTCCTCGTCGTTCGATGGGCCGATGAGCAGGAAAACTCACTGGCCGGGGCAGCCTACCTGGCGGTCTGTGGGAGGTTCGGTGGCGGATGACAACCGACAGGCGACGGCCGACGGCCGACAACCGACAAGTGACAGGCGACAGATTTCAGATGACAGATGACAGCGAACAGATTTCAAACTCTGTTCGCTGTCATCTGTCACCCGCCTCCCAGTCCCCCGACTCGATCAGCGCCGGCTGCTCCCGCAGCCGCGCCTCGGCTCTCGGTCCGGCGAGGTAGACCCAGGCCTCGCGCGGCTCGCCCGTCGCCGTCCGTACCGTCAGCCGTCGCCGCACATACAGCCCGGTCCCGTCCGCCCGGCAGTCCTCCAGCCGGTCCAGCGCCGCCAGGGCTCCGGCGTACGCGCCCGGGCGTACGGTGACGAGCTCGCCCAGGATCCGGCGCCCGGGCGCCGGATCCGCAACCGCGTACGGGAAGCCGGGGCCCTCGTGCAGCGCGGCGCCCTCCAGTACCGCCGGCCGGATCTCGGCGTACCGTCCGGCCAGGTGGACGGCATGATTGCGGCCGCCGCTGCGCAGAGTGCCGTACACGAAGAACGGCAGGGCCTCCTCGGATGCGGACACGGGTTCGACCTCCTCGTCGGGGAGCGCCCACGGTACGTCCTGCGGTCCGACTTCTGATACCGACTGGCGCGCCGGGCCGTCCATGCGCTGTCATGTCGGATGTTCGGCCAGTACCGTCCAAGGGGGACACGCATGACATCGCCCGCTTCACCCTCCCAACCGGCCGCTACCCCCGGCTCGGCTCCCGACACCCCCGACACCCCCGGCATCCCTGCTGCCGCCGCCACCGAAGCGAAGAGCAAGGCCATGACCAAGGCAGCCACGACCCCCACCCCGCCCACCGACGCCGGCCCCGCCGCCCGTCTCGGCGGCGCGGTCTGGCTCGCCCTCCTCGTGGTCTACGTCGTCTGGGGCTCGACCTACCTGGCGATCCGGGTCGTCGTGGAGACGATGCCCTCCTTCCTCTCCGCCAGTGCCCGCTTCCTCACCGCCGGCCTGCTGCTGGCCGGCTACCTCCTGGTGCGCCAGGGCCCGGCCGGCCTGAAGGTGACCCGGCGACAGCTGGCCTCCTCCGCCCTGGTCGGCCTGCTGCTGCTGACCGGCGGCAACGGCATGGTGGTCCTGGGCGAGACCTCCGTCCCCTCCGGCCTGGCCGCCCTGCTGGTGGCCGCGGTCCCGCTGTGGATGGTGGTGCTGACGGCGTTCGGCGGAGAGCGCCCGAGGCCCGCCGAGCTGGCCGGGGTGCTGCTCGGACTGGTCGGCCTCGGCGTCCTGTCGGCCCCCGCGATCGGCGGGTCGATCGAGCCGGGCGGCGTGATCCTGATCATCGGCGCCACCCTGCTCTGGGCGACCGGCTCCTTCGTGAGCAAGAAGATCCCGATGCCCGGCAACGTGCTCGCCGCGAGCGCCTTCCAGATGCTGGCCGGCGGCCTCGGCAACCTGCTGGTCGGACTGGGCCGCGGTGAGCAGCACGGGCTGGACCTCGGGGCGATCTCCGGCCGGTCCTGGCTGGCCCTCGCCTACCTGGTGCTGTTCGGCTCGCTGCTCGCCTTCACCGCGTACGCCTGGCTGCTGCGCGCCGCGCCGCTGACCCTGGTGGCCACCTACGCGTACGTGAACCCGGTGGTCGCGGTGCTGCTGGGCTGGCTGATCCTGGCCGAGCCGCTGACCGGCCCGACCCTCGCGGGCGGCGCGATCGTGGTGGCGGGCGTCTGCCTGGTGGTGAGCGTCAGCCGGCGGCGTCCGGGCCGCTCGTCGGGCGCCGGGAGTCCGGCCCGCCGGGAACGTCAGCCCCGCCGGGAACGTCAGGCCGGCTGAACCGGCTGAAGCGGTCGTCCCGGCTGAACCGGCTGAACCGGCTGAACCGCCTGAAGCGGCCGAACCGCCTGAACCGGCCGAACCGCCTGAACCGGCCGAACCGCCTGAACCGGCCGAACCGGCCGTCCCGGCCTTCCGACCGGGACGATCCCCCTGGCCTGCCGCCCGACGTTCGGCTCAGAAGGAGTGCGGCGCCCTGCCCGTCCACCAGTTGCCGGGCGCGTCCGGGTCGCGGCTGGTCCAGAACTCGATGATCGCGTTGGTGAACTCGGCCGCGGAGAGCACGCCGTCGCCGTCGGCGTCGAGGTGGCGGAAGGCCTCGTCGGCGTCGTCGCGGGAGAGGCCGACGAAGTGGCCGCGCTGGAAGACGAAGAACTCGCCGGCGTCCACCGTCCCGCTGCGGTCGGCGTCGGCGACGGCGAGGAAGGCGCGGGCGAGTGCGCCGAGGATGTCCTGCGCGGCCTCCGGGTCGTCGGCGAGCGAGCCGGTCGAGGCGACGAACTGCTGGCGGGTGATCGCCTCGGTGCCGGCGGGCAGCCGGGCGAGGTGCAGGTCGTGCCAGGTCGTCAGGTAGGCGCGCACTATCACGGCCTCCGCCTCGGAACCCTCCTGGTGGCCGAGCGAGCGGGCCACCGAGAGGCCCATCAGGACGTGATCCCGCTCGGTGAGCAGGCCGTCGCCGTCGGCGTCGAGGTGATCGAAGCCGTGGTTGATCTTTGCGATGAGCAGGTCGTCCGACAAATGTGCCCCCTCGGTTGGTGATTCCTTGCCCGGGTCTCCTACGTCACACCGCCTGCACGCTAGCGCCTCGAGCCGGAGCGGCGCAGCCGAACGAAGGGTGCACGACCTTCCGTTCACTCCTCCTGGTGGTCGGCCCAGACGTACGCCCCCGGCAGCAGGGCCGACACCGGCACGGTGCGCAGCTCCGGCCCCCGCCCGACGATGACCCCCACCTCGGGGAAGTAGTCCAGCAGCACCTGCCGGCACCGCCCGCACGGCGGGATCACCCCGCGTTCCCGGTCGCCCACGGCCACCACGGTGGTGAGCTCGTACGCCCCCTGGCCGGCCGCCGCGCCGATGAGCACCAGCTCGGCACACGGCCCGCCGGTGAAGTGGTAGGCGTTCAGCGCGGTGACGATCCGCCCGTCGGCATTGCGGCCCGCGGCCGCCACGGTGTGGTTGTCGCCCCGCGCGTACCGCCGTGCGACCTCCAGGGCCGCCTCCACGAGTTCCTCGTCCACGGTCGTCCGGTCGCTGCTGGTGGACATCGTCGCTGCACCTCTCCGATGGCGTCCGACGGGTCCGATCCCGTCCGACGGGCCTCGATCATCTCAGTGCACCGCTCAGTGCACCGCTCAGTGCACCGCCGCCAGCAGCTCCCGTGTGTACTCGGTGTGCGGCGCCTCGAACAGCCGGTCCCGGTCGGTGGACTCGACCAGCCGGCCCCGGTGCATCACCGCCACCCGGTCGCAGAAGTGCCGTACCACCGCGAGGTCGTGGGAGACGAACAGGAAGGCGACGCCGAGCCGTTCGCGCAGCTCCATCAGCAGGTTGAGCACCTGGGCCTGTACCGACACGTCGAGCGCGGAGACCGGCTCGTCGGCGATGATCAGGCGCGGCTGCGGGGCGAGCGCCCGGGCGATGCCGATCCGCTGGCGCTGTCCGCCGGAGAACTCGTGCGGGTAGCGGTCCAGGTGCCGGGCCTCCAGCCCGACCTGCTCCAGCAACTCGGCCGAGCGCTCCCGCCGTTCGGCCGGGCTCAGCGAGGTGTGCAGGCGCAGCGGGGTGTCCAGGGTCCGGGCGATGGTCCGGCGCGGGTTGAGCGAGGCGTACGGGTCCTGGAAGACCAGCTGGACCTCCCGGCTGAGCCGCTTGCGCAGCTCCCGGTCCGGCCGGGTGACGTCCTGCCCGTCGTACGACACCCGTCCGCCGGTGGGCCGTTGCAGCCCGGCCAGGACCCGTGAGGTGGTGGACTTGCCGGAGCCGGACTCGCCGACCAGCCCGAGCGTCTCGCCGGGGGCGATCCGCAGGCCGACCCCCTCGACCGCCCGGACCGGTTCGGCCCGCAGGCCGGGGAAGCGCCGGCGCCCGGGGAAGTGCACGGACAGGTCCTCCACCTCGACCAGCCAGCGCTCGGGACGCCGGACGGTCCGCGGCCGGAACGTCCGGGACGGCGCCGGCTCGTCGACCGTCGGCAGGGCGGTGCCCGGTACCGAGTCCAGCCGGAGCGCCGCGCCCACCAGTGCCCGGGTGTACGGCTCGCGCGGTGCGGACAGCAGCTCGGCGGTCGGCGCGGACTCGATCCCGACCCCGCCGCGCAGCACCAGCGTGCGGTCCGTCGTTCCGGCGACCACGCCCAGGTCGTGGCTGACCAGCAGTACCGCCGTCCCGTGCTCGCGCTGCAACTCGCCGAGCAGGTCCAGGACCTGCCGCTGGACGCGGGCGTCCAGGGCGGTGGTCGGCTCGTCCGCGATGATCAGCCGGGGGTCGTTCATCAGGGCCATCGCGATCATCACGCGCTGGCGCATGCCACCGGAGAACTGGTGCGGGAAGTCGCGGGCCCTGGCCGCCGGGATGCCCACCCGGTCGAGCATCTCGCCCGCCCGCCGGCCCGCCTCGGCCCGGCCCGCGCCCGGGTGGTGCAGCCGGTACATCTCGGCGAGCTGGGCGCCCACACCGTGGAAGGGGCTGAGCGAGGTGAGCGCGTCCTGGAAGACCAGCGCGGCCGTCCCGCCCCGCACCCCGCGCAGCGCGGACTCCTCGGCGCCGACCACCTCCTGCCCGCCCAGCCTGATCGAGCCGGTGACGGTGGTGGTGCGCGGGTCGTGCAGGCCGAGGACGGCGAGCCCGACGGTCGACTTGCCGGAGCCCGACTCGCCCACCAGGCCCAGGACCTCACCCGGCGCGAGGTCGAACGACAGGCCCCGGACGGCGGTCACCGGCGCGCCGCCGCGCGGGTCGGCGAAGGCGACGCTCAGGTCGCGGACGCTCAGCACGGGCTCGACGCCCGTCGCCCCGGAGGCCTTCGCCCCAGTGGCCCTCGCCACGGCGGCCGGCCCCTCAACGGCGTTCGCGGAGGCGGCTCGTCCCTCGGCGGTCTTCGCCGAGGCGGCCGGCCCTTCAACGGCCTTCGCCGAGGTGGTCTTCACGCCGTCTCCCGGAACAGTGGATCTCATCGACGGACTCCCCATCAGCTCAGCCGGACACGCGGGTCGAGCCAGGCGACCGCGAGGTCGGCCAGCGCGACGAACAGCACCATGAAGCAGGCGGCCAGCAGCACCGCGCCGACCACGGCGGGCAGGTCCTGCCCGCCGACGGCCTCCGCGGCGAACCGCCCGACCCCGTTCAGCCCGAACACCGTCTCGGTGATCACGGCCCCGCCGAGCAGCGCCCCGGCCTCCAGCCCGATCAGCTGCACCAGCGGCCCGGCGGCGCCGCGCGAGGTGTACTTGAGGTGGGCGTGCAGCCGTCCCAGGCCCTTGCCGCGGGCCGTGCGGACGTACTCCTCGTTCATCGTCTCCAGCAGTTGCGAGCGCGAGAGCCGGGCGAACACGGCCGAGTTGACGAAGCCGAGGACGAGCCAGGGGAGCAGCATCCCGCCCGCCCAGGCGGCCGGGTCGTCGGCCGGCGCGGTGTAGGAGGGCAGCGGCAGCAGCCCGGTGGAGTACACCAGCAGCCACTGCGCGACGTACCCGAGGAAGTAGATCTGCACGCTCGCGCCGACCAGGGTGAAGCCCGACAGCAGTCGGTCGGTCCGCCGCCCGTGCCGCAGCGCGGAGACGAACCCGCTGCCGAGGCCGAACACCAGCAGGACGGCGAGCGCCCCGGCGGTCAGCGAGAGGGTGACGGGCAGGTGGTCGGCCAGCGCCTCGGTGACCGGCTGGTGCAGCCGGTAGGAGTAGCCGAGGCACGGGGCGTCGCAGTGGATGGTCGAGCCGTCCACGTCGCCGATGTCCCGCCCGGCGACGACCCCGACCAGGTAGTCGGTGTACTGGGTGAGCAGCGGCTGGTCCAGGCCCATGCTCTGGCGGACCGCCGCGACCTGCCCGCTGTCGCAGCGCGGGCCGCAGGCGGCGCGGGCCGGGTCGGCGGGCGCGGCGTAGAAGAGGGCGAAGGCGGCGGCGGAGACCGCGACCAGGACCGCGAGGGCCTGGGCGGTCCGCCGCAGGACGAAGGAGAGCATGGCCGATCCGGGGTCGACGTGACGGGGGAGGTGTTGGAAGGAGACGGGCGGAAGAAGGTGGAAGAAGCGAAGAAGGGCGATGAAGCGAGGACGAAGGGGCCCGCCCCCGTTCCACCGAGGAACCCGGGGGGCGGGAGCGGGCCCCGGCCGTCAGGACTTCAGGTACAGCCAGGCCAGCGAGACCGTCCCGTAGATCGGGTGGATGAACGCCCCACCGACGTTGCTGCCGCGCAGCTGGTTGACGGTCGGGTAGGCGAACGGCAGCACCGGCACGTCCTTCATCACGGTCTGCTCCAGCGCGTACAGCTCCTTGGCCTTGGCGCGGGGCTCGCCGATCTGGTTGATCCGGTCGATCTCCTTGTCGACCTCCGGGTTGCGGTAGCGCGCGGAGTTGATGTCGCTGCCGGCCCGGCCGTCGAAGGAGAAGGGGACGAGGGTGGACGGGGTCGGCCAGTCGACCGAGCTGGTCTCCTCGAACAGGTCGTACGGGGAGTCGGCGCGGTGCACCTCGTCCAGGAAGGCCTTGGGGTCGACCGGCTTGGGCACGACGGTGATCCCGGCCTTGCCGAAGCCCTCGACCAGCACCTGCGCGACGCGCTGCCCGGTCGGGGTGTTCCGGTACGCGTAGGTCAGGCTGCCGGGCGCCTGCTTGGCCTTGGCGAGCGCGGCCTTCGCGGCCTCCGGGTCACCCTCGGGCCTGGCCGGGTAGAGGTCGTACTTCTGGTAGTCGATCAGCGCGGGCGAGCTGAGCGTGGTGGCCAGCTCGCCGGTGCGGGCGCCGCCCTGGACCTGACGGGCCTGCTGGCGCGGGTAGGCCAGGTGCAGCGCCTTGCGGACCTCGACGTCCGGCACCCGCTCGTTGTTGATCATCAGCTGGGTGACGAAGGCGCCCTGCCGACCGGAGACGACCAGGTCCTTGGCCTTCGGGTCGGTGTCGGTGGTCTGGTACAGCTCGGCGGAGAGGGTGTCGGACGCGGTGGTGGCGTTGGCGCCGCCGTCCCGGCCGGAGAGGATCTCCTGGTTGAGGTTGAGCGCCTCCTTGCCGTACGTGAAGACGAACTTCTCCGGGTACTGGCTGCGGATCGGGTCGGTCTCGGGCTTCCAGGCGGGGTTGCGCTCCAGCACCATGCGGGTGTTCTGGACGTGCTCGACGATCCGGTACGGGCCGGTCGCGAACGGCAGCCGGTCGTAGTCCGTCCCGGTGTCCTTGTCCCGGCGCACCGGAGAGGAGGAGGACTGCGCGGCCATGTACGGGACGTCGGCCTGCGGCTGCGGGAAGTGGAAGACGATGGTGCGCTCGTCCGGCGTCTCGATCGCGTCCAGGTCGCCGGCCTGCGGGCCCGCGTACTTGGCGCGCGCCGCCTCGTAGCTCGCCTCGCCGGTGAGCCACTGCGGCCAGTACGGCGGGCCGACCTCGTAGCCCTTGCCGAAGGTGCGCTCGATGCCGTACTTGACGTCCCCGGCGGTGATCGGCTGACCGTCCTCCCAGGCGACGCCCGCCTTGAGCCGGTACGTCCAGGTGCGCCCGCCGTCGGTCGGGGTGCCGGTGTCGGTGGCCAGGTCGCCGACCAGCTTGGCCTTGCCGTCCACGACCTGGTACTGGGTCAGCTGGCGGCCCCAGAGCAGCGAGGCGTTGTAGGTGGCGCCCGCGTAGACCTTCTGCGGGTCGAGGTGGCGGAACTCGACGCTGTTGTACACGTTCACCGTGCCGCCGGCGCGGGCGCCGGGGACGGCCGGGGCCGGGCCGGCGCTCTCCTGCTCGCTGCCGAGCACGGCGGTCAGCGGGGAGGTCTCCTTGGCGGAGGCCCCGGCGGTACCGCCGGATCCCGCGGTGCTGCCCGCGCCGGCCGAGCAGGAGGTCGCCAGCAGGACGGTGGCGACGACGGCGAGGGACGGTCTGGTCCAGCGCATGGCGAATCTCTCCTTGTCCCGGCGGATCGTGCCGGGACGGGCTCGGGTTGACGAAAAGGGGTGAATGAAAGAGGGGATTGAAAGGGGGGGAACGGAAGGGGAGCAGACGAGGGGCTTCAGCGGGCAGTGCCCGGTGAGAGCCTTCAGCGGGCGCCGCCGACACGCGGGTCCAGCGCGTCCCGGACGGCGTCGCCGAGCAGGTTGAAGGCGATGACGAACAGCAGCAGCGCCACTCCGGGGAACACCATGTAGGTGGGGTCGGCCTGGAAGACCTCGGAGCCGCGCGCGATCATCCGCCCCCAGTCCGGGACCGGCTCGGTGACGCCGACGCCGAGGAAGGACAGCGCGGCCTCGGACGCGACGAACGTCGGGACCGCCATGGTGGCGTGCACCAGCAGCTGCGAGCGGACATTCGGCAGCAGTTCGTGGACGACGACATGGAATCGGCTCGCACCCTGGGCCCGCGCGGACTGCACGAAATCCCTTTCCCGGAGCGAGCGGACGGCGGCTCGCAGGGAAAGCGCGAGCGGAATCCAGCCGAACGCCGAGAAAACCAGGACCAGCACCAGGAACTGCATCCACTCCGGTTCCGCGGTGCCCGGGTCGACCAGCCGGGACTGGATCACCGGGCTGAGCGCGAGCAGCAGGAGCAGCGTGGGAAAGGCCAGCAGCACATTGGCGAGGAATCCGAACAGCCGGTCCGTGACCCCACCGAGGTAGCCCACCGCGACACCGGCGAGCACCCCCAGCGTGGTGGTCACCGTGGCGGCCGCGAAGGCGATCAGCAGCGAGGTGCGGATGCCGTACAGCAGCTGGGTGAACACGTCCCGGCCGAGACCGGGCTCCAGGCCGAACCAGAAGTCCCCGGAGATGCCGCCGTTCGGCAGCATCGGCAGACCACCGTCGCTGAGCAGGCCGGGAACGTTCTGGCCGTAGTGGTCGACCGGGTTCTTCCCGTACAGCGCTGCGACCAGCGGGGCGCCGAGGGCGAGCAGCAGGAACAGCACCACCACGGCCAGGGCGGCGGTGCCGACCCGGTCCCGCAGGATCCGGCGGAGCGGCTCGGGGGCTGCGGGCGCGGGCCCTGCCGCCGTGTCCGGGGCGGTGCCCGGGGCGGTGCCCGGGTCCATGCCCGCGCCGGTGCTTGGGCCGGTGTCGACCACTGCCATGAGGCGTAACCCCCGAATTCTCCGCCGCCCCATGGGTGAGGGTGCGCTGGTGTGCATTTCCGGTGCGGCCGCCGGAGGTTTCCCGGGGGCCGTTCGGGCGACATTTGATCGGATGCTTACGAGGTTCCGCAAATCACCTTCGGGGCTCGTTCGAGCCATTCCTGCGGAACTGTTTCGGGAAATGTGGCGGCTTCATTTCGCCGAAACACCGGCGTTGCAATAGAACGGACAAAGCAGGATGAAGCGGGCCACCCGTTCCGCATTCTGAGACCTCCGCCACAGTCCCTCGGGGGTTGGTACGATCCCGGTGGGCCGCAACTGGCGCGTAGGGATGGAATCAACCATCGGGAAGCGGCCCCGTGAACCCTCACGTGAAGTTGCCGAGCGCCTGGGCCCCCGCAATCCCCACCAGGAGACCGCCATGGCCCAGCAGCCCCACACCGCCGCCTCCGCCGCGGCCGACACCGCCTTCCGCAGCGCCCTCGACGTGGTCGCCGGCGTCGAACCGCGGATCGCCGCCGCCATCGGACAGGAACTCGCGGACCAGCGCGCCTCGCTCAAGCTGATCGCCAGCGAGAACTACGCCTCCCCGGCCGTCCTGCTCACCATGGGCAACTGGCTCAGCGACAAGTACGCCGAGGGAACCGTCGGCCGCCGCTTCTACGCGGGCTGCCGCAACGTCGACACCGTCGAGAGCATCGCCGCCGAGCACGCCCGCGAGCTGTTCGGCGCCGACCACGCCTACGTCCAGCCGCACTCCGGCATCGACGCCAACCTCACCGCCTTCTGGGCCGTCCTCTCCCAGCGGGTCGAGAGCCCGGCCCTGGAGCGCGCCGCGGTGCGCAACGTCAACGACCTCACCGACGAGGACTGGGCGCGACTGCGCCAGGAGCTCGGCAACCAGCGGATGCTCGGCATGTCCCTGGACACCGGCGGCCACCTCACCCACGGCTTCCGGCCCAACATCTCGGGCAAGATGTTCGAGCAGCGCAGCTACGGCACCGACCCGGCCACCGGCCTGATCGACTACGACGCGCTGCGCGAGACCGCCCGCGAGTTCCGCCCGCTGATCATCGTGGCCGGCTACTCCGCCTACCCGCGGCTGGTGGACTTCCGCAGGATACGCGAGATCGCGGACGAGGTCGGCGCGACCCTCATGGTCGACATGGCGCACTTCGCCGGCCTGGTCGCGGGCAAGGTGCTGACCGGTGACCACGACCCGGTCCCGTACGCCCACATCGTCACCACCACCACCCACAAGTCCCTGCGCGGACCGCGCGGCGGCATGGTGCTGTGCCAGTCCGAACTGGCCGAGCACGTCGACCGCGGCTGCCCGCTGGTGCTCGGCGGCCCGCTCTCGCACGTCATGGCCGCCAAGGCGGTCGCCCTCGCGGAGGCCCGCCGCCCCGAGTTCCAGGCGTACGCCCGCGCCGTCGTCGCCAACGCCCGGGCGCTGGCCGAGGGCCTGCTGCGCCGAGGCGGCAAGCTGGTCACCGGCGGCACCGACAACCACCTGGTCCTTGCCGACGTCTCCGGCTACGGTCTGACCGGCCGCCAGGCCGAGGCGGCCCTGCTCGACTCGGGCATCGTCACCAACCGCAACTCCGTCCCGCAGGACCCGAACGGCGCCTGGTACACCTCGGGCGTCCGCCTCGGCACCCCGGCCCTCACCACCCGCGGCCTCGGCACCGCCGAGATGGACGAGATCGCCGACCTGATCCACACCGTCCTGACCGCCACCGCCCCCACCACCACCGCCAAGGGCTCCCCGTCCAAGGCCGCCTACACCCTGGACGCCGCCCTCCGCGACGCCACCGCCAAGCGCGCCGCCGACCTGCTCACCCCGTACCCGCTCTACCCGGGCGTCGACCTGGCCTGACGGCGAACGACAGGCGGCGGACGGCCTGCAGAGGACAGCCGACAGCGAACAGATGACAGATTTCGAAATCTGTCACCCGTCAGCTGCCCGCAGTGAGCGGGCCTCAGGTCACCGCAGCCGGACCAACGAGGCCCAGACGTCATCGCCGACCTGGGTGCCGTCGGGCAGGGCCAGTCGGTCGACCTGGCGGAAGAAGTCGATTCCGGCGTCCCGCGACGAGTGCCCGCCCAGCGCGGGTACGACCCGGTCCCGGACGGCGGTGTACGCCTCGGTGTCGGTCGCCGCCGCCTCGAACCACGCGCAGATGGCCGTGACCGCCCGGGGCTCGAACTGCGGGTCCGCCAGGAGGTCCCGCAGGCCTTCGTCGATCTCGGTGCGAGCCTTCTCGTTGGCCGTACCGAGCATCCAGGGCCACGGGCCGTCGAGCTGGCCCATCAGCGCCAGCATGGCGATCTTCCCGGATCGGGCGGCCTTCTTCTCGCGCCAGCGCAGTACCTCGGAGAGCAGCAGGTTCCGTCCCGCCTCCCGGTGGCCGAGACGACGGAAGATGGCCAGGACACTGCCGAGGAGGGACTGGTCCCGCGAAGTCGAGGCGACCCGACGCAGCCGCGTCATAGCCTTGCGGTGCCCCCTGCCCCCGGGGTCCTCGGCACTCAGGACGTGCTCCGCCACCTCGACCACCACGGACTGCGTCCCGTGGCGGCGGTCGTCGGCCCAGTCGTAGAGCCGGGCCCACGCGGCCCGCTCCATCCCCGCGTCCCCGAGCACGCGTGCCATGACGGCCGCGCACATGTCCGACCGCCCGGACTCGTGGGCGGTGTCGCGGATCTCGGTCAGAACCGTCGGCGCCCGGTGCCGGGCCGCCAGCGTGGTCAGGGCGGAGACGCTCTTGTCCGCCTCGCCCCGCTCGGCCGGGGCGGTCGCGATCAGCCACTCCAGCAGGACGGACCGCATGTCCTCGTAGTTGTCCCAGACGTACGTGAGGACGGCCTGGCCGTAGCCAGGACGACTGAGCGAGACGATGTCCTGGGAACTCACCGTCGCGTGCAGCGCGGTGAGCCGCTGCCGAAGTCCGCGCCCGGCGAAGACCTGACCGAGGTTCGTCGGAGCGTGCGTCCGGTCCTTCTTGGCGATCAACTCCTCCAAGGCGCGGGCGTCCCGCGAGATCCTGGCGGCCGGCGCGACCCGGTGGAGGGCGAGGGAGAGCAACAGGCAGCGGTCGGGCAGGGACAGCGCACCACCGCTGTCGCCGCCGTGTGCGAAGACGCCGTCCAACTCGGTGCGCCAGTCGCCGAGGGCGTTCTCGACGCTCGTGCGGAGTTCGGGATGGCACGCGTCGTCGCCCGCCCCACCGGGCCGACCGAGCCCCTCCTCGATCCAGCCGGCCTCCTCCGGGCGGTCGCGCTTGAACTCCAGCCACTGCTCGGCCACGGCGCCGGCCGCGCGCACCGCCTCCACCGCGTGGCGCAGGGACGACAGATGGACCCGGGCGGTGTCCGACCGGAGGTACGGCACGAGCCAGGACATGCCGGCCGCCGTCAGATGGCGCGCCGCGACGGCGTACGGCTCCGGCGGGGAGCGGAGCTCCACCACCCGGACCCCGGGCGCGACGGGCCAGGTCCGCTGTTCGGTCCACAGATCCGCCGCGATGTTGAGGACCCAGAGCGATCGGGCCTGTCGCAGCATCGAGACGCTTCCGGCGACGTCGTCGAGGAACGTCGTCGACGGGCGGTCGGTCTGCGGGTCCTTGAGGTCCAACTGGTAGGCCCGTCCGGGATCCCGGCGGATCCTCGAGACCCTCGGGCGCGGCCCGTCCGGTTCGAGCTCGACGAGTTTCATCTCGTCCGGCGCGTGGCTCGCCAGCAGGTGGTGGACGAAGGTGGTCGAGCCGTAGCCGCGCGGGGCCACCACGATGATCACCCGCACCCCGGGGTCCGCCAGCGCGTCGACCAGCTGCGTTCGGACGGTGTTCCAGGTGGAGGGGAGGGCGAACGTCCGGGATTCGAGCAGCTTGGTGCGGTCCAGCGTTCTGGCCTCGAGGAAGTCCTGACGGATCTCCTGGTACATCCTGTCGACCTGGCCGACGGCGATCCCGACGTCCGCCATGAACGTCAACGAGGGCGCAGCGCGCTCCGGCGTGACGGGTTTCCTGGTGGTACCGGCCGGGGCGGTGCGGACCGGCGCAGGCAGGAAGGCCTGAATCCGCTCCAAGTCGTCCATGGTCATGCGAAGTTGACGCCCCCCACGTTCAGGGTCTCGACTGATCCGACGGCTGTGCCGACGTTGCCGTTGAAGGTGAGCTGCGGACCGGCCGTGGGGCTCGGTGCGGGCTCCACGGGAGGCTCCTTCCGGCCGAGGGCCGCCTTGACCGTCGCGGGCGCGAGCCGCGGTACGTGGACCCACGCGGCGCGCTGGAACTGCTTCTTCGGCACGGCCGCCGAGACGTCCAGGAAGTCCCGCTCGGACAGGGTGCGGGTGCGACCGGCGGCGACGGCCCGCCGGTGGACCTCGTCCGAGACGATCGCCGCGACGAACGAGTCGTGTTCCGCGGCCACCCCGGCCGCGGCGCGGACCTCGTCGCTGTCCACCAGACGGCACGCGTCGTTGACGGCATCGCCCCGGTGATCGGGGGAGAGCGGGCCGAGGTGGACGCTCAGCCGGGTCCGCAGGACCGGCTCGTGGGCGCGTCGCTCCCGGTCGTGGCGGTGCAGCGCGTCCTCCAGGAGCGCGATGCCCGGGTCGACCAGCCGCACGACCTTCGCGGCGGGCACGATCCTGATCCAGCCGTCACCCGTATCGCTGCCCCGGCGTTCGTCGGCCCAGAGCGCGGCCAGGTCGATGCGGGTGAAGGTCTCGGCGACGGCGGCGTCCAGTGCGGCCCGAAGGCCGGGCATCGCGGTCTCGGGCACCTTGCTGTAGCCGACGATGTCGACCACGAGGATGGCGAGGTCGGGCGGGAGGTCATCCCAGTCGACGGGGGCGGGGAGCATGTCTGTCTGTCCTCCTGGTGCGGGTGCGGGTGCGGGTGCGGGTGCGGGTGCGGGTGCGGGTCCGGGGTCCGCGCGCTCGGCAGCGATCATGCCTCCGAGCGGGCGGTCGGTGCTGCCCAACGGATGGCAGGACGGAAGTGAGCTGCGCCACTGCGCGGCCGACGCCGGCGGTCCTACCGCTGCGCGGCGTGCGCGCGTAGCGCCGGCAAGTCGGTCACCGTCACACCGCCGCCCGGAGCCGTGGTCAGCCAGCCGTGCCGGCTCCACTCCACCAAGACCTTGCCGACGGCGTTGCGCGAGGCGCCGATGAGCCTGGCGAGGTCCTCCTGCGGCAGCCGGATCCGGGACGGGCCGCCGGAGGTCGCCGGGCCGGAGAGCCGCATGAGGAGACCGGACAGCCGGAGCGCCACGGATCCGGTCGCGAGTTCCAGCCTGGTCCGGTCGGCCTCGCGGAGCCGGCTGTAGGAATGCCTGAGCAACGGTCGCAGCAGGCCGTGCGATTCGACGAAGTCCGTGAAGTCCACGGCCGGGACCACGCGAACCCGGCAGGGCTCGAGGGTCCGTACGGTCGCGCTGCGCACGCCCTCCGCCAATACCGACATCTCGCCGAGGAGTTCGCCGTCGCCGCGGACCGCGAGCAACTGCTCACTGCCGAGCGGGCCGTCGGCGGTCACCATCACACTGCCGGCCTCCAGGAGTACGACGCAGGTGGCCGGTTCGTCCTGCCGCAGCAGGGTGGCGCGGGACGCGCGGTGGCGCACCGGCGCCAACTGCTGGAGGAGCGCCCACTTCTCGTCACTCAGGAACTCGCGGTGTGACTCCTGCACGTGGCGCCTCCGGTGGCCGGGTCCGCGGTCGGCGGACTGCCGGTTCGCCGGCCGGACACTGTGATCCACTCAGTGTGCCGCAAGAACCAGAACCGCGGCCAGTGTGCCCAACACCAGCCCGCAGGACAGCAGATCGACCGCACGCCGAAGGAGGCGGTACTTCCGCAGGACCAGCCGGGAAAGCTCCACCAAACGCTGCGCGTGCGCCGTCGCGAGATCCCCGGAACTCCGCTCCTCGAATGACTCGACCAACTGTTCCGGCGTCAAACGGGCGAATTCCAAATAGGACAGAGCGCGGTGGCCGTCGTGGCGGAGCTGGGGCCTGGCGGCCGCCAGCGACAGGGCGAGCGAGCCGACCAGGAGGGTGATGACGCCCAGGAGCGTCGCCTTGGCCAGCGGGGAGAGCGGAGACAGCGTGCTGCTCAGTGCGGTCGCCATGGTGATGCCTCCGACGGCGGCGGCTCCGATGCCGGTGGCCTTGGCGTCACTCCGTTGCAGCTCTGCCAGGACCTCCTGGGTGGACGACGCCAGCCGGCCCGGGGCCTGAGGGCCGGTCGGACCGGTGGCAAGGGGGCGGATCGCTCGCATGACGGGGCCTTCCCTCGGTTGACGGGTCTCGGTGGCCCCAGTGTCCGCGCGATCCGCGTTCCGTACTGCCCAGTGGATGGCCGATCCGCCGAGACGTGGGTCACCTCCCGGCCGGGAAGGGCCCGTCGGTGCGCGGCGGACGGACGGCGACGGGCAGCAGACGGAGAACAGCGAACAGCGAACGGAGAACGACGAACAGCGGACAGCTGACAGATTTTGAAATCTGTCAGCTGTCCGCTGTCATCTGTCCGCCGAAGGCCATCAGCCCCGCTAGTACTGCAGGGACTTGTACTGGAGGAACTCCTCCAGCCCGTGCCGGCCCAGCTCCCGGCCGAGGCCCGAGCTCTTGTAGCCGCCGAAGGGGGCGAGCGGGTTGAAGCGGCCGCCGTTGAGGTCGACCTGGCCGGTGTCGAGGCGGCGGGCGAAGACGGCGGCGGTGTCGGTGTCGCGGGCCCAGACGCCGCCGGACAGGCCGTACGGGGTGCCGTTGGCGAGTTCGGCGGCGTGGTCCTCGTCGCGGTAGCGCAGGATCGCCAGGACGGGACCGAAGACCTCCTCCTGGGCCACCGTCATCTCCGGGGTCACGTCGGCGAGCACCGTCGGGTGGACGTAGTAGCCCGCGGGCAGGTCGGCGACCGGCTCCGAGCCGCCGACGACCAGCCGGGCGCCTTCGGCCAGCGCGCCGTCGATGTGGCCGCGAACCCGGGCCAGCTGCCTGGCGTTGACCAGCGGGCCGATCCGGGTCTGTGGGTCGGTCGGGTCGCCCGGCCGGTACTGGGCGGCGACCTCCGCGGCGCGGGCGACCGCCTCCTCGTACTGGTCCTGGTGGACCAGCAGCCGGGTCAGCGCGCTGCAGGTCTGGCCCGAGTTGGCGAAGACGTTGGCGACGTTCGCCTTGACCGCGCGGGCCAGGTCGGCGTCGGGCAGCACCACGTTGGCCGACTTGCCGCCCAGCTCCAGGGAGACCCGCTTCAGCCCCCGGCCGGCCGTCTCGGCGACCTGCCGGCCGACGGCGGTGGAGCCGGTGAACGAGACCAGGTCCACCTCCCGGTGTCCGACGAGCGCCGAGCCCGCCACCGCGCCGGTGCCGGTCACCAGGTTGAAGGCGCCCGCCGGGAACCCGGCCTCGTGCACCAGCCGGGCGAACAGCCGGGCCACCAGCGGGGTGTCCTCGGCCGGCTTGAGGACCACCGGGCAGCCGGCCGCCAGCGCCGGGACGGCCTTGGCCACGATCTGGTGCAGCGGGTAGTTCCACGGCGTGATCGCCGCGACCACCCCGGCCGGCTCGGCGTGCACCACCGAGTTGCCGATCCGTTCCTCGAAGGGGTGCTCGGCGAGCAGGGACAGGTAGGAGGTCGCCACGGCGAGCGGCAGCCCGGCGTGCACGGCACCGGTGAAGCCGACCGGCGAGCCGAGCTCGGCGACGACCGTCTCGGTGATCTCGCCCTGCGCGGCGGCGATCCCGTCCCGCAGCCGGGTCAGCAGCGCCAGCCGCTCCTCGCGGGTGGTCGCGCCCCAGCCGCGGGCCGCCCGCCGGGCCGCCGTCACCGCCGCGTCGACGTCGATCGCGCCGCCGGCCGGCACCGTGGCCAGCACCTGCTCGGTCGCCGGGTTCAGCACGGTGATCGACCCGGTGTCCCCGGAGGGCCGCCACTCGCCGTCGATGTACTGGTCGCCGTGCTCCGGATACTCCGCGTCCTGCCGCACCGATCGTCCCCTCATCAGCTCATCCACTCGACCCGTCTTAACTAGCAGCGCTAGTCGGAGGTCAGTCAATGCGGCGCGGGCGGCCGCGCGCAAGAGTCAATCCGGATCGGCGGACCGGACGGTTACCTCGGAGCGGACCGGACGGTTACCTCGGGGCGAACCGTGCGGTGTACTCGTCGAACGGCTCGATGCCCACCTCCGCCCGCCGCTCGTCCAGCCGCTCCGGCTCCTCGCACGGCCACGGCACCGGGCGGCCCTCCGCCACCGCGCCGATCTGCGTTCCGTAGCGCTGGTCCCGCCCCTCGTTGACCGCCAGCCGGTCCTGGAGGAAGGCCAGGTCGCGGGCGCTCGCCTCGCCCCGGGCGACGGCCTCGCCCATCAGTGCCGCCGCCCGCCGCTGGACGTCGAGCTGCCGGTCCGCGTGCTGCGCCACCAGCCAGGCCGCCCGGGCGGCCTCGGGGCCGACGGCCTGCTCGGTCGGCCAGTCGTGCGCCGCCATGATCTCCGCGAGCCGGTCCGCGTGCCGGACGGTGAGTCGCCGCCACGCCGCCTGCTCGGCCAGGTCGGGGCTGTTCGCGAACCGGGCGACCGCGCCGTCCTCGGCCATCATCCCGGTGAGCTCCGCGGCCAGCCGCCCGGCCGCTCCCTCGACCGCCCCCGCGCCTGCCCCCTCGACCGCTCCCGCGCCTGCCCCCTCGACAGGCTCCCCGCCCGGGGCCGCCCCCGCCTCGCCGTCCCGCCGCCGTACGTCCGCCATGCCGATCCGCTCCTCCGGCCCGGGCCCTCCCGCCGAGGGCCGCCCGCCACCACGCTAGGCGCGGACGTCGCGACGAAGATCATCCCTGAAGACGGTGACCCGGGGGTGCCGCCCGCGGCAGAATGGATCCACACCGGGAACGGAGCGCACCGCGCACCCTCCCCAGGGACGCCGAAGGGCCGGTCGGACGAATCCGACCGGCCCTTCACCGTGAGCCGGCGCGTTCGTGCGCCCGCCCGTTTCCGCCTCAGACCCGCGAGGCCTCCGCGGCGTCGACCGGAGCGGCGCCCTCGGCCTGCGCCATCTCCTCGCGGACCGCGGCCAGCGAGGGGTTGGCCCAGGCGCTGGCGACGCCCCAGCGGTAGAACGCCAGCCCGATCGCGGCGACGATCAGCAGGTCCCAGCCCTCCGGCAGGTAGCCGTTCCCGCCGAAGTCGGCGCTGCCCGCCCAGGAGACGCCGGCCATCACGAACAGGTACGCGACCATCCAGGCACCCGCCTTCAGGTGCGGCTTCAGCTCGGCGAACGGCTTGCGCAGCTCGTACCAGGCCCAGATCGGCAGACCGGCGGCCATCAGCAGGATGACCTTGCCGGTGAGCGGCCAGCGGGCCCAGTAGAGCACCAGGGAGCCGAACACCATCGCGACCGGGGCGATGATCGGCATGGCGCGCAGCCGCACCGGCCGGGGCAGGTCGGGGGCCAGGCGGCGCAGCGCCATCACGGCGACCGGGCCGGTGATGTACGAGATCACGGTGGCCACCGAGACGATCTCGGCCAGCGAGCCCCAGCCGCGGAAGACGGCGAGGAACATGAAGGCGACCACGAGGTTGAGCACCAGCGCCGGGCGCGGGATGCCGGTCTTGGCGTCGACCCGGCCGAAGATCTTCGGCAGGTGGCCGTTCTCCTGCACGCCGTGGATCATGCGCGAGGTGGTGGCGGCGTAGATCATGCCGGTGCCGGAGGGCGAGATGAAGGCGTCCGCGTACAGCGTGATCGCCAGCCAGTTGAGGCCCCAGGCGATGGCCAGGTCGGCCAGCGGCGAGGTGTAGGCGAGGTTGCTCCAGCCGTTCGCCAGGTCGCCGCCCGGGATGGCGCCGAGGAAGGCGATCTGCAGCGCGACGTAGATCACCAGGGAGATCAGGATCGAGCCGATGACGGCCTTCGGCAGCGACTTGCCGGGGTTGCGGGCCTCGCCGGCCAGGTTGAGCGGGGACTGGAAGCCGTTGAAGGCCCAGACGATGCCGGAGACCGCGACGGCGGTGAACACCGCGCTCCAGCCGTTCGGCGCGAAGCCGCCGTGGTCGGTGAAGTGCGAGGTGTCGAAGTGCGCGAAGAGCAGCGCGCCGGCGGTCAGCGTCGGCACGACGACCTTGAAGACGGTGATCGCGGTGTTGGTCTTGGCGAACAGCGTGATCGCGAACCAGTTGAGGGCGAAGTAGACGAGCAGCAGCACGCTGGCGAGTGCCACGCCGCTGAGGGTCAACTCCTTGCCGTCGTACAACCCCTTCGCCCAGCCGAAGTCCCAGGAGCTCATGTACTGGACGGAGGCGGTGGCCTCACCCGGGATGACCGAGACGATGGCGATCCAGTTGGCCCAGGCGGCCAGGTAGCCGGCCAGCGAGCCGTGCGAGTACTGGCCGTACCGGACCATGCCGCCGGCCTTGGGGAACATCGAGCCCAGCTCGCTGTAGGTGAGCGCGATGGTCAGCGCCACCGCGGCGCCGATCACCCAGGCGAGGATCGAGGCGGGTCCGGCGAGCTTGGCGGCCCGCTCGGCACCGAACAACCAGCCGGATCCGATGATCGACCCCAGCCCGACCGCGGTCAGGCTGATCGTGCCGAGCGATCGGCGGTAGTTCTGGTGTGATGCCGTCGACGATTCGGGCTCACTCAACGTATCGGTCCTCTCGCTCGTGGTTCATCGGGTGGTGTCGGTGTTTTTGCGATTTTGAGCCGGTATTTCGGACAAACGGAGAGCAGCCTATGTTCCGAAAACGGGCGAAAACCTCAGAGGAAGCTCAAACCGTCCGATTGTTGCCATCTCGTGTCCGGCTTCCCGGGCCGGTGTGAACCGGTGAGGAGACGGACGCCACAACGCCCGGAATGGGGGCGGCGGTGGCCGGGAATGGTGATCGGGCCGGCCCGACGAAATGGGGCGGGCCGGAAAAACGAAATTCCCCGTGGAGCCTCTCGGCTTCCACGGGGAATTTCGGCTGTGTCCGAGGGGGGACTTGAACCCCCACGCCCGATAAAGGGCACTAGCACCTCAAGCTAGCGCGTCTGCCATTCCGCCACCCGGACCGGGTGTGTGCTTCGGGGGCTTTTTCCTCGCCCCCTCGGCGACAAAGAGAACATTACCAGGGTTCTGGAGTGCTTCTCACCAGCGGCTTCCTCGGGGCCACCCCGCCGGACGCCCCGGTCGGGAGCAACGGGGGCCGCGACGCCCGCCACCGCCCGCCCTGCCACGGTCCACCCCGCCACGGTCCACCCCGCACCACCCGCCCGGCACGACACCCGCCCCGCACGGCGCCCGCACAGGTTGGTACGCCCGGCCAACACGCTCGAATCCGGATCGAACCGGTGGTGTCCGCGAAGGAACCGGTCGACTCCCGTCCCGTCCGCGGTCGGTTGAGGCCGGAACCGATCCGACACGGGCAACTTGTCGACGGTGCCACGGCCGTGGCGGCGGCTCTCCTAGCCTCTGTGGACCGAGGGCGCCATGAAGCGGATCGCCTGATTCCCGGGTCGCGGACGAAGGGCGGCTGGACGTGGAGCAGATCAGCGGAGCGGCGAAGGCCGAACCGAGACGCGGTGGGCGGGCGGAGGGCTCCGGCGTAGCCCGGGCCTCTGTGGGCCCCGCCGAGGGCGTGTGGCGCTTCCCTGCGCCCGCCACCGAGGCCTCGGTGCCGGTGACCCGGCACGCGGTGCGCGACCGCCTGCTGGCGCAGGGCCTGAACGGGGTGCGCTACCAGGAGCTGGTGGACGACCTGCTGCTGATCGTCTCGGAGCTGGTGAGCAACGCGGTGACGCACGCCGCCGAGCTGTCGCCCGAGGTGGTCACCGAGCTGTCGGTGCACCGGGCCTGGGTGCGCGTGTCGGTCGAGGACGGTGATCCGTACCGGCCGAAGGCGCTGGAGAACGACACCGGAAGTACCGGCGGGCGCGGCCTGCTGCTGGTGAAGAGCGTCACCCTGCAGGCCGGCGGGGTGTGCGACGTCGAACACACGGGGGAGGGCGGCAAGGTCATCTGGGCCTCGCTGCCCGTCCCCCCGGAGCCCGGACGCTGACCGGCCGACCGTCCGGCCGGGCCGCCGACCGCGGCGACCGGACCGTCGGCCCCAGCGGCCAGGCCGCCGACCGCGTCGGCCCCAGCCGCCGGTCGGCTACGGGTCGGCTACCAGTCCCGCCCGGCGATCTCCCGGATGCCCGGCAGCGCGGCCTCGAAGACCGTCTCGAACCAGACCGAGAACGGCCGCTCCTCCCGCAGCTCCCGCAGTTCCTGTGCGGTCACGAAGGCGAAGTCGTCCACCTCCTCCGGGGCCGGCTGGACCGGAGCGGTGACCAGTCCCACGAACAGGTGGTTCCACTCCCGCTCGATCAGCCCGGACGCCTCGTCCGGCAGGTCGTAGCGGACGGTGCCCGCCTCGCACAGCAGCGCCGGTGCGACGCCCAGTTCCTCGGCGGTGCGCCGGGCGGCGGCGACGAACGGCGGTTCGTCCGGGTACGGGTGGCCGCAGCAGGTGTTCGACCAGACGCCGGGGGAGTGGTACTTGCCCAGTGCCCGGCGCTGGAGCAGCAGCCGGCCCTGGCGGTCGAACAGGAAGACCGAGAAGGCCCGGTGCAGCCGGCCCGGCTGCTGGTGGGCCCAGAGCTTCTCGCCGGTGCCGATGGTGACGCCCTCGTCGTCGACCAGTTCCAGCAGGATCTCGGCGCCGGGGTGGGCGGAGCCGGTGGCCCGGGCGTCGACCGTCACATCGGTCTCCACGTCGAGACCGGTGTCGATGTCGGCGGCGAAGTGCGTCGGGTCGGTCGGCAGACTCTGGGGCATGGGGCCTCTTTCGGGAACGGGAGCAACGGGAGCATCGGGCGTCTCCGACGCACCGGGTGGTGTGCGGCGGACACAGCTTGGGCACCGGCGCCGGCGTCGGGGTCCAGTCTGCCGTATGGGTGGCACTCGGCAGGGGTACCACGCACAACCGGACGGATCATGACCTGGAGGCGTCGGAAACCGGCCAGAGAAGGGCCCGGGAAGTCTCTGTAAGGTCAGGAATTCGCAGAACCGTTCTACGTGCGTTCGGAGCCCGTTCGACCGCTCCGAGGCGTCCCCCGGCGCGGCCCGGGCGGGGCGCAGCGGTCCCACGGCCGCCCCGCCACCGCTCCGCCCGCCGCCCCGTCCACCCTCCTGCGGGCCGCCTCGCCTGCGGTCCGGGCCCGCGGGCGCGTTCTGGCCGGTCGCCCTGGTCGCCTACCATCACATACGACACGGTGCCCGGATCTGTGCCGGCACCGGCGCGCCGCCGCCCGGCCCGGTCGAACACCGGCCCGAGGACCGGTGGCGCCGCCCTCCGGCACGGCCTCCGGGCACAGCACGACGGATCAGGAGACCCGCATGATCGGCCTCGTTCTGGCAGCCGGCGCCGGCCGCCGACTGCGCCCGTACACCGACACCCTGCCCAAGGCGCTGGTGCCGGTCGACGGGGAGCGGACCGTCCTGGACCTCACGCTCGGCAACTTCGCCGAGGTCGGACTGCGTGACGCCGCGATCGTCGTCGGCTACCGCAAGGAGGCGGTGTACGACCGCAAGGACGCCCTGGAGAGCAAGTACGGCGTCAAGCTCCACCTGGTCGAGAACGACAAGGCCGAGGAGTGGAACAACGCGTACTCGCTCTGGTGCGCCCGCGAGCTGTTCGCCGAGGGCCTGCTGCTCGCCAACGGCGACACCGTCCACCCGGCCTCGGTCCAGCGCACCATGCTGGAGGGCAACCGGCGACTGACCGAGGCCGGCACCGCCCCCGGCATCCTGCTCGCCCTCGACACGGTGAAGAAGCTCGCCGACGAGGAGATGAAGGTCGTCGTCGACCCGGCCTCCGGGATGCGCCGGATCACCAAGCTGATGGAGCCGGCCGAGGCGACCGGCGAGTACATCGGCGTCACCGTGATCAACCCGTCCGCCGCCGCCGACCTCACCGACGCGCTGCGCGCCACCTACGAGCGCGACCCTCAGCTGTACTACGAGGACGGCTACCAGGAGATGGTGAACCGCGGCCTGCGGATCGACGTGCAGCCGATCGGCGAGGTCTCCTGGGTCGAGGTGGACAACCACGACGACCTGGCGAAGGCGCGGGAGATCGCGTGCCGGTACTGACCCGACTGGTCCCGTCGCCGCTGTTCGTCGAGATCCGCCCGGGCGCGCTGGACGCGCTCGGCGGCATCCTCGCGGACCAGCGGCTGTCGGCCTCGGGCCGGATCGCGGTCGCGATCAGCAACGGCTCCGGCTCGGCCATGCGCCGCCGCCTGGAGCCGGCCCTGCCCGGCGCCGACTGGTACAACGTGGACGACGGCAGCCTGGACAGCGCGGTGCGGCTGGCGGAGGCGATGCGCGGCGGGCACTACGACGCGATCGTCGGCCTCGGCGGCGGCAAGATCATCGACGCCGCCAAGTACGCCGCGGCCCGGGTCGGCCTGCCGCTGGTCGCGGTGGCCACCAACCTGGCCCACGACGGCATCTGCTCGCCGGTCTCCACCCTGGACAACGACGCGGGCCGCGGCTCCTACGGGGTGCCCAGCCCGATCGGCATCGTGGTCGACCTGGACGTGATCCGGCAGGCCCCGCAGCGCTTCGTGGCGGCCGGCGTGGGCGACGTCGTCTCCAACATCTCCGCGTGCGCGGACTGGGAGCTGTCCCACGCGGTGACCGGCGAGCCGATGGACGGGCTGGCCGTGGCGATGGCCCGCTCGGCGGGCGAGAACCTGCTGCGGCACCCGGGGAGCACCCGGGACCAGGACCTCCTGACAGCGCTGGCCGAGGCCCTGGTACTGTCCGGCATCGCGATGAACATCGCGGGCAGCACCCGGCCCTCGTCGGGTGCCTGCCACGAGATCTCGCACGCCCTGGACGTGCTGTACCCCAAGCGGTCCGCCCAGCACGGCGAGCAGGTCGGCCTCGGCGCCGCCTTCGCCAGCTTCCTGCGGGGCGAGCGCGAGCTGACCGGTCTGATCGTGGAGCGCCTGGCGAGCCACGGACTGCCGGTGACCGCCGCCCAGATCGGCTTCAGCGAGGCGGAGTTCACCGAAGCGGTGCACTACGCTCCGAACACCCGACCGGGGCGCTTCACGATCCTCGAACACCTCGACCTCTCCCCTTCCGCAATCAGGGACGCGTACGCCGACTATGTCCAAGCCGTCAACAGCTGACCCCTCCACCGCGGGCGCCGGGCGTCCCCCGGTGGACCTGACCCGCCGGCCCTCGATCGAGGAGCTGCGCGCGGTGATCCACCCGGAGGGCATGCTCCAGCGCCGCAGCGCCGAGCACTGGGCCGGACGCCTGTACATGCGGAAGATCTCGCTGCGGATCACCCGCGTGCTGTCCACCATGACGGCGATCACGCCCAACGGCCTGACGTACCTGATGATGTTCACCGGCATCCTGGCCGGTGCCGCGCTGGTCGTGCCGGGCGTCGCGGGCGCCGTCCTGGGCGCTCTGCTGATCCAGGTCTACCTGCTGCTGGACTGCGTGGACGGCGAGGTGGCCCGCTGGCGCCGGCAGACCTCGCTCACCGGCGTCTACCTGGACCGGGTCGGCCACTACATGTCCGAGGCGGCGCTGCTGACCGGCCTCGGCCTGCGTGCCACCGACCTGCTGCACCGCGAGGGAGCCGGCTCGCACTGGGAGTGGGCCTTCCTCGGCACGCTGGCCGCGCTCGGCGCGATCCTGATCAAGTCCGAGACCGACCTGGTGGACGTGGCCCGGGCCCGCAGCGGCCTGACGGCCGTCGAGGACAGCGCCTCGGTGCCGCGCTCGTCCTCCGTCGCCAAGGCCCGCCGGGCGGCCTCCTTCCTGAAGTTCCACCGCCTGGTCGGCGCGGTCGAGGCCTCGCTGTTCATCCTGGCCGCCGGCGTCGCCGACGCCGTGCACGGCGGACTCCTCTTCACCCGGCTCGCGGTGGTCGTCCTGGCGGCGATCGCGATGCTCCAGACCGTGCTGCACCTGCTGAGCATCGTCCTCTCCAGCAGGCTCCGGTGAACGCGCGGACGGCCGCGGACGACTTCCGCCTCGGCGCCGTGATCATCACCATGGGCAACCGGCCCGCCGAGCTCAACGCCCTGATCGAAGCCGTCCGCGCCCAGGAGGGCCCGGCGGTCGAGCTGGCCGTGGTCGGCCAGGGCGCGAAGCTGCCCCCGCTGCCGGAGGGCGTGCGCAGCGTCGAGCTGCCGGAGAACCTCGGCATCCCGGGCGGGCGCAACGTCGGCATCGAGCTGTTCGGCCGGGACGGCGCGGAGGTCGACGCCGTCCTCTTCCTGGACGACGACGGGAACCTGCCGCGCACCGACTCGGCCCGGCTGCTGCGCGAGGCCTTCACCGCCGATCCGGAGCTGGGCATCGTCTCCTTCCGGATCGCCGACCCGGACACCGGGGTCACCCAGCGCCGCCACGTCCCGCGGCTGCGCGCCAGCGACCCGCTGCGGTCGTCCCGGGTGACGACGTTCCTGGGCGGCGCGAGCGCGGTGCGCTGCAAGGTGTTCGAGCAGGCCGGGCAGCTGCCCGCCGAGTTCTTCTACGCCCACGAGGAGACCGACCTCGCGTGGCGCGCGCTGGACGCCGGTTGGGCCATCGACTACCGGGCGGACGTGGTGCTGCACCACCCCACGACCTCGCCCGCCCGTCACGCGAGCTACTTCCACAACGTGGCCCGCAACCGGGTCTGGCTCGCGAGGCGGAACCTTCCGGCCCTGTTGGTGCCTCTCTATCTGGGAACCTGGTTCCTGCTGACCCTGGCCCGCCGCCCCTCCCCGGAGGCGCTGAAGGCCTGGTGGGGCGGATTCCGGGCGGGCTGGCGCGAACCCTGCGGTCCGCGGCGGCCCATGCGGTGGCGTACCGTCTGGCGACTGACCAGGTTGGGCCGACCACCGATCATCTGATCGCATCTGATGACATATGCATCGAATGATCGATCGCTGCGGCCGGTGTCCCCACACCGGCCGGCTCTCCCGAGACCCCAGTGGATCCCCATCGGCGCAGACCGGCGGACCCCGCCGACCGGCCGCCCCGACCGATCCCGCGTGAAGGACGAATGTGTCGACAGTGAGTGAACCCGTCAGCCTCTCGGCCCCCAGGGGGGCGGACGCGGGCCTGACCCCCAAGCAGCTTGCGGACAAGTACGGTCTGAAGGTGAGCGGCGCCCGTCCCGGCCTGTTCGCCTACTCCAAGCAGCTCTGGGCCCGGCGCCACTTCATCTGGGCCTTCGCCACCGCCCGCCTGGTGGCCCAGTACACCAACGCCAAGCTCGGCCAGCTGTGGCAGGTGGTGACCCCGCTGCTCAACTGCGCGGTGTTCTACCTGGTCTTCGGCGTGATCCTGGCGGGCAAGCAGGGCTTCCCGGACAACACCTACATCGCCTGGCTCTGCATCGGCGTGTTCGTCTTCCAGTTCACCCAGAACGCGGTGCAGACCGGCACCCGGGCGATCTCCGACAGCCTCGGGCTGATCCGGGCGCTGCACTTCCCCCGGGCCAGCCTCCCGATCGCGTTCACCGTGATCCAGCTCCAGCAGCTGCTGATCTCCATGGTGGTCCTGGTCGTCACCGTGATCGCCGCCGGCGTCACCCCGGGCCGGACCTGGCTGCTGATCATCCCGGCGCTGCTCCTGCAGACGCTCTTCAACACCGGCATCTCCCTGGTGATGGCCCGGATCGGCTCCAGGACCAGCGACATCTCCCAGCTGATCCCGTTCGTGATGCGTGCCTGGATGTTCCTGTCCGGTGTGATGTTCAGCATCCAGGACAAGATCACCCACTGGCCGCACTACGTCCAGACGCTGATGGCGGCGAACCCGGCGTCGGTCTACATGGACCTGCTGCGGCACGCCTTCGCGCCGGTCATCTACAACCCGCACCAGCCGGTGCACCAGACCCTCCCGCCGCACCTGTGGGTGTACGGCATCGCCTGGGGCGTGGGCATGTTCGTCGTCGGATACGTCTTCTTCTGGAAGGCAGAGGAGGAGTACGGCCGTGGCTGACATCGACCTGAGCACGAGCGCCGCCGTCCCGGACGCGGACGTGGCCCGCGAGCCCACCGTCGTCGTCGACGACGTGCACATCGTCTACAAGGTGCACGGGGCCGGCTCCGGCAAGGGCAGCGCCACCTCGGCGCTGAGCCGCATCATCAGCCGCAAGCGCGCCTCCGGCGTGCGCGAGGTGCACGCGGTCAGGGGCATCAGCTTCACCGCGTACAAGGGCGAGGCGATCGGCCTGATCGGCTCCAACGGCTCCGGCAAGTCGACCATGCTGGCCGCCATCGCGGGCCTGCTGCCGACCGAGAAGGGCGGCATCTACACCAACGGCCAGCCCTCGCTGCTGGGCGTCAACGCCGCGCTGATGAACGAGCTCACCGGTGAGCGCAACGTCATCCTCGGCTGCCTGGCGATGGGCATGACCCCGGCCCAGGTGAAGGCGCGCTACCAGGACATCGTCGACTTCTCGGGCATCAACGACAAGGGCGACTTCATCTCCCTGCCGATGCGCACCTACTCCTCCGGCATGGGCGCCCGGCTGCGCTTCTCGATCGCCGCCGCCAAGACCCACGACGTGCTGCTGATCGACGAGGCCCTCGCCACCGGCGACCAGGCCTTCCAGCAGCGCAGCAAGCGGCGGATCGACGAGCTGCGGGCGTCCGCCGGTACGGTCTTCCTGGTCAGCCACGACAACAACTCGATCCGCGAGGTCTGCGAGCGGACCATCTGGATCGAGGCCGGCGAGCTGGTCATGGACGGGCCGACCGAGGAGGTCGTCCAGCGCTACGAGCGCGGCGAGCGGCCGTAGCCTCCGGTACTTCCGCAGGGGCCGGTCCCGGATCCTCCGGGGCCGGCCCTTCGTCCTGCGCGCCCTCGCGCGCGCCGGGCGGCCCGCCGCCGCGGCGCGAGCGCCCCGTGCCCCGGGCGGGGCGGTCTTCTCCCGCGCGGCCCGGCGTGTCAGCCTGGTGGTGTCGGGGACGGTGTGCCCTGCGTGACGCCCGCGCTCGGACGCGTGTCCGAGTCGGGCCGGTCCTGCCACGCGGTGTAGAACGGGGGAGTGACAGCAGTGTCGGCTTCGGCCCAGCTCAGAGATACGCCGGTGAACGGTTCCGCGGGAGACACCCTCGACAAGGCGGGCGCGGAGAACTTCCCCGTCGCCCCGTTCTTCCTGCCCGCGGCCTGGCGCGACGACCTGATGGCGGTGTACGGCTTCGCCCGCCTGGTCGACGACGCCGGCGACGGCGACCTGGCCGACCCGGCCGCCACCGCCCGTCTGCTCGGGGTCGAGCAGCCGCCCCCGGCCACCCCTTCGGACCACTCCGCCCCGCCCTCCGCGCAGGAGACCGCCTTCCGGCTCGCCCTGCTCGACGGACTGGAGCAGGACCTCGACCGGGTGTTCGAGGCGGCCCTGCGCACCGCCGGCGGCTCCGTGGCCGCCACGGACCGCCCCCGTCACCCGCTGCTGAGCGCGCTCGTCCCGCTGGTCGACCGGCACGGCCTGACCCCCGAGCCGTTCCGCCGTCTGATCGAGGCCAACCGGGTGGACCAGACCACCTCCCGCTACGCCACCTTCGAGGACCTGCTCGGCTACTGCACCCTGTCCGCCGACCCGGTCGGCCGCCTCGTGCTGGCCATCGCCGGCGTCTCCACCCCCGAGCGGACCGAGCTGTCGGACGCCGTGTGCAGCGGCCTCCAGGTGGTCGAACACATCCAGGACGTGGCCGAGGACCTGGCCCACGGCCGGATCTACCTGCCCGCCGAGGACCTGGCCCGCTTCGGAGTGACCGAGGCGGACCTGGCCGCCCCCCGCGCCGACGGCGCGGTCCGCGAGCTGATCGCCTTCGAGGTCGAGCGGGCCCGCACCCTGCTCGACCGCGGCGCACCATTGGTAGGTACGGTTCGGGGGAGGCTTCGACTGCTCCTCGCGGGATTCACCGCAGGCGGCTACGCGGCCCTGGCGGCCGTCGAGGACGCCGGGTACGACGTACTCGCCCGGCAGGCGAGGCCGGACAAGCGCCGCCTCGCAGCGAAGGCGGCGGCCATCTTCGCGAAGGGAAGGTGAACGCCCGCGTGGCGGCATCACCACTGGCGTCGGCCCAGGTCATGGCGGCGTACCGGTACTGCGAGGCAGTCACCGGACTGCAGGCGCGCAACTTCAGCTACGGCATCCGGCTGCTGCCCGAACCCAAGCGGCTGGCCATGTCGGCCCTGTACGCCCTGGCCCGCCGGGTGGACGACATCGGCGACGGCGACCTTCCGGACGACCGCAAGGCCGAGGCGCTGCTGCGCACCCGGGAACTGGTGGACGAGGTCCGCTCCGGGGTGGTCGCCGAGGACGACACCGACCCGATCAAGGTCGCCCTGGCCGACGCGGCCCGGCGCTTCCCGATCCCGCTCGGCGGCTTCGACGAGCTGATCGACGGCGTCGAGATGGACCTCAAGGGCGCCGAGTACCAGACCTACGAGGAGCTGAAGGTCTACTGCCGCTGCGTGGCGGGCGCGATCGGCCGGCTCTCGCTGGGCGTCTACGGCTGCGACGACCCCGAGCTCGGGGCGCGCCACGCGGACACCCTGGGCCTGGCGCTGCAGCTCACCAACATCCTGCGCGACCTGCGCGAGGACGCCCTCAACGGCCGGACCTACCTGCCGAGCGAGGACCTGGTCCGGTTCGGCTGCGAGCAGGGCTTCGCCCTGCCCGAGCCGCCGGTCGGCGCGGACTTCACCGGCCTGGTGGCCTTCGAGGCCGCCCGCGCCCAGGCCGCGTTCGAGGAGGGCCTGCGGCTGCTGCCGATGCTCGACCGCCGCAGCCGCGCCTGCACCGCCGCGATGGCCGGGATCTACCACCGCCTGCTCGGCCGGATCGCCGCCGATCCGGAGTCCGTGCTGCGCGGCCGGGTCTCGCTGCCGGGCTGGGAGAAGGCGTACGTGGCGCTTTCCGGGCTCGCCGGGGGGCGTTCTTGATTCTCGCGAGAGTTCTGTCACGCTGTGTCAGCGCGGATCCACGTGCGGATAGTTTTGTGTTGAACGAACGAGGACCGGCTTCAGCGACCGCCCGCGGGCGGTCCACCGACTGCGAGGGGGAGGGCCGATGACCGGGCGAGCCGATGCCGCGCGCCCGGCCGCGGTCGTGGTCGGCGGCGGGCTGGCCGGGATCACCACCGCACTGCGCCTCGCCGAGGCGGGCCACCGGGTCACCCTCGCCGAGGCGCGGCCCCGGCTCGGCGGACTGGCCTTCTCCTTCCGGCGCGGCGAGCTGACCGTCGACAACGGCCAGCACGTCTACCTGCGCTGCTGCACCGCCTACCGCGGCCTGCTGGAGCGCCTCGGCGCCACCCGGCTGGTCCACCTCCAGGACCGCCTCGACATCCCGGTGCTCTCCGTCACCGGGCCGCCGGCCGCCCCCGTGCGCACCCTCGGCCGGCTGCGCCGGGCCGGCCTGCCCGTCCCGCTGCACCTGGCCGGCAGCCTGGCCCGCTACCCGCACCTGTCCCCGGCCGACCGCGCCCGGGTGGTCCGCGGCGCGCTCGCCCTGCGGGGCCTGGACCTCGCCGACCCGGCGCTGGACGAGGTCTCCTTCGGCGAGTGGCTGCGCCGCAACGGGCAGAACGCCGCCACCCAGGCCGCCCTGTGGGACCTGGTCGGCGTCGCCACCCTGAACGCCCGGGCCGACCGGGTGTCGCTGGCGCTCGCCGGGATGGTCTTCAAGACCGGCCTGCTCTCCGACCCGGGCGCCTCGGACATCGGCACCGCCGCCGTCCCGCTCGGCACGATCCACCACGACCGGGCGCTCGCCGAGCTGGAGCGGGCCGGCGTCCGGGTGCTGTTGCGGGCCCGGGTGGCCGAGCTGAAGCCGGCCGTCCCGCAGCACGCCGTCCGGCTGGAGGGCGGGGAACTGCTCACCGCCGACACCGTCGTGCTGGCCGGCGCCCAGGACAGCGCGGCCGCGCTGCTGCCGCCGGACGCGGTCCCCGGGCAGGAGCGGCTGGCCGGCTTCGGCACCGCGCCGATCCTCAACGTGCACGTGATCTACGATCGCAAGGTGCTGCGCCGGCCGTTCTTCGCCGCGCTCGGCTCCCCGGTCCAGTGGGTCTTCGACCGCACCGCGCACTCCGGCCTGGCCGCCACCGCGCTGGGCCACGCCCACCCGGGCGCCCAGTACCTGGCGCTGTCCCAGTCCGCCGCGCAGGACGAGATCGACCTGCCGGTCGCCGAACTGCGCCGGCGCTACCTGCCCGAGCTGGGCCGGCTGCTGCCGGCCGCGGCCCGTGCCGAGGTGCTGGACTTCTTCGTCACCCGGGAACGCACCGCGACCTTCGACCCGGCCCCGGGCAACGGGGCGCTGCGCCCCTCCGCCCGCACCGACGTCCCCGGCCTGCTGCTGGCCGGCTCGTGGACGGCCACCGGCTGGCCCGCGACCATGGAGGGGGCCGTGCGCAGCGGCCACGCCGCGGCCGACGCCGCGCTCGCCGCGGCCGGCACCCGGGTGCCGGTGGACCGCGGCGACGGGAGGTGGCCCAGGTGACGGCGGGCCCCGACACCGGAGAGCCCGCCAGAGCCGACGGGCGTACCGTCGAGCGCATCGGCGCAACCACCGGCAACGGCCCGTACGGCCGCCCCGGTACCACTGGCACTGGCACTCGGTTCGACACCAGCCGCACCGACAGCACCCGGCCGCCCCGTGCGGTCCGGCACCACGAGGGAGAGGGAACGCACGTGGAGTCACGCACCGGCTTCGCCGTCGGAGGCACGGCGCACGCCGAACCGGTCTCGGTGCCGGAGCTGCTCGCCCGCAGCCGTACGCTCTGCACCCCGCCGCTACGGGCCGCCGTCGCCCGTTTGGCCGCACCCATGGACACCGTCGCCGCCTACCACTTCGGCTGGATCGACCGCGACGGCACCCCGGTGACGGGGGACGGCGGCAAGGCCGTGCGCCCGGCGCTGGCGCTGCTGTCCGCCCGGGCCGCGGGCGCGCCGGCCGAGGTGGGGGTGCCCGGCGGGGTCGCGGTTGAACTGGTGCACAACTTCTCCCTCCTCCATGATGATCTGATGGACGGTGACGAGACCCGACGGCACCGGGCCACCGCCTGGACGGTCTTCGGGCCGGCCCAGGCGATCCTGGTCGGCGACGCCCTGGCGACGCTCGGCACGGAGGTGCTGCTCGACGCCGCGGTGACCGGCGGCACGAGCGCCACCGACGCCGTGCGGGCCGTGCGGCTGCTCACCACGGCGACCCGTCGGCTGATCGACGGCCAGGCCATGGACGTCGCCTTCGAACAGCGCGACAGCGTCACGGTCGCCGAGTGCCTGGAGATGGAGGGCGGCAAGACGGCGGCACTGCTGGCCGCCGCCTCGGCGATCGGCGCCGTCCTGGCCGGCGCCGACGACAAGGTCTCCGACGCGCTCCAGCGCTACGGCTACCACCTGGGCCTGGCCTTCCAGGCGGTGGACGACCTGCTCGGCATCTGGGGCGCCACCGAGGTCACCGGCAAGCCGCACTGGGGGGACCTGCGCCAGCGCAAGAAGTCCCTGCCGGTGGCCGCCGCGCTGGCCGAGGGCGGAGCGGCCTCGCGCCGGCTCGCCGAGCAGCTGGCCGACCCGAAGGGACGTGGGGAGGAGAGCGAGCCCGAGCTCGCCGCCCGGGCCGCGCTGATCGAGGAGGCCGGCGGCCGTGCCTGGACCCAGGAGGAGGCCCGCCGCCAGCACACGACTGCCCTCGCCGCCCTGGACGAGGTGCCCATGACCGACGAGGTGCGGGAGCACTTCGTCGCACTCGCCGAATTCGTGGTGGTACGAGAGAGGTGACGTTACGTTGACAGCAACCGCGGACGGCCGGCTCGACCCTGAGTACGATTCCGAGCCGGTCGCGGTGGGCGACCGCCCCCCGACCCTGCTGGGTACGGGGCGGTGGCAGCCCGAGGACACCGACCAGCTACGGCCGGCCGGTGAGGCGGAGCTCCGACCGGCCGACGCGCGGGAGGCCCTGGCCCGCGCCACCACCCACCTGCTCTCCCTGCAGTCGTCCGAGGGCTGGTGGAAGGGTGACCTGGAGACCAACGTCACCATGGACGCCGAGGACTTACTGCTCCGCCAGTTCCTGGGGATCCGCACCGAGGAGCAGACCCGCGCCACCGCCGAGTGGATCCGCTCCCAGCAGCGCGAGGACGGCACCTGGTCCACCTTCCACGGCGGGCCGCCCGAACTGTCCACCACCGTCGAGGCCTACGTCGCCCTCAAACTGGCCGGCGACGACCCGGACGCCCCGCACATGCTGGCCGCCGCGCGCTACGTCCGCTCCGCCGGGGGCATCGCGGCCTCCCGGGTGTTCACCCGGATCTGGCTCGCCCTGTTCGGCTGGTGGCCCTGGGAGCGGCTGCCCGAGATGCCGCCCGAGATCATCTTCCTGCCCAAGTGGCTGCCGCTGAACATCTACGCCTTCGGCTGCTGGGCCCGCCAGACGATCGTCCCGCTGACCGTCGTCTCCTCCCACCGCCCGGTCCGTCCGGCCCCCTTCGCGCTCACCGAGCTGCACACCGACCCGGACGACCCGTACCCCCACCGGCCGCTCGCCCCCGCCACCACCTGGGACGGCCTCTTCGAACGCCTCGACAAGGTGCTGCACGCCTACCACCGCCGGGCCTTCCGCCCGCTGCGCCGACTGGCCGTCTCGCAGGCCTGCCGCTGGATCGTCGAACGCCAGGAGGCCGACGGCTGCTGGGGCGGCATCCAGCCGCCCGCCGTCTACTCGCTGATCGCCCTGCACCTGGAGGGCTACGAGCTGGAGCACCCGGTGATGAAGGCCGGGCTCTCCTCCTTCGACCGCTTCACCGTGCACACCGAGGACGGCAAGCGCTGGCTGGAGGCCTGCCAGTCCCCGGTCTGGGACACCTGCCTGGCCACCATCGCCCTGGTCGACGGAGGGGTGCCGGCCGACCACCCGGCGCTGGTCTCCGCCGTCGACTGGATGCTCGGCGAGGAGATCCGCAAACCCGGCGACTGGGCCGTCCAGCGGCCCGCGCTCGCCCCCGGCGGCTGGGCCTTCGAGTTCGAGAACGACACCTACCCCGACATCGACGACACCGCCGAGGTGGTGCTCGCGCTGCGCCGGGTCGCCCACCCCGACCAGGGCAAGGTCGACGCGGCGATGGACCGGGGCGTGCTGTGGAACCTCGGCATGCAGTCCAAGAACGGCGCCTGGGGCGCCTTCGACGTGGACAACACCAGCACGCTGCCCAACAAGCTGCCGTTCTGCGACTTCGGCGAGGTGGTCGACCCGCCGTCCGCCGACGTCACCGCGCACGTGGTGGAGATGCTCGCCGAGACCGGCCGCGCCCGCGACCCCCGGACCAGGCGCGGCATCGAGTGGCTGCTGCGCAACCAGGAGGCGGACGGCTCCTGGTTCGGCCGCTGGGGCACCAACTACATCTACGGCACCGGCTCGGTGCTGCCCGCCCTGGTCGCGGCCGGCGTCCCCGACGAGCACCCGGCGATCCGCCGGGCGGTGCGCTGGCTGGAGGACCGGCAGAACACCGACGGCGGCTGGGGCGAGGACATGCGCTCCTACGACGACCCGGCGCGCTGGGCCGGGCGCGGCGACTCCACCGCCTCGCAGACCGCGTGGGCGCTGATGGCGCTGCTCGCGGCCGGCGAGGGGCCGCGGGAGCGGGCCAACCCGGCGGTGGAGCGCGGCGTGGAGTGGCTGGTGCGCACCCAGCTGCCCGAGGGCACCTGGGACGAACCGCAGTTCACCGGCACCGGCTTCCCGTGGGACTTCTCCATCAACTACCACCTGTACCGGCTGGTGTTCCCGGTCACCGCGCTCGGCCGCTACCTCCACGGCACCCCGGGCACGAGCCGGGCCGACGGGGCCCCGGCGATCGGAGCGGCGCGGTGACCACCGCGCCCCTGCTGGTGCTCTGCGCCCTGGGCCCCGAGGTCTGGGCCCTGCGCGGCGGTGACTGGCGGGGCGCGCCCGGCGGGCCCCCGGTGCTGGTGCGCACCGGGGTCGGCCGGCGGCGCGCCGGGCTGGCCGTCCGGCGGCTGCTCGGTTCCGCCCCCACCGGCTACGGCGCCGTGGTGGTGGCCGGCTTCGGCGCGGCGGTCGGCCCCGGCGTGCTGCCCGGCGACGTGGTCGCCGCCGACGGCGTGCGCGACGCCGAGGGCCACCTGTACCCGCTCGACTCCGGGGCGGAGCTCACCCGGGCGCTGAAGGAGCGCGGGCTGAGCGTGCACACCGGGGTCCACCACACCGCCGACCACGTGGTGCGCGGCATCGAGCGGCGGGCGCTGCACGTCCAGGGCGCGCTCGCGGTCGACATGGAGGCCGCCGCCGTCCTGGCCGCGCTGTGCGAGGTGCGGCCCGCTCTGCCGACGGCCGTCCTGCGGGTGGTGGTGGACACGCCCGAGCACGAACTGCTGCGGCCCGGCACCCTCCCGGCAGGGGTGCGCGCCTGGCGGACCCTGCGCGCGACGGTACCCGCCCTCGTCGACTGGTACCGGCACGAGCGCGCGCCGGGCCCCGTACGCCTGAACGGCTCCACAGATTCGAACGGCTCAATGGGTTCGAACGGTTCGACAGATCTGAACGGCTCCACAGACCTGAACCACCCCACATCCTCGACGCTCCCCCAGGAGGCGAGCTAGCCATGGCCATGCCGTTGCGCCAGACCGTGCGGGTCGGCACCTACCTCATGCAGCAGAAGCTGCTCAAGCGCCGGGACAAGTTCCCGCTGATCGTGGAGCTGGAGCCGCTCTTCGCCTGCAACCTCGCCTGCGAGGGCTGCGGCAAGATCCAGCACCCGGCGGGCGTGCTGAAGCAGCGGATGCCCGTCGCCCAGGCGGTCGGCGCGGTCCTGGAGTCGGGTGCCCCGATGGTCTCGATCGCCGGCGGCGAGCCGCTGATGCACCCGCAGATCGACGAGATCGTCCGGCAGCTGGTCGAACGCCGCAAGTACGTGTTCCTCTGCACCAACGCGCTGCTGCTGCGCAAGAAGATCGACAAGTTCAAGCCGTCGCCGTACTTCACGTTCGCCGTGCACATCGACGGCATGCGCGAACGGCACGACGAGTCGGTAGCCAAGGAGGGCACCTTCGACGAGGCGGTGGCCGCGATCAAGGAGGCCAAGCGGCGGGGCTTCCGGGTCACCACCAACAGCACCTTCTTCAACACCGACACCCCGCAGACCGTCATCGAGGTGCTGGACTACCTCAACGACGAGCTCAAGGTGGACGAGATGATGATCTCGCCCGCCTACGCCTACGAGAAGGCCCCCGACCAGGAGCACTTCCTCGGCGTCGAGCAGACCAGGGAGCTCTTCCGCAAGGCCTTCGCCGGCGGCAACCGCAACCGCTGGCGGCTCAACCACAGCCCGCTCTTCCTGGACTTCCTGGAGGGCAAGGCCGACTTCGAGTGCACCCCCTGGGGCATCCCCAACTACTCGCTGTTCGGCTGGCAGCGGCCCTGCTACCTGATGGCCGACGGCTACGTGCCGACCTACCGCGAGCTGGTCGAGAAGACCGACTGGAGCAAGTACGGCCGCGGCAGGGACCCGCGCTGCGAGAACTGCATGGCCCACTGCGGCTACGAGCCGACCGCCGTCCTCGCGACGATGGGCTCGCTCCAGCAGTCGCTGCGTGCCATCACCGAGACCGTCAGCGGCAACAAGGGCCGCTGAGCAGGGAGTTGACCCCAAGGTCGGCGCTCCGGCCCGGGCCCCGCGCCCGGGCCGGCTCCGCCCCCGAACCAGGTCCGGCCCCGAGCCCGGGCCGGGTGGAGGCACCACCGCACTGCTCCGAGTCGTGAGGTGTACCCATGTCACTGCTCTCCCGCGTCACGTCCCCGGCCGAGCTGCGCAAGCTCCCGGCGGTCGAACTCCCGCTGCTCGCCGACGAGATCCGCGACTTCCTGATCGACGCCGTCACCCGCACCGGCGGCCACCTCGGGCCCAACCTCGGCGTGGTGGAGCTCACCATCGCGCTGCACCGGGTCTTCGACTCGCCGTACGACCGGATCGTCTTCGACACCGGCCACCAGAGCTACGTCCACAAACTGCTCACCGGCCGCCAGGACTTCAGCCGGCTGCGGATGCGCGGCGGGCTCTCCGGGTACCCCTCGCGGGGCGAGTCCGAGCACGACCTGGTCGAGAACTCGCACGCCTCCACCGCGCTCTCCTACGCCGACGGCCTGGCCAAGGCCGCCCGACTGCTCGGCCAGCACGACCGGCACACCGTCGCCGTGATCGGCGACGGCGCGCTCACCGGCGGACTCGCCTGGGAGGCGCTCAACAACATCGCCGAGGCGCGCGACCGGCCGCTGGTCATCGTCGTCAACGACAACGAGCGCTCCTACGCCAGGACCATCGGCGGCCTCGCCAACCACCTGGCCACCCTGCGCACCACCCAGGGCTACGAGCGCTTCCTCGCCCTCGGCAAGGAGGCCCTGCAGCGCACCCCGCTGGTCGGCCAGCCGATCTTCGACGCGCTGCACGGCGCCAAGAAGGGCTTCAAGGACGCCTTCGCCCCACAGGGCATGTTCGAGGACCTCGGCCTCAAGTACCTCGGGCCGATCGACGGCCACGACCTGGGCGCGGTCGAACAGGCGCTGCGCCAGGCCCGCAACTTCGGCGGGCCGGTCATCGTGCACTGCCTGACCGTCAAGGGGCGCGGCTACCGGCCGGCCGAGCAGGACGAGGCCGACCGCTTCCACGCCGTCAACCCGATCGACCCGTACACCTGCCTGCCGATCTCGCCCAGCGGCGGCGTCTCCTGGACCTCGGTGTTCGGGGACGAGCTGCTCACCCTCGGCACCGAGCGGCCGGACCTGGTGGCGATCACCGCGGCCATGCTCCAGCCGGTGGGCCTGGCCCCGTTCGCCAAGGCCTACCCGGAGCGGACCTTCGACGTCGGGATCGCCGAGCAGCACGCCGTCACCAGCGCGGCGGGGCTGGCCACCGGTGGGCTGCACCCGGTGGTCGCGGTGTACGCGACCTTCCTGAACCGGGCCTTCGACCAGGTGCTGATGGACGTCGCCCTGCACCGGCTGGGCGTCACCTTCGTCCTCGACCGCTCCGGGGTGACCGGGCCGGACGGCGCCTCCCACAACGGCATGTGGGACATGTCGATCCTCCAGGTCGTCCCCGGCCTGCGGCTCGCCGCGCCGCGCGACGCCGAACAGCTGCGCGCCCAGCTGCGCGAGGCCGTCGAGGTCAAGGACGCCCCGACCGTGGTGCGCTTCCCCAAGGGGAACATCGGGCCCGCGGTGCCGGCCGTCGAACGGATCGGCGCAGTGGACGTGCTGCTGCGCACCGGGCGGGCGCCGGAGATCCTGCTGGTCGCGGTCGGCACCACCGCCCCCGCCTGCCTGGACGCGGCCCGGCTGCTGCTCGCCGAGGGCTTCACCGCGACCGTGGTCGACCCGCGCTGGGTCAAACCCGTCGACCCGGTGCTGCCCGAACTGGCCGCCGCCCACCGGCTGGTGGTCACCGTCGAGGACAACGGCCGTACCGGGGGCGTCGGTTCGGCCGTCGCCCAGGCGCTGCGCGACGCCGACGTGGACGTGCCGGTGCGGGTGCTCGGCCTGCCCCAGGAGTTCCTCGACCACGCCTCGCGCGGAGAGATCCTGGAGGAGGCCGGGCTGACCGGGACCGGGGTCGCCGCCCAGACCGCCGTCTTCGCCAAGAACCTGCTACCGACCCGAGGAGCGAACCCGCGCCATGCCGGCTGAACCAGACCGCCCCGCCTTCGACCTCGCCGCGCTGATCGCCGAACGCGGCGGCGAGCGCTACGAGCTGCACGGCCGCTACCTCAACCCGCAGCTGCCGCGGATGCTGCACACCATCGGCTTCGACAAGTACTACGAGCGCGCCCGGGGCCAGTACTTCTACGACGCCGAGGGCAACGAGTACCTCGACATGCTGGCCGGCTTCGGCATCTTCGCGCTCGGCCGCCACCATCCCGCGGTGCGTTCGGCGGTCCAGCAGGTGATGGACCTCGACCTGCCCGACCTGGTCCGCTTCGACTGCTCGCCGCTGCCCGGGCTGCTGGCCGAGCGGCTGCTGTCGTACGCGCCCGGGCTGGACCGGGTGTTCTTCGGCAACAGCGGCACCGAGGCGGTGGAGACCGCGCTCAAGTTCGCCCGCTACGCCACCGGACGCCGGCGGATCCTCTACGCCGACCACGCCTTCCACGGGCTGACCACCGGCTCGCTCTCGGTCAACGGGGAGAGCGGCTTCCGCAAGGGCTTCGACCCGCTGCTGCCGGACACCGCCATCCCGCTCGGCGATCTCCGCGCGCTGGCCAAGGAGCTGAAGCGCGGCGACGTCGCGGGGCTGATCGTCGAGCCGATCCAGGGCAAGGGCGTCCAGGCGCCGCCGCCCGGCTGGCTGCGGGCCGCCCAGGCGCTGCTGCACGAGCACCGGGCACTGCTGATCTGCGACGAGGTGCAGACCGGCATCGGCCGCACCGGCGAGTTCTTCGCCTACCAGCACGAGGACGGCGTGCTGCCCGACCTGGTCTGCGCGGCCAAGGCGCTGTCCGGCGGGTACGTGCCGATCGGGGCCACGCTCGGCAAGAGCTGGATCTTCGAGAAGGTGTACTCCTCGATGGACCGGGTGCTGGTGCACTCGGCCAGCTTCGGGTCCAACGCCCAGGCCATGGCGGCCGGGCTGGCGACCCTGGAGGTGATGCGCGACGAGCAGGTGGTGGAGAACGCCCGCAAGGTCGGTGACCACTTCCGCGAACGGCTGGCCGCACTGGTCGACGAGTACGAGCTGCTCGCCGAGGTGCGCGGGCGCGGGCTGATGATCGGGATCGAGTTCGGCCGGCCCAAGTCGCTCAAGCTGCGCACCGGTTGGACCGCGCTCCAGGCGGCACGCAAGGGGCTGTTCGCGCAGATGGTGGTGGTGCCGCTGCTGCAGCGGCACCGCATCCTGACCCAGGTCTCCGGGGACCACCTGGAAGTGATCAAACTGATCCCGCCGCTGATCATCACCGAGCACGACGTGGACCGGTTCGTGGACGCATTCACCGCGATCATGGACGAGGCCCACCGGGGGAGCGGACTGATGTGGGACTTCGGGCGCACCCTGGTCAAGCAGGCCGTCGCCGGCCGCTGAGGCGGGGGCCGCGGGTGGCGCGGAGTGGGAAGCCGGCCCGGCCGACTTCCCACTCCGTGGGAGACACCGCCTCAGAGCTCGGTCCGGCGGCGCCGGATGACCACCACGAGATCGACGACGGCGAACAGGGTGAGCAGGCCGCAGGCCACCGCGAACCCGGTGAGGGTGCCCCGGCTGGGTGCGCCGGAGGCGGGCGAGGCCGCCGCCCAGAGCGCGAAGCCCACCGTGGCCAGTGCGAACAGCGGCGTGAAGGTGAGCGAGAGCAGGTAGCGGAGCTTGAGGTCGCTGCGGGCGGTGGCCGGCTCGGTGCCGCTGCGCCACCGGCGCGGGGTAGTGGTGCGCATCCCTTCACCTCCGGACCGCACGGTCGGGCTACGATTCCAGCGTACGTCCGAGGGACCAGCCGGGGAGGCGCGATGTCGGGTTCGGACGCGGGTTCGGGAGCGGGTTCGGACGCGGCGGGCTCGGGCCCGGGCGCGGGTTCCGGCTCGGGTGAGATGGGTCCGGACGGCGAGGGGTACGCGGGGCTGCGGATCGAGCGGGCCCGGGAGCTGGCCCGGCGGCACGGTTGGGCGTCGGTCCGGGTGCTGGAGCCGGGGGACCTGATGACCATGGAGTACCGGTACGGGCGGCTCAACCTCGCGGTGCGCGACGGGGTGGTCGAGCGCAGCTGGGAGGGGTAGGTCCGGGGGCGCCGGGCCGGCTGCCGTCCGGGTCGGTGCGGGCCGGTTCGGGCGCAGGTCGGTGTGGGTTCGGGCGGCTCGGGTTCGGGATGGCCGGGGTTCAGCAGGGCAGGTGGCGGCGGGCGAAGCGCCGGTGGAGCCGCTGTTCGGCGGCGGCGACCAGGGGTTCCAGCAGCGGCAGGGAGAGCAGGACGAGCAGTCCGGCGGCCCAGCCGGCCAGGACGTCGGTGACCCAGTGGGTACCCAGGTAGACCGTGGTCAGGCCGATCGAGCAGGCGGTGGCGGCGGCGATCAGCGCGCCGGTGCGCCGCCAGCGGACGGCGAGGTAGGCGAGCACCCCCCAGGTGACCACCGCGTTGGCGGTGTGGCCGGAGGGGAAGATGGTGCCGCCGGAGAAGAGCTCGGGTGAGCCGACGTACTGGGCGTAGTGCGGGCCGAGCCGGCCGGTGACGATCTTGACCGCGCCGACGGTGACGTTGAGCAACAGCAGCGCGATGCCCATGACCAGCAGCGGGCGCACCCGGCCGAGGCGGCGGGCCCGCCAACCGAGCCAGATGAAGGCGGCGATCGCCGAGGGGCCGCGCTGCCCGGCGACCACCCAGGTGTCGAGCAGCGGCTCCAGCCGGGGCCACCGCTCGTAGGGGCGCAGCAGCCGGACCGACCAGTCGAGGTCGACCAGCGCGGTGTTGAGCAGGACCCCGGCCAGCACCAGCAGGTAGCCGGCGAGGGTGACGGCGAGCAGGGCGGCCCGGCGCCGGCTCATCGGGGGCCAGCCGGGTTCGCGGGGATCGGGGCCGACCGGGGCGAGGGGCCGCGAGGGGGTGGTGAGGCGTTCCCGGCGGCCGGTTTCCGCGGTGGGACGCCCCGGCCCCTGGCGCGGAATGGGAGCGGGGGTACTTCTGGATTGCACGGGGTGACCTTACCCAGCCGGACAGGGCTATTCCGGTGGTAATTGTCATTTTCCCGGGAAATCGACAATCGGGTCGAATCGGGGCGGCTCGGGGGGTGATTTCCGCTATTCCGGGATCGAATGTCAGTGTGGTCATCGAATGCTTCTGCAAAAGCCCCGGTAAAGCAAGCGGAGCGGGAGGCCGGTGCGCCCGGCTTCCCACTCCGTGGTAACCCTGTGTAGGTTCCGTGCTCAGTCGAGGGGGCCGCCCGCGACGTAGATCACCTGACCGGAGACGAAGCCGGCGTCCTCGCTTGCGAGGAACGAGATGGTGTGGGCGACGTCCTCAGGCAGACCGACCCGCTGGACCGGGATCTGGGAGGCCGCAGCCCGCTTGAAGTCTTCGAAGTCCATGCCGACCCGGGTGGCGGTGGCTGCTGTCATGTCCGTGGCAATGAAGCCGGGGGCGACCGCGTTGGCCGTGATGCCGAACTTGCCCAGCTCGATGGCCAAAGTCTTGGTGAAGCCCTGGAGACCGGCCTTGGCGGCCGAGTAGTTGGCCTGGCCGCGGTTGCCCTGGGCCGAGGAGGAGGACAGGTTGACGATGCGGCCGAAACCGGCGTCGACCATGTGCTTCTGCACTGCGCGGGTCATCAGGAAGGCGCCGCGGAGGTGAACGTTCATGACCGTGTCCCAGTCGGACTCGGACATCTTGAAGAGCAGGTTGTCGCGGAGCACGCCCGCGTTGTTCACCAGGACGACCGGGGCGCCGAGCTCGGCGGCCACCCGGTCGACGGCGGCCTGGACCTGCTCGGCGTCCGAGACGTCGGCGCCGACGGCCAGCGCCCGGCCGCCGGCGGCGGTGATCCGGTCGACGGTCTCCTTGCCCGCCGCCTCGTCCAGGTCCAGGACGGCGACCGCGTAGCCGTCGGCGGCCAGCCGGACGGCGGTGGCGGCGCCCAGACCGCGGGCGGCGCCGGTGACGACGGCGACCCGGGGGGCGGTGCTCTGCTCGGTCATGCTCGCTCTCGTCTCTCTCGGGGTTGCCTCCCGGGGAGAGCCCCCGGAGAGGGGTGGCCACACCCTACCGGCGGGTAGGGGGCACGGCCAGGGTGGAGAGACGCAGGTGACGGTGGGTAAGGACCGACCGGTCGGCTTTCTGCTGAGAACGGGTTACTGCAAGGCCTTCGCAGCCCGTAAATATGCCAATGTTGCCGAACCTGCGTCTACTATCCGCCCCTGCCTGCCAGCAAGGGCCCGCCGTTTGTATAGTGTCCGCCAGCAGCCACCGGCTGCACGGCTGGAGCGCCCTCCCTCATAGCTGGACGCCCACTCGCCGTTACTGCCCCACCCGGGTGTCCCACACACACCGGGTGTGACATCGGGACGGATACATGGTGCTGGGGGAGATCCCGACAACCCGCGTGTCTGCGCGACTTCAGCAGTCGCCCGGACACCTCATTCGCGTGGCACAGCAGGTTCACACCCGCTTGTGGTCCGAACACGTCGGAGCCGATCTCACGGCTCCGCAGTTCGCCGTGCTGCTGGTCCTGGCCCTGGAGCCGGGTGCGGACCAGCGGACGGTCGGCGAGCGTGCCTCGCTGGACAAGGCCACGATGGCCGAGATGGTCGCGCGGCTGGTCCGCCGCGGCCTGGTGCTGCGCAGGCGCGACCCGGCCGACGGCCGGCGCAAGCTGCTGGCGCTCTCGCAGAGCGGAGCCCAGGCGGTGCGCGAGGCCACCGGTGGTGTGGTCCGCGTGCAGCGCGTCCTGTTCGAGCCGCTCACGGCGGAGGAACAGGTCGAGATCGTCCGGGTGATGGCCAAGATAGCCAGGCTGGAGCCCGCGGCGGTCGCCGTCATCACCGACGCGCGGCCGATACTGGACGCCCAACGGGCGATCGGCTACCTGATCAGGGTGAGCCAGCAGGTGCACACCAAGCTCTGGTCGGAGCACGTGGGCGTCGAGCTCACGGCTCCGCAGTACGCGGTGCTGGACGCGCTGGAGCTGGAACCGGGCGCCGACCAGCGCACGGTCGGCGAGCTCGCCTCGCTGGACAAGGCCACGATGGCCGAGATGGTCAGCCGGCTGGTGCGCCGCGGTCTGGTGCAGCGTCGGCGCGACCCCTCGGACGGACGGCGCAACCTGCTCTCGCTCTCACCGGCGGGACAGGACCTGCTGCACCGCTCGGCCGCCGGGGTGGCCGAGGTCCAGCGGCTGCTGCTGGCGCCGCTGGAGGAGGGCGAGCACGAAGCCGCGCTCGCGCTCGTCGCGAAGGCGGCCAGGCTCTAGGTCAAATCTTCGCCGCAGTAGCCAAAACGATTCGCCAAAACGCTGAGGGTCCATGTCATGGGCTTTGGCGGATCGGGGCACACCGAAGGCCGCCCGCTCCCGTAGGGGTGCGGGCGGCCTTCGCGTGACCGGGCGTCAGGCGGTTCGGGGGCCCGGCTGCCGGGCCCCCGGGCCGGGCGTCAGTTCCAGTCGAACTCCTGCGGGTCCGGGCCGATCCGCTTGCCGGTGGCCACGGCGGCGATCGCCGTGAGGTCCTCGGCGTCCAGCTCGAAGCCGGCGACGTCCAGGTTCTCGCGGATCCGGGACGGGGTGACCGACTTCGGGATGGCGATCACGCCGCTCTGGAGGTGCCAGCGCAGCACCACCTGGGCGACGGTGCGGCCGTGCTTCTCGGCGATCTTCACCAGCGCGGGCTCGGCGAGGAGCTCCTTGCCCTGGCCCAGCGGGCTCCACGCCTCGGTGGCGATGCCGTGCTCGGCGTGGAAGGCGCGCAGCTCCGTCTGGGGGAAGTACGGGTGCAGCTCGACCTGGTTCAGGACCGGGGCGACGGTGGCCTCGTCGAGCAGGCGGGTCAGCTGCTCGGTGCCGAAGTTGGAGACGCCGATCGACCTGACCCGGCCGTCCGCCTTCAGCTGCTCGAACGCCTTCCAGATGTTCAGGTAGCTGTCGCCGTGCATCGGGCGCGGCCAGTGGATCAGGTAGAGGTCGAGCTGCTCGAGGCCGAGCTTGGCCAGCGAGGCGTCGAACTCGCGCAGCACCGCGTCGCGGCCCTGCTCGCCGGACCAGTCGCGGGTGCCCGAGTTCCACAGCTTGGTGGTGACGTAGAGGTCCTCGCGGGACACGCCGCCCGCCAGTGCCTCGGCGATCGCCGCGCCGGTGCCGGCCTCGTTCTCGTAGATGGCCGCCGTGTCGATGGAGCGGTAGCCCGCCTCGATCGCGGCGCGGACGGCCGGGGTGGCCTCGTCGTCCGGGACCTGCCACACGCCGAAGCCGAGCTGCGGGATCTGCGCGCCGTCGTTGAGGGTGACGGTGGGGATGGTGCTCACGGGAAGGGGTGCCCTCCTGATTGTCCTGTGGTTCCAGTGGGGGCAACTGGTGCCCCGGTGTGATTGTTCCCGCCGAACGGGCGAATCTTGAGTGAAGCTTTGCGAGGGTTTGCCCGGGGTGGCGGCCCCGCCGGTGGCGGGGCGGAGACCGCCCTGGTGGGGGACCGTCGGGGAGCCGTGAGGACCTCCGGCGGCGTGTGGGGGCTTGCGGACTCGCGTGCGGGGAGCGTGCGGAGGCTGTGCGCGGGGGCGTGCGGCCCGGCGCGCAGGGGGTGTGCGGGCCGTGGGGTGCGGCGGTGTGCGGGGTGTGGCGTGCGGGGGTTGCGCGGGCCGTGGGGTGCGGGGGTGGGCGGCCGCGGTGGAAAAACCTGTTGCGCGGATCACACGAAGCTTGGCAGGCTCGCGGCCATGACCTCCTGACTTCCGGGCCCTTCGTGCCCATTCCATCTCCGTCCGGTGTCTCCTCCGGGCGCATCGCCGATGCCGCGCCGCCGCCGTGCCGCCGCGCCGCGCATCATCCGTCCGTCGGCTCCGGCCGCCTGCCGTTCGGCCGCCGCCCGCGCTGCGCGCACGCCATCGAGGCGTTCCGTGCGCCCTGTTCCCCCCGAACTCCCCGTACCCCGTGCGCCCGTGCACATCCGCACCCGCGCACCGCCCGCATCGGAGTGTCATGCTGCTCACCCCTCTGCCGCTGGCCGACCCCGGCAGTCCCGACCTCTCCTCACCCCTGGCCTTCCTGCGCTGGCTGCAGCGCAGCCAGCGGCGCGGGCAACTGCTCGCCACCCTCTGGGCGCTGATCGAGATGGGGTGCCAGGCCGCCCTGCCGGTACCGCTCGGGATCGGCGTGCAGGCCGCCGTGGACGGCGACGCCGGCGGGATCTGGCGGTCCGGCGGGCTCCTCCTGCTGCTGGGCGCGGGGGCCTCGTTCGGGACGGTGCTGCTGCACCGCCAGGCGGTCTGGAACTGGATCCACGCGGCCACCCACGTCCGGCAGTTGGTGGCCCGGCAGGCCTCGCACCTGGGGGCCGGGCTGTCCCGCCGGATCGCCACCGGCGAGGTCGTCGCGGTCGGCAGCGGGGACGTCGAGCGGATCGGCTGGTACGTCGAGCTGGTCGCCCGGGTCCGGGCCGCGGTGATCGTCTGGCTGGCCGTGAGCGTGGCGGTGCTGACGGTCGATCCGGTGCTCGGGATCGGGGTGCTGCTCGGCGTCCCGGTGCTGGCGGCCTCCGTCTGGCCGCTGATCGGCCCGTTCGAGCGGCGCTACGAGCAGCAGCGCGCCCTCGGCGGCAAGGCCACCGAGCTGGCGGCCGACACCGTCGCGGGGCTGCGGGTGCTGCGCGGCATCGGCGGCGAGGAGCTGTTCCTGGAGCGGTACCGGGCCGCCTCCCAGAAGGTCCGCGCGGCGGCCGTCCGCTCGTCCCGGATCTGGTCGCTGATGCAGGCGCAGCAGGTGCTGCTGCCCGGGCTGTTCGTGGTCGGCGTCACCTGGTACGGCGCCCGGCTGGTGGCCGACGGCGAGCTCGCCGTCGGCACCCTGATCGCGGTGTACGGCGCGACGGCCTTCCTGGCCGCTCCGCTGCGCATCCTGGGCGAGGCGGCGCACGCCTGGAGCGTGGCCCGGGTCTCCGCCGGGCGGGCCGTGCGGGTGCTCTCGCTGGCCCGGACCGCCGGCACCGCCGAGGCCTCGCTGGCCAGGCCGGACAAGGCGGACCTGCACGACCCGGCGAGCGGGCTGACCGCGCGGGCCGGCGAGCTGACCGCGGTGGTCTGCGGGGACCCGGACTTCGCCGGGGCGCTGGCCGAACGGCTGGGCGGGCACGTCCCGCTGGCCGAGGGCGAACGGGCGCAGACCTCGGTGCGGCTCGGCGGTACGGAGCTGGACTCGGTGCCGCTGGCCGAGGCCAGGGCGGCGGTGCTGGTCCACGACAAGGAGCCGGTGCTGCTCTCCGGCACGCTGGCCGAGCTGTTCGACATCCCGTCCTCGGGGCGGGTCCCGGCCGCCGCGGCCCTGGCGGCGGCCCGGTCCGACGACGTGCTGGAAGCCCTGGTGGACGGCTCGCCCGAGTGCGGGGGCGACCCGATGCGCGCCCGGATCACCGAGCGCGGACGCTCGCTCTCCGGCGGGCAGCGCCAGCGGCTCGCGCTGGCCCGGGCCCTGCTGGCGGACCCGCCGGTGCTGGTGCTCGACGAGCCCACCAGCGCGGTGGACGCGCACACCGAGTCACGGATCGCCACCGGGCTGCGGGACACCAGGGCGGGCCGCACCACCGTGGTGTTCGCGACCAGCCCGCTGCTGCTCGACCAGGCGGACCGGGTGGTGCTGCTGCAGGAGGGCCGGGCCGTCGCGGCCGGGCGGCACCGCGAGCTGATGCGGACCGAGCAGGCCTACCGGGCCGTGGTCACCCGCGAGGAGGAAGCGGCCCGTCCGGTGGGTGGGGCCGTATGAGGACCGCCGTCAAAATCCCTGCCACACACGCGAGGAGTACGTCATGAAGCCCCCCGTCCAGGAGGAACAGGGGCCCGTCGCCACCCTGCCGGTCGGTTCCCCGGCCGCCGTGCGCGAGTACCTGCTGCTGCTCGCGCGGCGGCACCGCGCCGGGTTCTCCGCGGTGGTGGTGCTGCACTCGACGGCCACCCTGGCCGGGCTGGTCGGGCCCTGGGTGCTCGGCCGCCTGGTCGAGTCGCTGGCCACCGGCACCGCCGGGTCCACCATCGCGGTGGCGGTCGCCTGGTACCTGCTGGCGCTGGTGGCCCAGGCGGCGTTCACCGGCTGGTCGCGGATGCGCGGCGCGGTGCTCGGCGAGCGGGTGCTGGCCGACCTGCGCGAGGACTTCCTGGTCCGCTCGGTGGCTCTGCCGACCGGCGTGCTGGAGCGGGCCGGCACCGGGGACCTGGTCTCCCGGGGCACCACCGACGTCGACCGGCTGGACAAGTCGGTGCGCGAGGCGGTGCCCGAACTCGCCGTCGCCGTGGTGGCGTTGCTGCTGGTGCTCGGTGCGCTGCTGGTCACCTCGCCACTGCTCGCGCTGACCGCGCTGATCGGGCTGCCACTGCTGCTGGCCAGCTCCCGCTGGTACTTCCGGCGCGCGCCGCAGTCCTACCGCAGCGAGGCGGCCGGGTACGCGGCGGTGAGCAACGTGCTGGCCGAGACGGTCGACGCCGGGCGGACGGTCGAGGCGCTGCGGCTGGGCGACCAGCGGGTCCGGTTGACGGACCGCAAGCTGCGTGAGTGGCTGGCCTGGGAGCGGTACACCCTGTGGCTGCGCTCGGTCTGGTTCCCGACCATCGACGCGGTCTACACCACGGCGGTGCTCGCCACGTTGGTGCTCGGCGGGCTGTTCACCCTCCGAGGCTGGATCACCGTGGGCCAGTTGACCACCGGCGTGCTCTACGCGCAGATGCTGACCGGCCCGGTGGACCTGATCCTGCGCTGGTACGACGAGCTCCAGATCGGCCAGGCCTCACTGGCCCGGCTGGTCGGCGTGCGCGAGGTGCCCGAGCACGAGGGGGACGAGTCCGCCCGGCCGGACGGCCGTCGGGTCGAGGCCAAGGACGTCCGCTTCGGCTACCGCGAGGGCGCCGACGTCCTGCACGGGATCAGCCTGGACGTCGCCCCGGGCAGCCGGGTCGCGCTGGTCGGGCCGTCCGGGGCGGGCAAGTCCACCCTCGGCCGGCTGCTCGCCGGGATCTACGCCCCCGGCCGCGGCAGCGTGACCCTCGGCGGGGCGGCGCTGGCGCGGATGCCGGCCGAGCGGGTGCGCGCGGAGGTCGCGCTGGTGAACCAGGAGCACCACGTCTTCGTCGGCACCCTGCGGGACAACCTGCGGCTGGCCGCGCCCGACGCGGACGACACCGAGCTGCGGGCAGCGCTGGAAGCGGTGGACGCCGGGGCCTGGGTGGACGCCCTGCCGGAGGGGCTGGACACCGAGGTCGGCTCCGGTGGCACCTCGCTGACCCCGCCGCAGGCCCAGCAGCTGGCGCTGGCCCGGCTGGTGCTGGCCGATCCGCACACCCTGGTGCTGGACGAGGCCACCTCCCTGCTGGACCCGCGGGCCGCCCGCCACCTGGAGCGCTCGCTCTCCCGGGTGCTGGAGGGCCGGACGGTCATCGCCATCGCCCACCGGCTGCACACCGCGCACGACGCGGACGTGATCGCGGTGGTCGAGGACGGGCGGATCAGCGAGTACGGCAGCCACCCGGACCTGGTCGCGGCGGGCGGTCCGTACGCGGCGCTCTGGCGGTCCTGGCGGGACGAGCGGTAGCGGGAGGTCCGGGCCGGAGAGCTTCCGGACAGCTGCCGGGGAGCTTCCGGGGAGCTTTCAAACCCGTACGGGGCTCGATTACCCCGTACGGGTTACTCCCCGGCCCGGAATGGCGCGTAGTCGGGCAAATCGGCCGTCCGGCCCGCAGACTGCTCCGGTGACCAAGATTTCAGACGGCTCGTCCCGCTCCTCCCGCGGTGAGATCGGTGGGATTCCCACGCGGTACATCGGGATCGGCGTCATCGTCGTCCTCGCCGTGTGGTTCCTGTTCGCCAACCTCGACAGGGTGCAGATCCAGTTCTGGGTCTTCACCGTCACCGCGCCGCTCTGGATCGCGCTGCTGGCCACGCTGATCGCGGGCGTCGCGCTGGGCTGGCTGTTGAAGGGGCGGCGCAGCAAGTGACCGCGGCCCCCGGGCCGGCCCCGACCGGCGCCTCGGCCTTCACCCCGCTGATCGAGGTGCGCGGGGTCAACAAGCACTACGGGGACCTGCACGTCCTCCAGGACATCGACCTGACGGTCGGGCGCGGCGAGGTCGTCGTGGTCATCGGGCCGTCCGGCTCCGGCAAGTCCACCCTCTGCCGGGCGATCAACCGGCTGGAGCCGATCGAGGACGGCACCATCCTGATCGACGGCGAGCCGCTGCCCGAGGAGGGCAAGGGGCTGGCCAGGCTGCGCGCCGAGGTCGGCATGGTGTTCCAGTCCTTCAACCTGTTCGCGCACAAGACCGTGCTGCAGAACGTCTCACTCGCGCAGATCAAGGTCCGCGGGCGGCCCAGGGCCGAGGCGGACGAGAAGTCCCGCGCGCTGCTGGAGCGGGTGGGCCTCGCCTCGCACGCCGCCAAGTACCCGGCACAGCTCTCCGGCGGGCAGCAGCAGCGGGTCGCGATCGCCCGCGCGCTGGCGATGGAGCCCAAGGCGCTGCTGTTCGACGAGCCCACCTCGGCACTCGACCCCGAGATGATCAACGAGGTGCTGGACGTCATGCGCCAGCTCGCGAGCGAGGGCATGACGATGGTCGTGGTCACCCACGAGATGGGCTTCGCCCGGGCCTCCGCCAACCGGGTGGTGTTCATGGCCGACGGTCGGATCGTCGAGGACCGCGCCCCGGAGGACTTCTTCAGCGCTCCTGAGAGCGATCGCGCCCGGGACTTCCTGTCCAAGATCCTGAAGCACTGAGGCGGCGCCGTGAACCGTGAGACGACGCCCGCGGGTCGGCCCCTGACGACGTCCGTGGCGCCGCCGGTCGCGAGGCCCGTGACGACGTCGGTGACGAGGCCGGTGGTGCGGGCGGGGAGACCGGTGGCGAGGCCCGCCGCGCGGGCGGGGAGGCGGGTGCTCGCCGCCGTCCTGCTGCTCACCGCGCTGCTGGCGGGCTGCGGCAAGCCCGGCACCCCGCCGCCCAAGGGCCCGCAGCCCAGCGCGCTGCCCACCTACCAGGTGCAGGACGCCTCCGCGATCACCGGCTCGCCGACCCTGGACGCCGCCCGCCGCCGGGGCCACCTGGTGGTCGGCGCCAAGGAGGACCAGCCGTACCTGGGCCAGAAGAACCCGGCCACCGGCGAGTACTCCGGCTTCGACATCGAGATCGCCAAGATGGTCGGCGCCTCGCTGGGCTTCCCGCCGGACCGGATCCGGTTCAAGACCATCGCCTCGGCCAACCGCGAGACCGCCCTGCAGAACGGCCAGGTGGACTACTACGTCGGCACCTACACCATCAACGAGAACCGGAAGAAGCTGGTCGGCTTCGCCGGCCCGTACTTCATCGCCGGGCAGTCGCTGCTGGTGCGCAGGAACAACGACACCATCCACGGTCCGGAGGACCTGGACGGCAAGAAGGTCTGCTCGGCGGCCGGTTCGACGCCGTACCAGCGGATCCAGTCGCAGTTCCCGAAGGCCAGGCTGATCGGCTACGACACCTACTCGGCCTGCGTCGACAACCTGATCACCGACCAGGTCGACGCGGTGACCACGGACAACGCGATCCTGCTCGGCTACGCGGCCAAGGTGCCGGACGAGCTCAAGGTGGTCGGACCGCTGTTCTCCACCGAGCCGTACGGGATCGGGGTGCCGAAGGAGGACACCGTACTGCGCGGCGCGATCAACGACGCGCTGGAGCACCACATGCAGAACGGCGACTGGCAGAGGGCCTTCGAGGCGACCCTCGGCCTCTCCGGGGAGCCGGCGCCGACCCCGCCGCAGATCGACCGGTACTGAGAGGCCATGCCGTGAAGACGCTGACCGACAACTGGTCGACCTACTGGGAGGGCTTCCTCGGCACGCTCTCGCTGTTCCTGGTGAGCGCCGTGCTGGCGCTGGTGCTGGGTGTGCTGGTCGCGGGCTTCCGGGTCTCACCGGTCAAGCCGCTGCGGGTGTTCGGGACGCTGTGGGTGACGGTGCTGCGCAACACGCCGCTGACGCTGCTGTTCTTCATCGTGGTGCTGGGACTGCCCCGGTTCAACATCACCCTGCCCTTCTACACCTTCGCGGTGCTGGCGCTGGGCTGCTACACCTCGGCCTTCGTCTGCGAGTCGATGCGCTCGGGCATCAACACGGTGCCGACCGGGCAGGGGGAGGCGGCCCGCAGCCTCGGCATGAGCTTCGGGCAGACGATGGGCCTGGTGGTGCTGCCGCAGGCGTACCGGTCGGTGGTGGCACCACTCGGCAGTGTGATGATCGCGCTGGCGAAGAACACGGCGATCGCCGGTTCGTTCAGCGTCACCGAACTGCTGGGCACCTACCGGACCATCAACGAGCTGGGCTACAGCATCGTCTGGACCTTCGTCTGGATCGCCGTCGGTTACCTGATCATCACCCTGGCCATCAGCGCCGTCTTCAACCTGCTGGAACGACGAGTGGCGGTGTCCCGATGACCGTTGAATCCTCGGCGCTGTACGACATCCCCGGGCCGAAGGCGCTCGCCCGGCACCGGCTGTACGGCGGGATCGCGCTGCTGCTGATCGCGGCGCTGATCGGCTGGGTCGTCTACATGATGTTCCACACCCAGCAGTTCACGTACGAGAAGTGGATGGCCTTCGAGTACCGGGGCGTGCAGGAACTGCTGCTGCGCGGGCTCGGCAACACCCTCAAGGCCTTCGGCTGGACGGTACTGTTCGCGCTGCCCTTCGGCGCGCTGTTCGCGGCCGGGCGGCTCTCCGACCACCGGGTGGTGCGCTGGTTCGCCACCCTGGTGGTGGAGTTCTTCCGGGCCATGCCGGTGCTGGTGATGATCTTCTTCGTCTTCGTCGCGCTCAAGGTGCAGCCGCTCTGGGCGCTGGTGGCCGGCCTGGTGCTCTACAACGGCTCGGTGCTGGCCGAGGTGTTCCGGGCCGGCGTGCTCGCCGTGCCCAAGGGGCAGCGGGAGGCGGCGTACGCGCTCGGCATGCGCAAGACCCAGGTGATGTCCTACGTCCTGGTGCCGCAGGCCAACCGGGCGATGCTGCCGGCCATCATCAGCCAGCTGGTGGTCGCGCTCAAGGACACCTCGCTGGGGTTCCTGATCACCTACGAGGAGTTCCTGCACGCGGGCAAGCTGATCGCCACCAACCTGGACTACGACCTGCCGTTCATCCCGGTGGTCATGGTGATCGCGCCGATCTACATCGGCATGTGTCTGCTGCTCTCCTGGCTCGCCCGCTTCGTGGAGCGGCGCAGCCGGCGCAGCCCGAGCGTGCGCGGCGGGGCGCCGGTGGTCAAGGCCGGGGTGGCGATGGGGCTGCCGCCCTCGGCGCAGCAGTGACGGTGCGGTGCTGAGACGGTGCGGCACCGAGAAGGTGCGGTACCGAGACGGTGCGGTACCGAGAAGGACCGGTCCTGAGCAGGCCGGTTCGAGGCTGAACCATAGGTGCGGGTGGGGTCGGGGTCGATACCTCCAAATTCCTCTTATGATTCTCGGGCGCCCGGAGGCGGCCGAAGCACGGCTGCGGCACAGCCGGGGTACGGCCGAAGTGCGGTCTCGGCACGGCCGGAATGTGGTCGACGCGTGGCCGGAGCGGGCTGCCGAAGGTGGACGAGCGGGTGGGAGGGATCATGGAGCCGGTGTTCGATTCGCGGCACATCAGGACGTTCCACGAGGTCGTCCGGGCCGGCTCCTACTCGGCCGCCGCCCGAGAACTCGGCTACACCCAGCCCGCCATCACCCAGCAGATGAAGGCGCTCGAACGCACCGTCGGCGTTCCGCTCTTCGCCCGGGCGGGGCGCGGACTGCGGCTCACCGAGGCCGGCGAGGCGCTCTCCCGGCACGCCGAGCTGATCCTCGGCAGCATGTCGGCCGCCCAGCAGCAGCTCGCCGCGCTCGCCCGGCTGCGCGCCGGGCGGGTGCGGGTCTGCGCCTTTCCCAGCGCCAACGCCACCCTGATACCCGAGGCGATGGCCCGGCTGCTGGCCGAGCACCCCGGCGTGCGGGTGGAACTGCTGGAGGCCGAGCCGCCGGACTCCGTCCAGCGACTGCTGCGCGGGGAGTGCGACATCGCGCTGGCCTTTCGCTACCCGGGCGGGGCCACCGAGGTGCCGGAGGGCCTGGACGAGATCCCGCTGATGGAGGACCTGCTCACGGTGCTGCTGCCGGTCGGGCACCCGCTCGGCCGCCGGCACGCCGTACGGCTGGCCGACCTCGGCGGCGAACGCTGGATCGCCGGCTGTCCGCGGTGTCGTGCCAACCTGCTGCACGTCTGCGCGGAGGAGGGTTTCGCGCCGGACATCGTGTTCTCCACCGACGACAACCTCGCGGTGCAGTCGCTCGTCGCCGCCGGGGTCGGGATCGCGCTGATGCCGGCCCTGGTGCTCTCCTTCATGTGCCACCGCAAGGTCACCGGGCGGGCCGCCGAACCGCACCTGCGGCGGCAGGTGAGCGCGTACGTGCTGCGCGAGCACCGCCGGATCCCGGCCACCGGACTGGTGCTGGACCACCTGCGGCAGGCGGCGGCGAGCCGGGTCGGGTGCTGAGCAGCCCGACCGACATATAAGCGTTGATGGGGAGGTTGCTTACGAACCCTCCTTGGACGTGATAGGTCGATCCGTTCGAACCTGTGGGGATGACACCCTCAGCCACGGTCGGCAGCGGCCGACTCACCGAGCGGATGACCGCGCTGATCAGTGAGATCCGCGCCGTCGTGGACCGCGGGCTCCCGCCGGAGCTCACCGCCTACCTGGTCGGCGAACGCCTCGCCCCGCACCTGCACGCCGACCCGGACGGGCCGGACGCGCTGCTCACCGCCGCCCAGCGCGAGGGCGACCCGCAGCGCTACCGCCAGCACGTCCTGCACGCCGAGGAGGACGGCGGCTTCTCCGTCGTCGCCCTGGTCTGGCTGCCCGGACAGCAGACCCCGATCCACGACCACGTCTCCTGGTGCGTGGCCGGCGTCCACCAGGGACAGGAGAGCGAGACCCGCTACCGGCTGGTTTCCGAGGGCCCCACCGCCCGACTGGTCGAGACCGAGCACGTGGCAGGCCCGGCCGGCACCGTGGCCGCCTTCGCCCCGCCCGGCGACATCCACCTGGTGCGCAACTCCTGTAGCAGCACGGCGATCTCCATCCACGTCTACGGCGCGGACGTCTCGCGGCTCGGCACCAGCATCCGGCGGGTCTACCGGCTGCCCGCCGACCGGCAGCAGTGAGCGCGGCGTGGCACTGACTCTTCGGCAGACGCTTCGGCACCGCGCCGCCCGTACCCGTTCGCTGCCCCCGATGCGCGGGGACGCCCCCGGGCTGCTGCTCGCGGCGCTCGGAGTGGCCGCCGCTCTGGGCGTCCACGCGCTGGTACCGGCCGTGCCCGAGCTCACCGCCGCCGTCGTGCTCGGCATGGTGGCGGCGCACCTGCCGGGATTGCGGCCGGTGGTCCGCGGGATCGCCCGGCCCGGGCTGTCCACGGCCGGGAAGCGGCTGATGCGGCTCGGGATCGTCCTGCTCGGGCTCAAGCTCAGCCTGGACGACGTGCTCGGCCTCGGCTGGGCCACCGTCGCCATGGTGCTCGCCGTCGTCGCGGCCACCTTCGCGGGGACGCTCTGGCTGGGCCGGCGGCTCGGCCTGCCGGGGGACCAGCCGCTGCTGGTCGCCACCGGCTACTCGATCTGCGGGGCCTCGGCGATCGGCGCGGTCAGCCAGGCGGCGGGCAGCGAGGAGGAGGACGTCGCGGCCTCGGTGGCGCTGGTCACCCTGTGCGGGACGCTGGCGATCGCCGTGCTGCCACTGCTCCAGCACCCGCTCGGGCTCGGCGAGTTGGAGTTCGGGCGCTGGGTCGGGGCGAGCGTGCACGACGTCGGGCAGGTGGTCGCCACCGCGCAGACCGGCGGGCCGGGGGCGCTGCGGGAGGCGGTGCTGGTCAAGCTGATGCGCGTGGTGCTGCTGGCGCCGCTGGTCGCGGGGGTCGCCGTGGCGGTGCGGCGGAACCTGCGGGCGGCGCGGGTGGCGGCTTCGGTTTCGGTTTCGGCTTCGGCCGAGGTTCCGGTGGGGGCCTCGGTGGGCGCCCCGGCGGGGGCCTCCGCGGTCGGCGGCGCGGGCGACGGCGCGGGCGGGAAGTCGGGTGAGAAGCCGGGTGAGAAGTCGGTGAAGGCCGGCAGCCGTCCGCCGATCGTGCCGCTGTTCGTGGCGGGGTTCCTCGTGATGATCGTCCTGCGGACCACCGGAGTACTGCCCGAGCGGGCGCTCGGCCTGGCCGCGGACGCCCAGGAACTGCTGCTGGCCGCCGCGCTGTTCGGTCTCGGCAGCGCGGTCCACCTGCCGACCATGGCCCGCACCGGCGGGCGGATCGCCCTGCTCGGGCTCGGATCCTGGGTGGTCGTCGCGGGCGTCTCGTACGCGGGGGTGCTGGTCACGAACTGACGGGCCCGGATGCGGACTCGGCTATTGTCGGGCGGGTGCCCGCCCCGCCCCGTAACGGGGCGGCTCCGCAGCCGAGTTCACCCGAGTCCGCCAAGGAGGACGGATGACCACCGCACTGCCCGAACGCGACGGCCACGAGGCCGTTGTCACGCTCGACCGGCGGGAGGGCCCGTACGGCGAGGTGGTGCTCCGGCAACGCGGTCGGGACTTCGAGATCATCGCCAACGGCTGCTTCCTGATGGACACCGTCGACGGGCGCTCGGAGCGGCTGCTCATCCAGGCGGCGCTGGACGAGCTGGACCGTACGGGCCGCCCGGCCGAGCGCCCGTCGGTGCTGATCGGGGGCCTCGGGGTCGGCTTCTCGCTGGCGTACGCGGCGGCCGAGCCGCGCTGGGGGCGGATCGCCATCGTCGAGCGGGAGACCGCGATCATCGACTGGCACCGGACCGGCCCGCTCGGCGCCTTCTCAGACGGCGCCCTGGACGACGAGCGGGTCGAGGTGCTCCACACCGACCTGCTGGAGTACCTCGGGGCGGCGGACGGCGAGCGCTACGACGCGCTGTGCCTGGACATCGACAACGGACCGGACTGGACCGTCACCGAATCCAACGACGGGCTGTACGGCGCGGACGGACTCGCGGTGCTGTGGCACCGCCTGCGGTCGGGCGGGGTGCTGGCCGTGTGGAGCGCGCAGCCCTCGCCGGCCTTCGAGGAGGCGCTGCGGGCGGTGGGGTTCACGGACGTGGTGACGCACGAGATTCCGGTGGCCCGGGGGGTGCCGGACGTGGTGCACCTGGCCCGGCGGGCGGCTTGAGGGCGGAGGACCACTGGTAGGTAACGGGTGACAGCTGACAGGTAACAGATTTCAGATTTCGTTCGCTGAAATCTGAAACTTGTCAGCTGTCGCCTGTCACGTGTCACCTGTCACCCGTTCGTCGCGGCGGCGCGCAGCGGCTCCCCCGCACCAGCGGCTCCCCGTACCCCTCCGGCTCAGCCGAACGGGCGGTTCTCCGGTGCGGTGTTCGCTTCGTCCGTCTCGGCTGCCGGCTCCGGTTCGGCCGCCGACGCGTCCGCGAAGCCGTCCATGGCGAAGGGGTTGAAGTCCGGCGGTGGGACCATCACCGGGGTGCCCTTGCGCGGGGTCGGTTCCTGGGCGTCCGCGGGCTGCCTCGAACCCTGGTCCGTCGTTTCCGTTGCGGCGGGTGGGGCCTGGGCCGGGATGACGGGCGGGGTCGAGGGCGGTGGCGGGACGGCCGGGCCCTGGGCGGGCAGGGTGGTGCCGAACGGATCGGCCTTCTGCTCGGCCGCGACCGTGGTGCCGAACGGGTCGGCGATCGGAGCGGCAGCGGAGGGCTGGGTGGCGGGCGGGTCGCTCGCCACGTCCGGGACGCCGTCCATGGCGAAGGGGTTGAAGTCCGGCGGCGGGACCATCACCGGGGTGCCCTTCGGCCTGTCCGCGGCATCCTGCGCCGTCTCGTCCCCACCGGCGGGGGCCTCCGCCACCGGCGCGAAGGGGTTGAAGTCCGCGGGAGGCACCCGTACCGGCGTGCCACGCAGGTGCACGGGCTTCTCCGCCGGCTCCTCCTCGACGGCGGCGGGCTCAGGAACGGGCGCAGGAACAGGCGCGGGCTCAGGCTCAGGAAGGGGAGCCGGAGCCGGAGCAGACGCCTGGGTCGGCACGGTGCCCACCGCGGTCGGCACGCCGTCCCAGCCGAACTGGATGCTCTTCAGCAGCTCCGCGAACGCCTCCGTGTACAGCTCCCAGTCCTCCGGCCGCGCCGTGGACAGCTGGGCGCACAGCACCGTCCCACCGTCCGGCAGCGGGACGAAGGCCTGGACGGCCGAGGTGACCACCCAGCGCCGCTGCCCGTCGGCGGCCAGCGGGCCCGGCACCGGGACGGTCCGGCCCTCGACCAGGACGGCGGCCGGCCCGGCCGGCAGCAGGACGGTCCACACCTCGGCGTGCCGCCGGACGGTGGCCAGCTCGGTGGCGAGCGCGGTGATCGGCAGCGGGTGCCGGGCGAGCGAGACGACGAGGGTGGCGTCCGAGTTGCGGCCGTCCAGCTCCAGGGCGCAGACGCCGGCGTAGACGACGCCCGCGTCGCGGATCAGGTCGGCCAGGGTGGCGGAGATCACCGCGAAGTCGCGCCGGGGCTCCGGGCCGGTGGCGCTGAACAGTTCCTCGGCGACCTCGGCCAGGTGTCGGGCCAGTTCGTCGGCGGCCGCCACGGTGGCCGGGGCGGCGCCGGTCCGGTCCGTGCCGTCCGGCAGCGGGGGCACCGCCCGGGCGGAGACGCCGGGCGGACCGTCCGGGGAGGTCAGCGAGTGGAAGCCGGGCGGCACGACCAGCCGGACCTCGGCGCCCGCGCCGGTGGGCAGTTCGACCGGCTGACGGGTCTGCTGCCCGGCCGCCAGCGCGGCCAGCGCGGGGGCGAACGGCGGACGCAGCTTGGCGTCGGCGAACTCGCCGGTGACCGGGAGCTGGAACAGCGCGGCCGAGGTGGTGCCCCGGTCGGCGATGGCACCGCGCACCGCGCCGCCGCCGTAGCGGGTCTGGAGCGCGGCGACCACCCGGTCGGTGAGCCGTGCGCCGGTGCCGGGACGGGCGGTGCCCGCGGTGGTCACCGTGCCGAGTCGGTCGACGGCGGTGTGCACCGGGCCGTTGGGGGCCAGCGGCAGGCCGAACAGCGCCTCGCCGGCCGGGTGTTCGCCCGTCCGCAGGGCGCTCAGCGAGGCCGCCGGGTGGCGCGAGGTGTGCTCGTCGAAGAGGGCGTCGGTGAGGGTGCCGAGGGTCGCGCAGACCTGCTCCGCTGCCGCGAAGGGGTTGGCCTCCACACTGAACTGGACGTCCTGGGTCAACTGGTGAGCCCCCCGCTCTGCTCCGTCTGCCGTCGGTGGTTCGAGTGGGACCGGGCGCGCCGCGGCGGCGTGCCGTCAGATCCCTGCTCATTCCTATCAGAGCCCACCGTCAGGACCGAACCGCAGGATGACCCGATGATCACGCGGACGGCCGTTGCGGCGACGACCTCGGCCCTCCCCGGTAACCGACCCCGTGACCGACCCGGCGACTGCTCCGGTCACTCCGCGGCGGCTCCGCCGGCCTGCGCGGACCCGTCGTCAGGGGTGCCGGCGGCGAGCGCGGTGACCGCCTCGACGATCCCGGGCACGGCGAACAGTCCCGCGAGGTCCCGCACCAGGCGCCCGGTCGGGCCGTCCGGGTGCTCGTCGGCGAAGAAGGAGGCCAGTTCGGCGGCGAGAGCCGGCTCGCGGGCGGCGGTGAGGGTGAGCGCCGCGACGAACTCCTGTACCAGGTGCAGCTGGAGCTCCTCCAGCGGCACCGAGCGTTCGGCCAGCCACTCCAGCGAGGTGATCTCGGCGTTGGCGATCCAGGCCCGGACGGTCAGCCGCAGCCCGACACTCGGCGCGGGGATCGCCAGGTGGGCCAGGATCTGCTCCTGCGCGGCCCGGCGCACCTCGTCGATCACCGCCGAGGTGCCCGCGCTGGCCGCCACCGAGCCGCCGCGCAGCAGCGCGGCGAAGCCCGGCCCGTGGCTCTGCACGAAGTCCAGGTAGCGGCCCATCACCCGGTGCAGCCGCTCCGACAGCGGCCCTTCCATCGGCTCCTCGAACCGGGCCGACAGCTCCTTCCCGGCCCGCCGCAGCGACTCCTCGTACAGTGCCTGCTTGCCGGGGAAGTAGTGGTACACCAGCGGGCGGGAGGCGCCCGCGGCGGCGGCGATGTCGTCGATCGACACCTCCTCCGGCGGCCGCCGGGCGAACAGTTCCAGCGCCACGGCGATCAGTTGCTCCCGCCGCTCGTCCACGCTCAGCCGCCGGCGCGGCCGCTCGCCCGCCGGCCGGGCGGATCCGCCGGCGCCGGCGGCTGCGGAGGTCCGTGCTGCGTGGTCGGCCGTCGGTGACGGCGTACGGGAGGCCATGCGCGCCACCCTAGTTCGTCGAGGGCCGTCCGGTGGAGCCTGGGGCCCGGCGCGACCAGCCCGTGCACGGCTCCCGAGTCCCGCGGTCGCCGGGATCAGGCGGAGCGGAGGCCCAGATAGCGGCGGTAGGCCTCGACGCCGTCGGGGACGAACGAGTCATGGGTGAGGCGGTCGGCGAGTTCGGCGGGGGTGAGCCAGGCGTGCCAGGCGACCTCGGACTCCTGGGGGGAGACCGGGCCGTCCCACTCGGCCTCGTACATGTCGCACCACCAGGAGAGCCGGTCCTGGTCGAATCCGTCCTGCTCGAACCGGTCCTGCTCGAAGAGGAACTTGAACAGCGGGCGCGGGGCGATGCCGTGGACGCCGAGCTCCTCCTCGGCCTCCCGGACGGCGGCCTCGGCGTAGCTCTCGCCGGAGCCGACCACGCCGCCGACGAACATGTCGTACGCGCCGGGGGCGAACAGCTTGGTGTCGGTGCGGCGGTGGACGAAGATCCGTCCGGCCGGGTCACGGACCAGGATGAAGACGCAGCGGTGGGTGAGCCCGCGCCGGTACACCTCGCCGCGCGCGGCGGTCCCGATCACGCGGTCGTGCTCGTCGACGACGTCCAGCAGTTCCTCGGCAGGGTTGGTCATGGGGGACAGGTTAGGGTTTCCGGGCTCGGTTCGAACGAGTTCGGTCGAAGGACGGTCGAATGACATCGAGAACGAGCGTGAATGGCACAGGAAACAACGGAACTGGTCGAGGACGGCGCGCGGTGGTGGAGATCTGGGGCGAGACGGCCGAGGGGTTCGAGCCCGTACGGGCGGCCTTCGCCCGCAACTTCGCCGACTACGGCGAGCTCGGCGCGGCCTTCGCGCTGTACGTGCGCGGCCGCAAGGTGGTCGACCTGTGGGGCGGCGACGCCCGGCCCGAGGTCGGCGGCCGTCCGGCGCCCGCGGTGCCGTGGACGGCGGACACCGCACAGGTGCTGCGCTCGGTCACCAAGGGCCTGACCGCCACCACCGCGCTGCTGCTGGCCGAGCGCGGCCTGCTCGACCTGGACGCCCCGGTCGCCTCGTACTGGCCGGAGTTCGCGGTTGCCGGCAAGGGCCGGGTACCGGTGAGCTGGCTGCTCTCGCACCAGGCCGGGGTGCCCGCGCTGGACGTGCCGCTGCGGCTGGAGGACGTGCTCACCTGGGAGCGCGCGGCCGCCGCCGTCGCCGCGCAGGCGCCCGCCTGGGAGCCCGGCACCGCGCACGGCTACCACCCGTACACCTTCGGCTGGCTGGTCGGCGAGGTGGTGCGCCGGGTGAGCGGCCGGACGACAGGCCGGTACTTCGCCGAGGAGGTCGCCCGGCCGCTGGGGCTGGACCTGTGGATCGGGCTGCCGGTCGGCGCCGCGCCCAGGGTCGGCAAGCTGGTCGACCTGCCGGCCCCGGAGGCGGCCAGGACCGGTCCGAGCGGGCTGCGGCTGCGGCCCAAGCAGTCCGTCCGGGACGCCTACCAGGACCCGGCCTCACTGACCGCCCGCTCCTTCGCCTCGGTGCTCCCCGGCGTGGACCTCAACGACCCGGCGGTGCAGGCCGCCGAGATCCCCGGCGCCGGCGGCATCGGCACGGCCCGGTCGCTGGCCCGGTTCTACGCGGCGCTGATCGGTGCGGCCGACCGCCAGGACGGCTCCGGCGCGCTGCTGCCGCCGCTGCTCGGCCCCGAGGTGCTGGCGCGCGCGGCCGGCCCTGCGGTGAGCGGTCCGGACCGGGTGCTGATCGTCAACTCCACCTTCGGCATGGGCTTCTGGCGGCACGGCCCGACCGCGCCGATGGCCTCCCCGGCGAGCTTCGGCCACCCGGGCCGGGGCGGGTCGCTCGGCTTCGCCGACCCCGACCTGGGGCTGGGCTTCGGCTACGTCACCAACGGCATGCAGCCGGGTGTCACCGGGGACGTCCGCTCGCGGAACCTGATCCGGGCGGTGCGGGGGTGCCTGGGGCTGAACCGGTAGGGCGCGTCGGACGGTCGGCGTCGCGCGCCCGGCGTCGGGAGCCCGGCGGGAACCGTCGGGCGCGCCCCGGGCTCAGGCCTGGCCGGTCTCGAAGCGGATGACCTTCCCGCCGTCCACGGTGAAGCGCCAGGCGGTGCGCATCTCGCCCCAGGTGTCGTTGGTGAAGTTGGCGACCAGCGCGCGGCCGCCGTCGGACTCGGTCTGGACGTCCATCCGACCGTGGGTGGTGAAGATCTCGCGGTCGATCCAGTCCGCCAGGTTCCGGTCGGAGCCGTCGTCGGACATGGTCGCGTCCTCGGCGAGCAGCCCGACGAAGGCCTCGCGGTCGCCCGCGTTGATCGCGGTGACGGCGGCGCGGACGACGGGGTCGCTGAGCTTGGCGGTGGCGATGGTCACGGGGACTCCCGGGAGGGTGAGGGGTTGGGGGAGTCCTGTCTACGGCGTTCGCGCGGGCTGTCCGGGCATGTCGGCGGCGCGTCGGTGAATCGGCCGCATTCCTGTGCTTTGATCCCCTGAACAGGCGATCCGCCCCGGAGCCCGCCACGGGGAGTGGCGAGGGAGCGGGAGGCCCCGGTGGGCCTCCCGCTCCGCTTTCCCGCCTGAGCGGTCCTCCCCGGTGCGCTGTTCCTCCCGGGTGTACGGGCCCGAGCGGGTCGTACGCGCCTTCCGGGGTGTCCGGGCCCCGGCCTAGAAGAAGCCGACCGCGTCGGGGGAGTAGCTGACCAGCAGGTTCTTGGTCTGCTGGTAGTGCTCCAGGAGCGCCTTGTGGTTCTCCCGCCCGATGCCCGAGTTCTTGTAGCCGCCGAAGGCCGCGTGGGCCGGGTAGGCGTGGTAGCAGTTCGTCCAGACCCGGCCCGCCTGGATGGCGCGCCCGGCCCGGTGGGCGGTGTTGAGGCTGCGGGTCCAGACGCCCGCGCCGAGCCCGTACTGGGTGTCGTTGGCGAGGGCGACGGCGTGGTCGAAGCCGTCGAAGCGGGTGACCGAGACGACCGGCCCGAAGATCTCCTCCTGGAAGACCCGCATCGAGTTGTCGCCCTCGAAGACCGTCGGCGTCACGTAGTAGCCGCCGGCCAGCGCGCCGCCGAGGTCGGCCCGCTCGCCGCCCACCAGGACCTTGGCGCCCTCGTCCCGGCCGATCTCGAAGTAGGAGAGGATCTTCTTCAGCTGCTCGACGCTGGCCTGGGCGCCGACCTGGGTCTCGGTGTCCAGCGGGTTGCCCTGGCGCATCGCGCGCACCCGCGCCAGTCCGTCGCCGAGCAGCCGCTCGTAGACCGGGGACTCGATCAGCGCGCGGCTGGGGCAGGTGCAGACCTCGCCCTGGTTGAGGGCGAACATCGCGAAGCCCTCGACGGCCTTGTCGTAGAAGGCGTCGTCGGCGGCGGCGACGTCCGAGAAGAACACGTTGGGGCTCTTGCCGCCGAGCTCCAGCGTGACCGGGATCAGGTTGTCGGCCGCGGAGCGGGCGATCAGCCGGCCGGTGGTGGTCTCGCCGGTGAAGGAGATCTTGCGGACCCGGGTGCTGGCGGACAGCGGGGCGCCGGCCTCCTCGCCGAAGCCGGTGACGATGTTGACCACGCCGGGCGGCAGCAGGTCGGCGGTCAGCTCGGCGAGCAGCAGCACCGAGGCCGGGGTCTGCTCGGCGGGCTTGAGGACGACCGTGTTGCCGGCCGCGAGCGCCGGGGCGAGCTTCCAGATCGCCATCAGGATCGGGAAGTTCCACGGGATGATCTGGCCGACCACGCCCAGCGGCTCGTGGAAGTGGTACGCCACGGTGTCCTCGTCCAGCTGGGAGAGGCTGCCCTCCTGGGCGCGCAGCGCACCGGCGAAGTAGCGCAGGTGGTCGACGGCGAGCGGGAGGTCGGCGGCCAGCGTCTCGCGCACCGGCTTGCCGTTCTCCCAGCTCTCCGCGACGGCGAGCTGCTCCAGGTTCGCCTCCATCCGGTCGGCGATCCGCAGCAGGACCTGCGCCCGCTCGGCGGCCGGGGTGCGGCCCCAGGAGGGGGCGGCGGCGTGGGCCGCGTCCAGGGCGGCCTCGATGTCCTCGGCGGTGCCGCGGGCGACCTCGGTGAACACCTCGCCGGTGACCGGGGTCGGGTTGTCGAAGTACTCGCCGCGCAGCGGGGGCGTCCACCCGCCGCCGATCCAGTGCTCGTACCGGGACCGGTAGGCGACGATGCTGCCGGGGGTGCCGGGGGGTTGGTAGACCGTCATGCTGGGTGTCTCCTCGCTGCGTCGGGCACCGCCCGGTGCGGCTCGGGCCACGGGCGGCGCGCCGGGCCGCCCGGCAGGGGCGGTCCGGCGGAGGGTGCGGACACGCAATGGGACCGGCGCTCCGTCGGGGGCGCCTGCCGCGGAGCACGATAGCCGCCGGGCGCCCGGTGCGGCTACGGTCCGTGCGCCGGGCGGGTACGGAGGGTGCGCCTTCCGGTCGCTCTCGGGGGCGTGCGGGCGGGAGGGGCCGGTGCGGATCACCGCGGACGTCCCGGAGCGGGATCACTGCGGCTGCCCAGGGACGGATCACCGCGGCTGCCTCGGACTGGATCACTGCGGGGGCGCGTGTTCCGGTCGCGCCCCCGCATGCGCTGTCGCGCGCCGCCGCGTGAACGCGGGCCGCCCTCGTGGCGTGCCGCCGCACGCCGCCGTGCGTCGGGAGGACCGCCCCCGTGGCGTGCCGCCGCACGCCTCCGCGTGGCCGGGGCGGCACCCTCGGGGCGCGCCACCGCACGCCCGTCGGACGGCTCCGGGCGCGTGTCGGTCAGACCGTCTGGTACCGGCCGGTGCGGGCCTCCCAGCTGAGGTAGCCGGCCAGCCAGGTGAGCAGCCCGTCCGCGTACCGTTGGGCGATCGTCCCTTCGATCCGGGAGAGTCCCAACTCGCGGTGCACGTCCGGAAGTCTGTCGCGCAGCTCGGCGCAGCGGTCGACCATCAGCTGGGCCTCGGCGATGACCACGGCGCAGGCCTCCTCGGCCGAACAGCGCCGCTCCCGCTGGACGATCATGACCAGGTTGTTCACGTCCCCGCGCGGCGCCTCCAGCGGGTAGGAGCGCACGTCGTTGCTGAGTGACGGTATGTCGGCCGCCAGCTGGCGGAGTTGGCGCAGTACCGGGTGGTGCAGGACGGCGGCCGGGACCTCGAACTGGCCCAGGCGCTCGACCATGTCGAAGATGGTCTCCATGGCCGCGGTGCCCCGTCGGAGTTCCAGGTAGCCGTCGCGGTCCGGCGGCCGGGTGGAGATCCGGCCGGCGGCCTCGGCCGGGTGACTGGCCAGGTAGTACTCCCAGTTGTAGGCGGCGCGGGCCTGCCAGCGAGCCGGCATGCCCTGCACGCTGCGGTTCCACAGGTCGGCGAAGGCGGTCTCGACCGGGGATCCCTGGTCGGGGCGGGCGCCGTGCAGGACGGCGATCAGTCGCTCGCAGATCGGGGCCACCTCGGCCGGGCGGCGGCCGAGCGGGCCGTCGAACTGGTCGTCGAAGAGGAAGTAGAAACCCATCAGGTCGGCGGCCAGGGCGAGTTCGTCCGGACCGGCGTCCGGGTAGCCGAGCGCCGCGAGGTCCACCACCTCCCAGTGCGCGTAGCCGGGGTGGTCGGCGTCGGGCAGCAGCGGATGGCGGATCAGCCAGTCCCGGTGCAGTTCGGTGGCGCGCTGGCCGTGCGGACTGCGGCGGTGCGGGAACGGAATCTGAAGTGAGGTGTCGTCAGACATCGGACTCCCGGTGCAGCGGAGGGTGGGGGCGCTTCTTATTCGAGCACTGTCGGTGTGGGGAGTTGACGCGGAGGGGCGCGAGTGCTGGGGGCGGATTTCGCAAGATCATCTGCGCCTCGAAGGCCGTAGGGTATCTGATGCAATGATCGGACGTTAGGGATATAGGGCGATTGCCCTCGACGGTACGCCCGAACCCCCACCGTCCGCCCCAGCCTGCACGAATGCCCCACGGGAAGGTCCGTGCGGCGCTAACCTCGGCTCCACGCAGTGATGGAGCTGTGACGCGAGCGGGCGAGGCGGAGGCGCGACGGTGACCGAGCAGGAGAACGCAATTCGGGCGGGTGCTGGTTCCGCCCCCGACGGCGACGTCACCGCGCCCCGGGTCCGGCTGCGAGACCGCGACGCCGAACTGCGCTCGGTGGAGGCCGCCGTCGACCGGCTCTGCCGCGGCTTCGCCGCCGGTGGCACCGAGATCGGCGACCTGCTCACGTTCTCCGGCCGCCCCGGCATCGGCAAGACCAGTCTGCTGCACGAGGTCCGGCGGCTCGCCAAGCTCCGCGACGGCGCCACCGTGCTGTTCGCCCGAGGCGGCGAGCGGCAGTTCAAGGAGCCGTACCACGTGCTGCGCCAGCTGCTCCAGCCCGTGCTCACCGACCTGAAGCCCGACGTGTTCAGCCAGGTCATGGGCACCTGGGAGGAGGTCGTCGGGCCGGCCATGGGCCTGAAGCAGCCCAAGGTCGGCGCCCGCCGCCTCGACCCGCAGGGTGTGCGCGACGGCCTCGACTACGTCATCACCCAGCTCGCGCCGCGCCGCGCCCCGATGGTGATGATCGTCGACGACCTGCACTGGGCGGACGGGGAGTCACTCTCCTGGCTGACCAAGTTCGCCATCCGATCGAGTGAACTTCCCGTCCTGCTCGTCTTCGCCTTCCGGGAGGACGAGAACGACTGGCCCGCCGAGACCCAGGACTTCCGCCGGGACGTCCTCGCGCTCAAGGGCCGCAAGCACGAACTCAACCGGCTCTCCCTCAACTCCGTCACCGACATGATCCGCGCCGAACTCGGCGACAAGGCCGAGGACGCCTTCTGCTACGAGTTCTGGAACGTCGTCAACGGCAACCCCTTCGAGGCCAACACCCTGCTCGACCAGGTCCGCGAGCAGGAACTCGAACCCGTCGAGGAGAACTCCCGGCAGCTGCGCGAACTCGCCGTCGACGCCGCCGGGATGACCCTCAAGAGCTGGCTGGACCGGCTCGGCGCCAGCACCCTGCGCTTCGCCTGGGCCTGCGCGATGCTGGGCACCGACATCCGGGTCGACCTCGCCACCCGGATCTCCACCCTGAGCACCGAGGGCGCCCGCGAGGCCATCAAGCAACTGCGCAAGCAGCGCGTGCTGACCCAGACCCCCAACGGGAACCTGGAGTTCGTCCACCCGCTGATCGCCAGCTCCATCTACAACACCATGCCGGACGCCACCCGACTCGGGATGCACGGCATCGCCGCCGCCGAGATCGAGAACGCCGGACTCGGCCTGCTCGCCGCCTCCCGCCACCTGGTCGAGACCCACTCCGGCGAGGGCGACGACCGGATCGTCAAGAAGCTGCGCCGCGCCGCCGTCGAACACCAGCTGATCGGCGCCCCCGAGGCCGCCCAGCGCTGTCTGCACCGCGCGCTCAACGAGCCGCCCGCCGACGAGATCAAGGCCGAGGTGCTGTACGAACTCGGCTGCTCCGCACTGCTCACCGACCCCGTCGCCACCGTCAACCAGCTCAAGCTGGCCCTCGACCCCGACGAGGTGCCGCTGCGCCCCGCACTGCGCGTGGACGCCACCTTCCGGCTCTCCGAGGTGCTCGCCCACGCCGGTGAGCTGGGCCAGGCCGCCGTGGTCTGCCAGGACGAGGCCGAGCTCACCGCCGACCCGGCCGCGCGCCAGCGGCTCCAGGCCGCCTCGTTCATGTGGCACGCCTTCCGCAAGTCCGAGGAGGACGGCCCCGGCCGCTCCGCCCGGCTCGGCGAGATGTGCCGCAACCTGGGCGGCCGGGAGGCGGCCGACCGGGCCGTGCTCGCCATGCGCGCCTGGGACCTCACCCTGCGCGGCGCCCCCTCCGCCGAGGCGCTCGCGCTCGCCGACGAGGTCCTCGACGTCGGCCGGCTCCCCAAGGGCCTCGGCTGGACCGACACCACCTGGGGCTTCGAACTGCCCTCGATGCTCGGCCTGACGTACATCTACAACGACCGCATCGCCCAGGCCGAAAGGCTGGCCGCGGACGCCATCATCCAGTTCGAGATCGCCGGTTGGAGCGGTGCCCACCGGGGCTTCGCCTACTTCCTGATGGGCCTGGCCCGGTTCCGCCGCGGCCTGCTCGCCGAGGCCGAGGACTTCCTGCGCCGGGCGTACCGCATCTCCGAGCGGATCGGGGAGAAGCTTCCGCTGGCCTGGGACGCGATCGGCGTGCTGGTCGACACCCTGATCGCCCGCGGCCGGGTCGACGAGGCCTGGAACCTGGCCAACGAGTTCGGCTTCCACCCGCCGTACCACTCGACGGCCATGGTGCTGCCGGACGCCGCCTCGCTGTACGGCAAGCTGCTGGTCGCCAAGGACAAGTACGCGGGCGCGGCCGCCGCGCTCACCGAGGCCGGCGCCCAACTGGAGGTCCGCGGCTGGCGCAACACCGTCTGGGCGCCCTGGGCCGGCCACCTCGCCATCGCGATCGCGCGCGACGAGCCCGAGCGGGCCCGCGAGTACGCCCAGCAGGCGGTCATGGACGCCCGCGCCTTCGGCACCGCCTCGGCGATCGGCAGCGCGCTGCGCCTGCAGGCCAGGATCGAGGACGGCCAGGCGGCGGTCGAGCTGCTGGAGGACGCCGTGGCGTACCTCGGGCAGTCCCCGGCCGGCTACGAGCACGCCGTCGCGCTGGTCGACCTGGGCGCCGCGCTGCGCCGGGTCGGGCGGCTGGACGACGCCCAGGAGTACCTGTACCAGGGCATCGAACTGGCCCAGCACTGCTCCGCGGAGGGGCTGGTCGACCGCGCCCGGCGGGAGCTGGCCAACTACGGCCTGCGGCCCAACCGGCTGGGGCTGCGCGACTTCCGGGAGACCATCGAGACGCTCAGCAGCGCGGAGTGGGAGGTCGCCAAGCGGGCCGTGCAGGGCGTGCCGCCGCAGCGGATCGCCGACGAGCTCGGGGTGCCGATCGGCCTGGTCAACCGTCGGCTGGCGGCGGTCTACCGCAAGGCGGGCAGCGGGCCGGACGGGCTGGCCTCGGCGCTCGGGCTGCCGCAGCAGCAGCGGGACGCGGGCTGGTTGGAGGACCTGGACGACTAGAACGGATGGCGCGTGGCGGGCGGTGGTCGGCGGGCGGCGCCGGGCGCGGCGTGGTGCGCCCGGTGGGGTCGCGGGTGGTGCCGGGTGGGGTCGGGGCGGTGCCTGACGGGTGCGTAGCCGGTGCCTGCCGGGTGCCCAGGGGCCCAAGTGGTGGACGGTGGCGCGCGGGGCGGCGCGTGGGCGCGCGGAAGCGCCTGCGCCGCGCCCGCCGTCGCTAGGCTGACCGACACGGGGCTGCCGCGGCGCCCCCTCGACGGACCCGGAACCGGGTGGCCGCGGTGCGACCGGGCCGCCAGTGAGGAGCAGGCCAATGGCGAGCGAGGCCACCAGCGTGCGGCAGGAACCCCTGGAGCCCTCGGGCGCCGGCGCCGCGATCGGGCGCTGGACGCTCACGGCCGGTCCGTACGAGGCGAGCGTGCTCACCCTTGGCGCGACGCTGCACACCCTGAGCGCGCCGGACCGCGCCGGCCGCTGTGCCCAACTGCTGCTGTCCACCGACCGGTTGGCCGAGATCCTCGGTCCGGCCCGGCACTACGGCACGGTGGTGGGCCGGTACGCCAACCGGATCGACCGCTCGTCGGTCACCATCGACGGCGAGGAGCACCAGCTCGCCGGGACCGGTGGCGGCATGACCATCCACGGAGGTCCGGACGGCTTCGCGCACCGGATGTGGGAGGCCGAGCAGGTCGAGGGCGGGGTGCGGCTGGCGCTGCACAGCCCGGACGGGGACCAGGGCTTCCCGGGGGCGATGGACGTCACCGTCACGTACACCCTGGCCGCCTCCGGTGAGCTGGTGATCGCCTACCGCGCCGTCACCGGCAAGCCGACTGTCGTCAACCTGACCAACCACGCGTACTTCAACCTCTCGGGTGAAGGCAGTGGCGACGTCCTCGGCCACCTGCTCACCCTGGACGCCGACGCCTACACCCCGGCCGACGAGCGGCAGATCCCGTACGGCAGGACCGAGCCGGTGGCGGGCACGCCGTTCGACTTCACGGTGGCCACGCCGGTCGGCAAGTCGGTGCACGACGAGCACCCCCAGCTGACCGGGCCGGGGGGCTACGACCACAACTGGGTGCTGCGCGCCCGGCCGGCGGACGGCAGCCCGGCGCGGGCGGCGCGACTGGAGGACCCGGTCAGCGGCCGCACCCTGGAGGTGCTGACCACCGAGCCGGGCATCCAGGTCTACACGGCGAACAAGTTCCAGGGCGCGGTCACCGGCGCGAGGGGCGTCCCGTACGGGCCGTTCGCCGGGATCGCGCTGGAGACCCAGCACTTCCCGGACTCCCCGCACCACCCGGCGTTCCCCAGCACGGAGCTGCGGCCGGGGGAGGAGTTCCGTTCGACGACCGTGCTCCGGCTGGGGACCGACGGGTAGGGGCCGACCGGTGGAGCCGAGTCCTGCCGCCCGACCGGTGGGCCGAGTCCTGCCGCCCGACCAGTGGTTCGGTCCTACGGCCGGAGGTCCCGGCGCATGCAGAGCCGGGGCCAGCGGTCCAGACCGTGCTCGGCCTCCTTGCGGCGGATCTCGCGCAGGCCGGGGGTGAGTTCCTCCCCGGCCAGCGGGCGGAAGCCGCAGCGGGCGTAGTAGGGGGCGTTCCAGGGCACCTCGGCGAAGGTGGTGAGGGTGAGCGCGGGGGCGTCGGCGGTCTCGGCGAGGTGCTCGATCAGCGCCCGGCCGATGCCGCGGCGGGCGTGGTCGGGGTGTACGGAGACCTGTTCGATGTGGAGCGCGCCGTCCACCGGCTCGGCCAGCAGGTAGGCGGCGACGGTTCCGTCGGGGGCCTCGGCGACAAGGGCGACGCCCCGGTCCAGGTAGTGCGCCAGCTCCTGGGGCGCGGGAGGTTCGTCCTCGGTGATCTCGGGCATGCCGATCGCGGCGAAGGGTGCGCCGGCGGCCCGCTCCAGCTCGGTGAGCAGCGGAAGTTCGTCCCTGGTGACGGCTCTGATTCGCATGCGTCCAGTCTGCTGCAGGCCGCTTTCGGCCACGGACGGTGGTTTCGTCGGCCAGTCCACAGTGGGGCGAATCGGACGAACTCGGGCAATCGGCGCTGTCGTCAACTACCGTGCGGCAACGTCAAGGACACGCGGGCGTAACGATCGCGGTTTCTTGCAGAAACTTTCTGCAAGGACTTTCGTCCTTCTTGTGCCGCTGTTAACTTCCTTCCCGAGCCCGACGGCAGCAACGGTGCGGTCGGTACGAGGCAGCCACATTATGCGCCTGTCTCCGAACATCTCGGGCACCCCCACCCTCCCAAGGAGTTCTCATGCGGCGTGGCATCGCGGCCTCTGCCCTCGTTGTGGCCCTCGCGGTCTCGATGGCTGCCTGTAGCAGCAGCGGCTCCAGCTCCGACGGCAAGGCCGACGGGCCGGTCACCCTCACGTACTGGGACACGTCGAACGCCACCAACGAGGCGCCGAACTACCAGGAGCTCGTCAAGAAGTTCGAGGCTGCGAACCCGAACGTCAAGGTCGACTTCGTCAACGTCCCGTTCGACCAGGCGCAGAACAAGCTGCAGACCGCCATGGGGGCCAAGGGCGCTCCGGACGTGTTCCGCTCCGAGGTCGGCTGGACCGCCGCCTTCGCCAAGGCCGGCTACCTCGAGCCGCTGGACGGCACCCCGGCCGCCGCCGACACCTCCGCCTTCCAGCCGAGCCTGATCCAGCAGGCCAAGTACGAGGGCAAGCTGTACGGCGTCCCGCTGGTGACCGACACCCTCGGCCTGATGTACAACAAGGAGCTGTTCGCCAAGGCGGGCATCACCGAGGCGCCGAAGACCTGGGACGAGCTGAAGACCGACGCCGCCGCCGTCAAGGACAAGGCCGGCGTGGACGGCTTCTGGCTGAAGGCCGCGGACGGCTACTACGCGCTGCCGTTCCTGTTCGGCGAGGGCACCGACACCGTCGACGCCGCCGGCAAGAAGATCACCATCACCTCGCCGGAGGCCGTCAAGGCCGTCGAGACCTACAAGACGATGTTCACCTCGCCCGGCACCGCCAAGGCCGACGTGACCACCGACGCCTACGCGCACATGATGGACGCCTTCAACAGCGGCAAGGTCGCGGCGATCATCCAGGGCCCCTGGGAGATCACCAACGTCTACAAGGGCTCGGCCTTCGCGGACAAGAGCAACCTCGGCATCGCCGCCGTCCCGGGCGGCTCCGCCGGCAAGGGCGGCGCCCCGACTGGTGGCCACAACATCTCCGTCTACGCGGGCGCCGACAAGGCCCACAAGGCCGCCGCGGAGAAGTTCGCCGCCTTCATGACCTCGGCCGAGAGCCAGGCGTTCATCGCGCAGAAGAACGCCACCCTGCCGACCCGCTCCGACGCCTTCACCGCCGACGTCAAGGCCGACCCGGGCATCGCCGGCTTCCAGGCCGTGCTGAGCAGCGCCAAGCCGCGCCCCGAACTGCCCGAGTACAGCTCGCTGCTGGCCTCGCTGAACACCAACCTGGGCAAGGTCGTCCAGGGCACGAACACCCAGGACGCGCTGAACACCGTCGCCACCGACTACGCCAAGCTCCTGCCGGGCTTCGCCAAGTAGTCCCTGTGCCCGGCCTGCCGGTCGACGGGTGACGGTGGACGGGTGACGGCGGACGCGGGGCGGCGAACGAACAACAGAGAACAGATTTCATCATCTGTCAGTTGTCATCTGTTCGCTGCCCGCCGTCCGCTGCCTCCCGCCACCGCCACCCGCCGCCCCTCCGGCGAGCCGGGCCGTCGGCTCTCCCCCGAGAATCCCCCCGAGAAGGTGCAAACGATGTCAGTCGCCGTGCAGGGCGCCACCGACAAGGGCAGCCGGGAGCGCGAGCAGCGTCCGGGCCTGCTGGAACGCGTGAAGCGCTCCTACTCCAAGCACTGGTACGCCTACGCGATGATCGCGCCGGTCGTGCTGGTGCTCGGCGTGCTGGTGCTCTACCCGCTCGCCGAGGGCATCTGGCTCACCCTCACCGACGCCAACAGCCTCAACGTGGCCCGCAAGATCGGCGTCAACGAGATCCCGGCGAGCTACGAGTTCGTCGGCTTCCACAACTACGCCGACATCCTGTGGGGCCCCGGCTCGTACGACCGCTTCTGGTCGCACTTCGTCTGGACCATCGCCTGGACGGCCGTCTGCGTCTTCCTGCACTACACCCTCGGCCTCGGCCTCGCGCTGCTGCTCAACCAGAAGATGCGCGGTCGCGCCGCCTACCGGATGCTGCTCATCCTGCCCTGGGCCGTACCGACCTTCGTGACCGTCTTCTCCTGGCGCCTGATGCTCGCCGACGGCGGCGTCGTCAACGGGATCCTCTCCTTCCTGCACCTGCCCGAGCCGGGCTGGCTCACCGATCCGTGGGCGCAGAAGGCGGCCGCGATCATGGTGAACACCTGGGCCGGCGTGCCGTTCATGATGATCTCGCTGCTCGGCGGTCTCCAGTCGATCCCGGCCGAGCTGTACGAGGCCGCCGAGATGGACGGCGCCACCGCCTGGCAGCGCTTCCGGTACGTCACCCTGCCCGGGCTTCGCTCCGTCTCCTCCACGGTCGTGCTGCTCGGCGTGATCTGGACGTTCAACCAGTTCAACGTGATCTTCCTGCTGTTCGGCACCGGCGCCCCCGACGCCCAGCTGCTGGTCACCTGGGCGTACCGGCTCGGCTTCGGCCAGATCCCCCGGGACTACGCGCAGTCCGCCGCCTACGGCGTGATCCTGCTGTCCATCCTGATCGTCTTCACCGCCTTCTACCGGCGCTGGCTCGCTCGCAACGAGCAGGCCAACGGCTGAGGCCCCGGACCCAGTTGACCCACGAAGGCAGGTAACCCGATGAGCACCACCACCGAAGTCCCGGCCCGCGCGGCGGCCCCGGCCGCCCGGCCCGCCAAGGTCCGCCGCCGCGGCGAGCGCAGCCCGCTGGCCCGGGCACTGTCCCACGGCACCCTGATCCTGGCCGGCCTGATCGCGCTGTTCCCGGTCGCGTGGATCCTGTTCGTCTCGCTCGGCCCGGACAAGACCGACTACCTCCACCCCGGCCAGATCTTCGACAAGCTGACGCTGTCGAACTACCAGCACGTGCTGTCCGACACCGACTTCTTCACCTGGTTCGGCAACGCCCTGCTGGTCTCCGGCATCACCACCGTGTTCGGCGTGATGCTCGCCGCCACCACCGGCTACGCCGTGTCCCGGATGAAGTTCCCCGGACACAAGCCGCTGATGTGGTCGCTGCTGGTCACCCAGATGTTCCCGATCGCCGTGCTGATCGTGCCGATGTACACGATGCTCTCCGAACTCGGCCTGCTGGACAGCTACACCGGCCTGATCCTGGTCTACTCGACCACCACCGTGCCGTACTGCGCCTGGCTGCTGAAGGGCTACTTCGACACCATCCCGGTCGAGATCGACGAGGCCGGCCGGGTCGACGGGCTCAGCCCCTTCGGCACCTTCTGGCGGCTGGTGCTGCCGCTCGCCCGCCCGGGCCTGGCGGTGGCGGCCTTCTACTCCTTCCTCACCTACTGGGCCGAGGTGCCGTTCGCCTCCACGTTCATGCTCAGCTCCGACAAGTACACGTTGGCCGTGGGCCTCCAGACCTTCGTCAGCGAGCACGACGCCCAGTGGAACCTGATGGCCGCGACCGCCGTGCTGATCGCGATCCCGTCCGCGGCCTTCTTCTACCTGGTGCAGCGCCACCTGGTCACCGGACTGACCGCCGGTGCCTCCAAGTCGTAGCGCGCCGCCGCGTCGTCACGCGCCTCCACATCCCAGCGCCTTCCGCTCCTCTAGTCCCCAAGGGATACCGTCCATGACCCAGAACCTGGCCGACACCTCCCGGCCTGCCGCCGACACCGCTCACGAGGCGAACGTCAGCGCGTCCAGAGGCTGGTGGCGGGACGCGGTCATCTACCAGGTGTACCCGCGCAGCTTCGCCGACTCCAACGGCGACGGCATGGGCGACCTGCCCGGCATCCGCAGCCGCCTGCCCTACCTGCGCGACCTCGGGGTGGACGCGGTCTGGCTCTCGCCGTTCTACGCCTCGCCGCAGGCGGACGCCGGCTACGACGTCGCCGACTACCGCGCGGTGGACCCGATGTTCGGCACCCTGCTGGACGCCGACGCCCTCATCCGGGACGCCCACGACCTGGGCCTGCGGATCATCGTCGACCTCGTCCCCAACCACTCCTCGGACCAGCACGAGTGGTTCCAGCGCGCGCTGCGCGAGGGCCCCGGCTCCCCGCTGCGCGAGCGCTACCACTTCCGCCCCGGCAAGGGCGAGCAGGGCGAACTGCCGCCCAACGACTGGGAGTCCATCTTCGGCGGCCCGGCCTGGACCCGCACCGAGAACCCGGACGGCACCCCCGGCGACTGGTACCTGCACCTGTTCGCCCCGGAGCAGCCCGACTTCAACTGGGAGAACCCGGCCGTCGCCGACGAGTTCCGCTCGATCCTGCGGTTCTGGCTCGACATGGGCGTGGACGGCTTCCGCATCGACGTCGCCCACGGCCTGGTCAAGGCCCCCGGCCTGCCCGACCTCGGCGGCTCCGACCAGCTCAAGCTGCTCGGCAACGACGTCATGCCGTTCTTCGACCAGGACGGTGTGCACGAGATCTACCGCAGCTGGCGCGGGATCCTCGACGAGTACCCGGGCCAGCGGATCGGCGTCGCCGAGGCCTGGACCCCGACCGTCCAGCGCACCGCCAACTACGTCCGCCCGGACGAACTGCACCAGGCCTTCAACTTCCAGTACCTGGGCACCGACTGGGACGCCACCGCGCTGCGCGAGGTGATCGACCTCTCGCTCGACTCGATGCGCCCGGTCGACGCCCCCACCACCTGGGTACTGTCCAACCACGACGTCACCCGGCACGCCACCCGGTTCGCCAACGAGCCCGGCCTCGGCACCCAGATCCGCACCCCCGGCGACCGCGAACTCGGCCTGCGCCGCGCCCGCGCCGCCACCCTGCTGATGCTCGCGCTGCCCGGCTCGGCGTACGTCTACCAGGGCGAGGAGCTCGGCCTGCCGGACGTCACCGACCTGCCCGACGAGGTCCGCCAGGACCCGTCGTTCTTCCGCCAGGCCGGCCAGGACGGCTACCGCGACGGCTGCCGCGTCCCGATCCCGTGGTCCGGCACCGAGGCCCCGTACGGCTTCGGCCCGGTGGCCGGCGGACCGTCCTGGCTGCCGCAGCCGGCCGAGTGGGCCGGGCTGAGCGTCGAGGCGCAGACCGGCGACCCGACCTCCACCCTGGAGCTCTACCGCAGCGCGCTGGCCGTCCGCCGGGCCCAGCCCGACCTCGGCGCCGGCACCGGGGTCGAGTGGCTGGAGAGCCCCGAGGGCACCCTGGCGTTCCGCCGCGGCGCCTTCGTCTGCACCGTGAACACCACCGGGGAGCCGGTGCGGATCGCGGCCCCGGGCACGCTGCTGCTCGCCTCGGCCGACCTCGTGGTGGACGGCGGCGAGACGGTGCTCGCACCGGACAGCACCGGCTGGTGGGCGGTCTGACGTGGTTGGAATAGGCTCTGGGACCGTGACTACGGCGCGACTCTCAGACATCGCGGCGCAGGCGGGGGTCAGCGAAGCCACCGTCTCCCGCGTGCTCAACGGCAAGGCGAACGTTTCCGCCGCCACCCGGCAGACCGTTCTGGCGGCGCTGGACGTGCTCGGGTACGAGCGGCCGACCCGCCTGCGCCAGCGCAGCGCCGGGCTGATCGGTCTGATCACGCCGGAGCTGAGCAACCCGATCTTCCCGGCGCTGGCCCAGGTGATCGAGCAGGTGCTCAGCCGGCACGGCTACACCCCGGTGCTGTGCACCCAGACGCCGGGCGGGTCCACCGAGGACGAACTGGTGGACATGCTGGTGGACCGGGGAGTGGCGGGCATCGTCTTCGTCTCCGGGCTGCACGCCGACTCCACCGCCGACCACGACCGCTACGCCCGGCTGGCCGGGCGCGGGGTGCCGTTCGTGCTGATCAACGGCTACAGCGAGAAGATCGACGCGCCGTTCATCTCGCCGGACGACCGGGCCGCGATGTGGATGGCTGTCCAGCACCTGGCCGAACTCGGGCACGAGCGGATCGGGTTGGCCGTCGGGCAGCGCCGGTACGTGCCGGTGCTGCGCAAGATCGAGGGCTTCACGGCGGCGATGCGCGAGGTGCTCGGGCACAGCGCGGAATCGGCCGAGAACCTCGTCCACCACACGCTGTTCAGCGTGGAGGGCGGGCACGCGGCGGCCGGCGCGCTGCTCGACAAGGGCTGCACGGCGATCGTCTGCGGGAGCGACATGATGGCGCTCGGGGCGATCCGGGCGGTGCGCCAGCGCGGGCTGTCGGTGCCGCAGGACGTGTCGGTGGTCGGGTTCGACGACTCGCCGCTGATCGCCTTCACGGAGCCGCCGCTGACCACGATCCGCCAGCCGGTCGAGGCGATGGCCACGGCGGCGGTGGACGCGCTGCTGGAGGAGGTCGGCGGAAACGCCGCCCAGCGGGGCGAGTTCATGTTCCAGCCGGAGCTGGTGATGCGCGGGTCCACGGGGGCCTGCGCGCGCTGAATCCCGGCGGCCGCGGCCGACGCGCGGGCCCCGGAGGGCGGTTGCCCTCCGGGGCCCTTCGGCGTGCGCGCGGCCGGTCGTGGCGGCCGTCGGGTGGTCAGCCCTCCTGGGTGGTCGGCCGGTCGGCGGTCAGACGGTGCCCGTCGGCCGCGTCGCCGGTCCGGGTCTCGGTGCGGCGGCCGCGGGCCAGGTAGTCGCGCAGGACCAGTTCGACGGCGTCCTGGGGGTTCTTGGTGCCGGAGAGCATCATCACGTCGATCGCGAGGTTCGCGTCGAGGGTGACGGTGACCTGGGCCATGTGGACTCCTCCTCGGGTGTCCTCGGGTGCAGAGCAGCAGCATGCCCGTTGGAGCGGGGATCCACCACGGGGATACGGCCGGAGGTACGCCGGAACCCCCGGGGGGAGCGACCAGACTCTCCCCGGGGGCGTGGGTGGTCAGCGTTCGGGCGACAGCTGACAGATGATGAAATCTGTTACCTGTTACCTGTTACCTGTTACCTGTCAGCTGAAGCCCGTCGGCTGTCCGACTGCGCGCCGTACTCAGACCCGGCCGGCGAAGTCCGGGGCCCAGTTGGCGATGCTCTGCTCGCGGACGCCCGAGCTCGGGTTGGCGGCCTCGACGTACTTGCCGTTGCCGACGTAGATCGCGACGTGGTAGACGCCGGAGTCCTTGCCGTTGTTGGACCAGAACAGCAGGTCGCCCGGCTGGAGGCTGTCCAGCGAGACGTGGGTGCTGGCGGCGGCCTGGTCCGCGGCGACGCGCGGGACGGAGACGCCCGCAGCGCGCAGCGCGGCCTGGGTCAGGCCGGAGCAGTCCCAGCCGCCGTTGCCGGTGCCGCCGTAGACGTACGCCTGACCGACCTTCGACTCGGCGAAGGCGACCGCGGCGGCCATGCTGCCGGTGGCGGCCGGAGCCTGGGTCTGGGCCTGCGGCGCGGGCTTGGTGGCCGGCTTGGCGGCCGGGGCCGGGGTCTGCGCGGTCGGCTGGGCGTTCACGGCACCGCCGTTCGCGGACTGGCCGGACTTCTGGGAGCGGTCCGACCCGGTGGAGTCCGAGCCGTTCGCACCGCCGAAGGACAGCTGCTGGCCCGGGTAGATGGTGTCCGGGCCCTCGGTCAGGGTGCCGCGGTTGAGCTCGTACAGCCGCTGCCAGCCGCCCTGCACGTTGTGCTGGTCGGCGATCGAGGACAGCCAGTCGCCCTCGACCACGGTGTAGTCGCCGTCCTGGGCCTGCTGCTGACGCTTCTGGACCCAGTCGCCGCGGTTGCCGGAGGCGATGGAGCCCGCGGTGGCCTGCGCGCCGTCCTGGGCGGGCGCGGCGGGCTTCGTGGCGGGGGCCTGGGGCTTCGCGGCCGGAGCGGCCGGCTTGGCGCTCTGGACGGGCGCGGCGGGCTTGGAAGCGGTCGAGCCCGTGGTCGAGCCCGCCGAGGTGTCGACGGCGGCCGGGGTGCCGCCCTTGGTCAGGCCGGCCTTGACGGAGCAGACGGGCCAGGCACCCGGGCCCTGCGAGGCGAGGACCTTCTCGGCGATCGCGATCTGCTGGTCCTTGGTGGCCAGGTCGGCGCGCGCCGCGTAGGCGGTGCCGCCGAAGGCGGACCAGGTGCTGGAGGTGAACTGGAGGCCGCCGTAGAAGCCGTTGCCGGTGTTGATGCTCCAGTTGCCGCCGCTCTCGCACTGGGCGACCTTGTCCCAGGTGGCGACGGAGGCGGCCGAGGCGGTGCCCGAGGTGAGGCAGGGGACGGTGAGGCCGACGCCCGCGACGCCGAGGGCGGCGATCACGCGGCGGGTGCGGCTGGGCAGGCTGGTGCCGTTGGTGGGCAGCATGAAGACGGAGTCCTCTCCCACGCCTGCGAGGTGAGCTGTCGGATTCGGGCTGGAGTTGCCCGGCCGCGCTGGTGGGCGCGGCTTCACCCCTAGCCCTGGACCGTTCCGGAGACCGGTCCGGGGCGACTTACCTGTGGGTCCCCCGCTCCTGCCGTGGTGCGTTTTCGCGCTGCCAGGACATCCGACGGCAGGACTCGGCGTCGCGGATGAACCGGGTTCGTGTGGTCACGAACGGGGAGCACGTTAATCAGACTCAAGTTCAAACTGCAAACCACTGTGATGTGCATCACGGTTTAGTGGGAACTGCCAAAATTGCTGCCACCCATGATCGCAAATGATCGTTTTCGGGCAATGTCGTTGCTGAAGTCGACAACTGGCTCCACCTCAGGGCTGACGTGACGGCGCGTCGAGTCGCGGAGTCGGCGCACCCTGACGGTGGGGGAGTGGTCGCGATTCGAATGCCTGGCCCCGCGCTCCCTATTCCCTTTCAAATACCGCCAGAACGGACATTCCGCGCCATTGTCGTCCGCATCCCGGCGGGAGGGTGGCACGGGAGGGGCGACCCGGGAGTGACGACGCTCGGGCGGTGGGAGTGGGAGGGGTAAAGCGAAGGGCCCGGAACGCAAGCCGTTCCGGGCCCTTCCGAGCGCGCTGAGCGGCGCGCGGAGTCGACTACTGCCCGGCGGGCGCCTCGGCGGCCGCGTGGGCGCCGCGAGCACCCTCCACGACGCCCTCGGCCTCGGCGGCGGCCGCCGCCTCCGCCTCGGCCCGCGCCAGGTCCTCCGGGGACGGCGTGGGCAGCGCGGCCAGGTACGTGGAGGCGATCAGCTGGCCGACCGACGGGTACGACCCCAGCGGCGCGGCCGACGGGCAGCCGGTCTCCTCGGCGGCGGTGGCGAGCAGCTCGGAGTCCGCCTCCGGGCCGATCACCAGCGGGGCCAGCGCCGGGCGCTGCGAGCCGGTCTCCCTGAGGTGGTTGACGGCCGCGGCCACCGAGCCGGGCACGTCGAGCGCGGCGGCGACGACCGGCACGGCCAGTCGGGCGGCCAGCAGCACGCCGGTGATGCCGGCCGCCGCGGCGGCGTCCTCGCCGCCGACGGTGGTCAGCACCACGCCGTCCGCGGCGGTCGCGATGGCGAACAGCCGGGCGCGGTCGGCCCGGGCCAGCCCGGCCTCGGACAGCCGGACGTGCACGGCCTCGGCCAGCAGCGGGTGCGGGCCCAGCGGGTCGGTGACGGGCGCGCCGTACTCGGCGGCGAGCGCGTGAAGCTCGGTCAGGAAGGTGTGCGGGCCGGGCACCAGCGGCACCAGGACGGGCATCGGCAGCCCGGCCTCGGCGGCCAGGGTCAGCAGCTCGGCCACGGTGCGGTCCTCGCCGTCCGCGCCCTCGGTGCCGTCACCCGGGAGGTAGCCGACCGCGGTCTGGACGCCGTTCTGCTCGGTGCGGACGATCGAGAGCAGCTCCTCGACGACCGAGCGGGACTCGGGCCCGGCGGTCGCGGGCACGGCGAGCACCAGGGCCGGGGCGCCGGCCGGGATCTCGGGGCGCTCGGGACGACGGTGGCGCCCCCGCGCACGGGAGCCTGGAGTGCGGACGGGCAGTGGCGCGCCCGGGATGGCTGCGGTGCTCATGCCGGAGATCGTAGGACATCTGCCCGTCAGGCTTGCAGTCGGCTGCCGTGCGGGATTCACGTGAGCGCCGTGCGGACCCGGTGCGTCCTCGGCGTCGGTCCGGGCGCTTTGCCTACAATCCGGACATTCTTCGCCCAATCCCCGCATGGTCGCCCGTGATTGTCTCGACGTGATCCGAGGGGCGGGCGTTGCACCCGGGGCGCGTGAGATGTCTCACAGCATGAGGGTGGTTTGACTGAGGGTCACGGGCATGCGACTCCCGGCATTCGAAGATCAACATTCGGCGGGGAGGTGCTCACGGCCGGTTATCGCAAACTCGGCGATTCCATCGGCTATGTCCGTTTACGTACCGTCAGGAGAAGGGTCCGTGAAGAGTTCGCGCCTGCGGATAAAAGGCCTCGTGCACCTGCAATGTCTCGTGCTGATGCACGTGCACTGCAGCTATCATCGCGTCAAGTGAGGCGTTGTGCCGGACCGGTACGGGGCCGGTCCGTTCGTTTCGGCGGTGCCGGGGGCGCCGCGCTGGACGACAACTCCGGAGCTCTTCGGGAGACTTCTATGCACGACTCGCAGGACACGCACGGTTCGTACGACACCTACAACGGGATGGCCGCCGCCGATCTCCAGGGGGTGGTCTGGCAAAAGAGCCTGCACAGCAACTCCCAGGGCAACTGCGTCGAGTTCGCGGCCCTGCCGGGCGGCGACGTGGCGATGCGCAACTCGCGCTTCCCGGACGGACCGGCCCTCATCTACACCCGGGCCGAGATCGCCGCCCTGCTGCTGGGGGCGAAGGACGGGGAGTTCGACCACCTGGCGGTCTGACCGGCCGCCGTGCTCCACCATCGGGGGGCCGTCGTGGGTGCCGACACCACGACGGCCTTTGTCTTTTCCTTGCTCCGGACGACCCCTTCTCCGGGCGACCCCTTCTTCGGACGACCTCCGCTACGGAGGCCTCGTCCGGCGGCGTCCCAAGGAGCCGTGCGGCCGTCCCGCCGCCCTGGGCCGCTCGCGGGCCGACGGCACCGGAAGGTCTCGGCGGGGCCTGGTGGAAGGGCCCGGAGTGTGGTCCTCCCGGGGCTTCCCGCGACCGGCCACACGCCGTCAGGCGCAGGGTCCGTCCCGGGTGCACGGGTCCGTCCCGCCTGCGCGGCCCGTCCTAGGCCGAGCGCCGATGCCGTCCGCCGACCTCGACGGGCCCGTCGAGCGGTGAGCGGCCGCCGAGCCCGGGGTGTCCGTCCAGCGGGCAGCCGCCGACCGTCTCCGCCTCGAACATCGCCCAGACCACCTTGCCGCTGCCCAGCGGGTGCCAGCCCCAGGAGCGGCTGAACGACTCCACCAGGTGCAGCCCGCGGCCCGACTCGGCGACGAAGTCGGCCTCCCGGGCGACCGGGCCGATGCTGCTCGGATCGCTCACCGCGCAGACCACCTGGGGTGCGCGGTGCACGAGGCTTATTCGGATCGGGAGCCGGCCGTCCGCGGTCGGCTGTATGGGAAAGTCGTACTCGCCCTGGGCGCCGCCCGACGGGTCGGGCCGTGCGCCGATCGCATGCCGGAGCGCGTTGGTCACGAGTTCCGAGGCCACCAGCGCGACGTCGTCGAACAGCTCCGTCAGGCCCCAGCGCTGGAGCGTGGTCCGAGCGAAGTCGCGCGCGGTTCTGACGGCTTCGAAGCGAGGAGCGAGCGTGCAGGTGACCACAAGGGGGTCAACCGCCAAGGCCGTACCGGTGCTCATGAAGAGCTCCTCCCATAAGGGGGCGGACACGGCTGGACCCGCCGGGGTCATGCCGGTCACCTCCGACTCGCTCGGCCGCTCGGCCGCCCCCTCGACCAGGCGCGCGCGCACTCGAACGCCCGATGACGCGGGGGACGCCGTCGGGTCGGTGCACGGAGTCGCGCGTGGGGTCGACGCGGAGCCCGCGGGATTGCCAGGGATGTGCAGGTGCACGTGCACCATGGTGGTGTGCGCTCACTGCAGATGCAAGAGTCGATTCACGTGCAGTCGCACTATTGGCATATGCAAGCGCCGAATGCACGTGCATCCTGGTGTGTGGAGCGTAGAACTGATAGGAACATCCGTCAGTATCGGCACCGTGAGCGCTCAACTGATGGCAGACTGTGCGCTGTTTGCCCTAGGTGGAGGTTTCGACCGCATGACCACAGTTCAGCCGGGCGGCGGCTCGATGGTCCGCCGGATCCTCCTCGGCTCGCAGCTGCGCCGCCTGCGCGAGGCGCGCGGCATCACCCGCGAGGACGCGGGCTACGCGATCCGGGCCTCCGAGTCCAAGATCAGCCGCATGGAACTCGGCCGCGTCAGCTTCAAGGAGCGTGACGTCGCCGACCTGCTCAGCCTGTACGGCGTGGACGACGGCATCGAGCGGGAAGCCCTGCTCGGCCTCGTCCGCGAGGCCAACAAGTCCGGCTGGTGGCACAGCTTCAACGACGTGCTGCCGGGCTGGTTCCAGACCTACGTCGGCCTGGAGGAGGCCGCCCAGCTGATCCGCACCTACGAGGTGCAGTTCATCCCCGGGCTGCTCCAGTCCGAGGAGTACGCACGGGCGGTTTTCGGCCAGAGTCGGCCGGTCATCAGCGAGGAGGAGGTCGAACGGCGGGTCAGCCTCCGGCTGCGCCGCCAGAAGCTGCTGGCCGAGGGCGCCAGCCCGCGCCTGTGGGCGGTCATCGACGAGGCCGCGCTGCGCCGGCCGGTCGGCGGGCCCAAGGTGATGCGCGGTCAGGTGCAGTACCTGATCGACGTCGCCGAGCAGGCCAACGTGGTGATCCAGGTCATGCCGTTCCGGTTCGGCGCGCACGCGGGTGAGTCCGGGGCGTTCACGATCCTGCGCTTCCCGGAGCAGGACCTCGCGGACGTGGTCTACCTGGAGCAGCTCACCAGTGCGCTCTACCTGGACAAGCGCGACGACGTCGACGCCTACATCCAGGTCATGGAACGGCTCTGCGTGGACAGTCTCACGCCGGAGCGCACGATCGACCTGCTCGCCTCGATCCTGAAGGAACGCTGAGCCGCTGCCGTCCGGGGCCTGTGAACCGCCTCTCTCACGAGGCCCCCCGGCAGTCGGTCGCCAGGCCGTCCACCCGCGGTCAGCCGCGGGCCGGCGGCCGTTCGCGTTCCGGCGGCGACGGCTGCGGCGGGCGGCCCAGCTCCCAGGGCAGGTCGTAGCGGCGGAAGAGGTCGGCCCGGATCGGTGCCAGCGGGATCTCGGCGCCCGGCAGCAGCACCCCGATGCAACCGCCCATCAGCGCGCTGCGCAGCACCGCGTGCTCGGCGACCGGGTCGGGTGCGCCCCAGTCCCGCAGCAGCCCCTGGAGGATCGCGCCGAGCTGTTGCTGCTCAGGGTCCTGGACGAAGGCGCCGGTGTCCGGGTCGAGGATCAGTGCCAGGTGGGAGCGCATCACCCGGGGGTGGTCCAGTGCCAGTCCGAGTACGGCGTCGATCGCCCGGGCCAGCCGGGCGTCGGGGGAGGCGTCGGGGGCCAGTTCCGCCAGCGCGCCGGCCAGCGCCTGGTGCATCATCCGGTGCGTCGCGGACTGCATCAGCAGCCGTTTTCCGTCGAAGTAGTAGGAGGGCAGCCCGCGGGCGAGCCCGGCCCGCTCGGCGATGTCGGTCAGCGTGGTGCCCGCGTAGCCGCGCTGGTCGACCAGCTCGACGGTGGCCCGCATGATGCGGCGGCGGGAGCGCTGCCGCATCTCCTCATTGACCGAATCCCCGCGAGGTGCCATCGTGTCTGCTCCGAACGTTCATTGGTTTCGAGCCAATATACTTGCGGAGCCGAAAGCCGCACCGAGGAACCGTGCCCCGAGGGGCGTGGTCCGGGCGGCCGCCACGAAGACGGCCGGCTCCACCGACACGGGGGTTTGGTGGAGCCGGCTCCATGGCCCCGCGGCCCGGATGCCGACCGCGCGGGGCCGGGGGGTCAGTGCCCGGTCAGGACTTCGGTCCGGGTCTCGGTCGACCCGACCGGTGCGCTCACGGGGTCAGGCGCGGTCACGGGGTTCGGCTCGGTCACGGGAGCCGACGCGCGGCGCCGGTCGACCACGGCGCCCACCGCCGCGACCGCCAGGCCGAGGAGTGCGACCGCCGTGACGAACAGCAGCGCCGGCCGGTAGCCGTCCAGCTGGGCCTGCGGACTGTCGCCGCCCGCGCTGCCGGCCGTGATCATCGCCGTCGCTCCGGCCAGCACCACCGCGGTGCCGACCTGGATGGCGGTGTTCACCAGGCCCGAGGCCAGGCCCTGCTCCTCGTCGGCCACGCCGGCGGTGGCGGCGATGTTCACCGAGGGGAAGGCGAACGCGAAGCCCACGCCGAGCAGCAGCATCGAGGGCAGCACCAGGACCGGGTACGAGCTGTGCTCGTCCAGCCGCAGGAACAGCGCGAACGCGGCGACCAGCGAGAACACGCCGATCGGCAGCAGCCGCCCGGTGCCGAAGCGGTCCACGATCGGGCCCATGAAGGGGGCCGAGAGCGCGATGATGGCCCCCGCGGGGAGCAGCCCGAGGGCCATCTCCAGGGCCGACCAGCCGAGCAGGTGCTGGAGGTAGAGGGTGACCACGAACTGGAACCCGCCGTACGCGCCGGTCATCGCGAAGGCGACCACGTTGGCCCGGGCGACCGAGCCGTTGCGGAAGATGCCGAGCCGGACCAGCGGGTGCGCGGTGCGGCTCTCCACCCGGAGGAAGGCGGCGGCCAGCGCGGCGACGACGAGCAGCGAGCCGAGGGTGCGCGGGCTCAGCCAGCCGGCGCCCTGGGCCTCGGTGACGGTGAAGACCAGCAGCAGAACGGTCGCGGTGCCGGTGATCGCGCCCAGCGCGTCGTAGCCGCCCTTGGCGCGCTCCTCGACCGGCCGGGGGAGCAGCCGGACGGCGAAGAGCAGGGCGAGCAGCGCGACCGGGACGGGCATCAGGAAGGTCCAGCGCCAGCCGACCGAGGTGAGCAGGCCGCTGAGCACCAGTCCGAGCGAGAAGCCGCTGGCGCCGCAGGTGGTGTAAATCGACAGCGCGCGGTTGCGGGCCGGGCCCTCCGCGAAGGTCGTGGTGATGATCGACAGGCCGGCCGGGGCGGTGAAGGCGGCGCTGACGCCCTTGAGGAAGCGGGCCGCGATCAGCAGGCCGCCGTCGTCGACCAGGCCGCCGACCAGTGAGGCGGCGGCGAACACGCCCAGGGCCACCAGGAACACCCGGCGGCGGCCGAGCAGGTCGGCGGCGCGGCCGCCGAGCAGCAGCAGGCCGCCGTAGCCGAGTACGTAGCCGGAGACCACCCACTGCAGGGCGGAGGTGGACAGGTGCAGGTCGGCGCCGATGGACGGCAGGGCGACGCCCACCATGGAGACGTCCAGGGCGTCCAGGAACATGGCGGCGCAGAGCACGATCAGGGTGCCCCAGAGGCGGGGAGTCCAGTGCGGCCCGCTGGTTGACGGGGCGTCGGGTGACGTGACGGTCGCGGTGGTCATGGGGAGGACAGTACATGCACATGCATTGAATGCAAGAGCATTAAATGTAGCTGCAACAATTGCCTGTGCATGCTAAGGTGGCGGGGTGGCTGAACTCGACTCCCCGGCGGAGGCCGGTCTCGTCGCGCAGTGGCGCGAGCTGCTGGCCCGGCAGGCCGCCGCGGCCTGCGCGCTCGACCGCGAGCTGGGCGACCGGTACGGGCTGGGCATGAGCGAGTTCGAGGTGCTGGAGCGCCTCGTCGAGGAGTGCGGCGGCGGCAGGCCCGCGGTGCGGGTGAGCGAGCTCGCCCACACCGTCCACCTGAGTCAGAGCGCGCTCTCCCGGCTGATCGCCCGCCTGGAGAAGGCCGGGCTGGTCACCAGGGCGATGTGCGAACGCGACCGGCGAGGTGTCCTGCTCACCCTCACGGAGGCCGGCCGGGAGCGCTACGAGCAGGCCAGGCCGCTCCACCGCCAGGTGCTGGAGGAGACCCTCGGCGACGGGCGCGGTCCGTCCTGCTTGCCATCCTCCACCGACTGACTGTTCGTCAGAGATGCTTCGCTGGGGCGGAGTCGGCCCCGCGGCGACGCTCGGCGACTCAGAGCAGTGAGTGAAGCCCCGGCGCCGCGGCCAGCAGGAGGACCACGGCGGGCGCGGCGAGTGCCGCCAGGGTGAGCCGCAGCCGGTGCGGGACGGAGAGTCGCGGACGGCCCGCGAGCAGCCGGTCCACCCGCTTCGGGGACTGCGCCAGGCCGGGCGGGCAGGAGCCGAACACTCCACGGTCCAGGTTGAGTTCGGCCAGCGCGAGGGCGGTGGTGTGCCGGCCGTGCCGACGGGCGGCCCGGTCGTCGGCGGCCAGCTCGACCAGCTCCGCGACCTGGTCCCGGAACGCCCTGAACACGCCGACCCCGGGGAAACCGGAGGCGAGCGCCTGGGCGAACTGCTGGAGCCAGTGGTGTCGCGCCCGGACGTGGCCCCGCTCATGGCTCAGCACCGCCGCCAGCTCCCGGTCGGTCAGCTGCTGGAGGGCCCCGGTGGTGACCACCAGCCGGGAGTCCGGCCCGGGCAGCGACCACGCCTCCGGGCGGACGTTCTCCAGCACCACCAGCCGCTCCCGGCGGCTCCGCGCGGCCTCGATGGTGTCCGGCAACTCCGGGGACCGGGTCGACAGTTGGGCGTGCCGGCGATCGCGCAGCGCCTTGGCCGTGCGGACCTCCCGGGTGAGCGCCAGCACCGTCTGCACCCCGCCCGCGGCCAGTACCGCGGCGCACAGCCGTCCCCAGCCCTCGCCGTCCTGGAGGGCGTACGCGGCTTCCACGCCGTGCGGTGCGCCCGCGAACACCAGCGCGCGCAGTTCCGGCAGGGCGGCGGAGGCGGCCAGCAGCAGGCCCAGCGCGCAGCAGAGCAGCACGGCCACCACCAGGCACTGCCACACCAGCAGGGCCAGCACCGGTTCGCGCTCCGCCCAGCGGGCCCGGGACAACAGCCGGGGCGCGACGGTCGAGAGCAGCAGGCCGAGCAGCAGCAGGCCGATCAGGGCAGGCATCGATGGGCTCCCCGAGTACGCACGGAACGCGACAGCGCGCTCCCTGCCAACCTATGCGCTGGCGGCGCCCGGTGGAACGGCTTTCGACGGGCCAGTGACCAACGCCACGCCACCGCGGGGGCCTTGGGTGTCGGCGACCGGGGCGGCAGGCGGGTCGGCGGGCCTGGTGTGCGGTCGTCACATGGTCAGGAGCATGGCGAACATGCCGATCCCCATGGTGAGTCGACAGGCCTGCGGCAGTCCGGCGGTGCCGACCGCGAGGGTGCCCGCCGGTGTGCGCAGCAACCGGCTTCCGGTCCAGATCGTGTAGCCGCCGAAGTAGAGGAGGAGCGCGCCGGTCAGCACCGGAAGGCCCAGGGCGGCGGCGTGCCGGTGCCCGTGGCCGGAGGCGGTCGCCATCGCGAGGCCCATGTACGTCATGGCGAGCGCGCCGACCGCGTGGTGCAGCCGGTGTGCCCGGCCGGCCGGGGCGTGGGCGGCGGCGAGCAGGAAGGCGGCGGCGGGGAGGCCGAAGAGTCCGGCCCAGACGGCGGGTGGGACGGTGGCGCCGGTGATGGCCATCGCGGCCATGCCGAGCCCCATCAGGGCCTCGGCGGCGTCGGACTCCCGGGCGAGCGGTCGGTGCGTGCCGCCCGGGGCGCAGGGGGAGCGGCGCAGCCGGGTCAGGCAGGAGGTGCCGGCCCCGGCGGCGAGGAGGGCGAGGAGCCAGTTGACCAGGGTGGGTCCGTGCAACGGCGGCCTCCCGGGGCGGTGGGCGACCCCCGTGCGCGGCGACGGACGTCCGGTCCACGATCACCGCACCCGGCAGCGCGCGACCAGAGCGCGTACGGGGGCGCACGGTGGTGCCCACCGTTGCGAAAGCCCCGGCCGCACACCTGTCGCACACCCGGCCGCACCCCAGGGCCGCCTCCGGCGCGAGGGGCGCTCAGCCCTGGAGCCGCCCCGAGGCGACCACCCGGCTGAGGAACCGCCGGGTCCGCTCCTCCTGCGGATCGCCGAACACCTGCTCCGGCGGCCCCTGTTCGAGCACCACCCCGCCGTCCAGGAAACAGACCTGGTCGGCGACCTCGCGGGCGAACCCCATCTCGTGGGTGGAGAGGACCATCGTCATCCCCTGCTCCTTGAGGTCCCGCACCACCGACAGCACCTCGCCGACCAGCACCGGGTCGAGCGCCGCGGTGATCTCGTCCAGGAGCAGCAGCCGTGGCCCGGTGGCCAGCGCGCGCACGATGGCGACGCGCTGCTGCTGCCCGCCCGAGAGCCGGTCCGGGTACTCCTTGGCCTTGGCCGCCAGCCCGAGCCGGTCGAGCAGCTCCAGCGCCCGCGTCTGCGCCTCGGCCCGGGCGACCCGGTGCACCCGGCGCGGCGCGAGCGTGATGTTCTCCAGCACCGTCAGATGGGGGAACAGGTTGTACGACTGGAACACCACGCCGATCCGGCGCCGCACGGCGTCCTCGTCCGCGCGCGGATCGGTGATCTCCTCGCCGTCCAGGAAGATCGCCCCGTCGTCGATCCCCTCCAGCAGGTTGACGCAGCGCATCAGCGTGGACTTGCCGGAGCCGGAGGCCCCGATCAGCGCCGTCACCGAGTGCTCGGCCACGGTGATGTCCACGTCGCGCAGCACCACCTGTTCGCCGAAGGTCTTGCGCACCGACTCCAGCCGGAGCACCTCGCTCGACGTCACACCGCACCTCCCTGCGTCTGGCGGCGGTTCATCCGGGCGGTCAGCCAGTCGGCGAACCGGGTCAGCGGAATGGTCAAGATGATGAACACCAGCCCCGCCACCAGGTACGGCGTGAAGTTGAACGACCGGGCCGCGATGATCTTCGCCGCGTACACCGCGTCGATCGCGCCGCCGATCGAGACCAGCCCGGTGTCCTTCTGGAGGCTCACCAGGTTGTTGAGCAGCGGCGGCACCACGCGCCGGACGGCCTGCGGCAGCACCACGTACCGCATCGCCTGCGCGTTGGTCAGCCCCAGCGACCGGGCCGCGGCCCGCTGGCTGGGGTGCACCGACTCGATGCCGGAGCGGAACACCTCCGACACGTACGCCGAGTACGTCAGCACCAGCGCCGCACCGCCCAGCAGCAGCGGATCGGTGGTCACGCCGGTCAGCCGCAGCGCCGGCACCCCGGTGATCATCACCAGCAGGCAGATGATCATCGGCAGCCCGAGGAAGAAGTCCACGTACGCGGTGGCCAGCAGCCGCACCGGCAGGAAGACCGGCCCGCGCAGTGTCCGCAGCACCGCCAGCAGCAGCCCGAACAGCAGGATCAGCGCCCCGCAGCCGAGCATCAGCTCCAGGTTCAGTCGCAGCCCCCGCAACACCTCGGGCAGCGCCTGGCGGGCGTAGTCGAGGTTGAAGAAGGTCCGCCGAGTCACCTCCCAGCCGGGGGAGTTGACGACCAGCAGGTACAGCACCACGGCCGTCGCCAGGGTCGACGCGGTGGCGATCAGCGCCGAGCGGCGGGCCCGGGAACGCCGGTACGCCTCGTGCGCCAGCCGGCGCTCGGACGGGCGGTAGCCGTCCTCGACGGCCGGCGCCCCGGCCCGCCCCTCCGGCGCCTTGGCGAGCTCAACCGAACCCGCGCCGCCCGAGGACTCCCCACTCACTCCGGGGCCCAGATCAGCGCTCACTTCAGCACCGGTGCCGAGACGGCGTCGGAGAGCCACTGCTTCTCCAGCTTCGCCAGCGTGCCGTCGGCGCGCAGCGCGTCCACCGCCTGCGAGACGCAGCCGGTCAGCTTGGAGCCCTTGTCCAGCACCAGGCCGAACTGCTCGGCCTTCGCGGCCGCCTCGAACTGGCCGACCACCTGGGCCTCGGGCACCTCGGCGCCGGTGATGTAGAAGGCCGTCGGCAGGTCCACCACGAGGGCCTCGATCTGGCCGTTCTTGAGCGCGGCCTTGGCCAGGTCGTTGGAGTCGAAGACGGCCGGCTGGATGCTCGGCTTGATGGTGTCGGTGATGGTGTCCAGGCTCGTGGTGCCGACCTGCGCGCCCAGCTTGGTGCCCTTGAGGTCGGCGATGCTCTTCGCGCCCGCCGCCTTGGAGTTCTTCAGCGCGATGACGGTCTGGCGCACGTCGTAGTAGCCGGAGGAGAAGTCCACCGCCTGCTTGCGCTCGTCGCTGACGGACACCTGGTTGATGTCGAAGTCGAAGTCCTTGGCGCCCGGAGCGGTCGCCTTGTTGAACGGCGCGACCACCCAGCTGACCTTCTCCTTCGGGTAGCCGAGCTTCTCGGCGACCGCGTAGGCCACGGCGGACTCGAAGCCCTTGCCGTTCTCCGGCTTGTCCTCGGAGAACCACGGGTCGTACGCGGGCTTGTCGGTGCCGACGGTCAGCGTCCCGGTGGTGCGCGTCGCCAGCGCCCCCGGCGCGCAGCCCGTCGCGGAACCGGCCGCGCCCGAGGCGCCGGAGGCGGCGTCGGACGTCGAGTCCTGCGGCGCGCAGGCGGTCAGCACGGCCGCGGCGGCAACCAGCGCGGCGATGGGCAGTACGGCGGACGGCTTGCGGAGGGTCATGACGGGGCTCCAGGGAAGGACCGGCGGAACGGGAACGAGGAGGGCACGGGAGGGCGCGACGGGCGGCCCGCATCCCGGCGGGTCACTTCCCCCCGGTGGCGGCGCCGGAACACACGCGGCATGGTCGGCGTACGGGCGCGCGTCCGCGGCGCCCCCCGAGCCGGACCGGCGGCAGCCGGGTCGGCGGCAAACCGGTCAACAGCAGCGGCGACAGCGGCAGCGCGGGCCGCGCGAGCGACGGCGACGGCAGACGTGCCGGCCGCGGACGTGCCGACGGGAGGGCGCCCGGAAGGGGCCGTCGTGGCGTTCGGCCACCGTGATCACCGCCGGGAGCATGCGGGGAGGTTCGCATCACAACGGCACATCTGTCCAGAACATCCAGATCTCAGTCCACATGCCGGACAACCCGCTTCCCGCCGAAGGTTTCGACGCCGGAGCGGCAGTGCACGGGAGTTTTGTCGGTCCTGACCCCCTTGAACAGGAGAACCTTTCGTACTTATGGTGTGCTCGTTGAAATAACTCCTGTCGAAGTGAGTCCACGATGCAGAATCTTTCGCCAAGGCTCGCTGTGGCGGCCGACGCCCCGGTCTCGACCCTCGCCGGCCACCCGGCCTGGCTGCGCCTGAAGGAGGCCGTCGAGACGCTGCGCCCGCTCCAGTCGAAGGACGGCTCGATCGACCTGTCCGCCGTCCAGCGGCACACGGTCGACCCGCTGGTCGCCACCGTCCGCGCCGCCGTCGAGGAGCTCGCCCCGAACTTCCCGCACGACGCCGCCTACCTCGCCGCCGTCGACGCGGACCTCGCCAAGTGGGCCGACACCGGCTACCGCGAGCCCGACTTCCTGGACTCGCTGCTCGCCTTCCACCCCGCGGACCAGCGCGAGGACGGGCTCGAGCACCTGGTCGTCTTCCCGATGTACACCCAGAACGGCAACCCGGACCGCAACCTGGAAGCCGTCCTGCTGAGCGTCGTGTGGCCCGACTGGCTGGCCGAGCTGGAGCGAACCCGCTTCGACAACCCGATGTTCGTACCGATCACCTTCACGGACTTCACCGCCGGCTACGACACCAACTCCGCGGTGCTCTTCCCCGAGACGGTCGCCGTGCGCAAGGCGCCGGAACGTTTCACCTGGGGCGGCATCTTCTGCGACCGCGAGGCGGCCCGCTTCCGCGCCGTCTCCACCAGCGCCGTCCAGCAGCTCGGCCTGGAGATCCCGGCCGACGCCGAGGGCCTGCTCGAGGACCAGCAGCGCGCGCAGGAGACCTTCGTCCTGTGGGACCTCATCCACGACCGCACCCACAGCCACGGCGACCTGCCGTTCGACCCCTTCATGATCAAGCAGCGCAGCCCGTTCTGGATGTACGGCCTGGAGGAGCTCCGCTGCGACCTCACCACCTTCAAGGAGGCGGTGCAGCTGGAGGCCGAGGGCAACCCGCACGCCCGCGACGTCCAGTACGCGGTCCTCTTCGACCGCCTGTTCCGCTTCCCGGTCTCCGGTGACCGGGTGCGCAACTACGACGGCATGGGCGGCCAGCTGCTCTTCGCCTACCTGCACAAGCACGACGCGCTGCGCTGGCGCGACAACCGCCTCAGCATCGACTGGGAGCGCGCCCAGCAGGTCACCAACGCGCTCTGCGCCGAGATCGAGACCCTCTACCGCGACGGCATCGACCGGCCCAAGTCGGCCCACTGGATCGCCGCCTACGAGCTGGTCTCCCGCTACCTCACCCCGCACCCGGCCTCCACCTGGGCGAAGGGCACCGAGGCCCTGCCGCTCGACATCACCGAGGGCAAGGCCCTCAACAAGGCCCTGTGCGACGCCGTGCTCCCGGACGAGTTCCCGCTGAGCATGTTCTACGAGGCCCTCAACAAGAAGCTGAGCGGCGTCATCGCCGCCACCGCCGGCATCACCGGCGCCGGGATCCAGGGAGCCGCCGCGTGACCACCTCCACCAACGCCCCGCTGGCCGGCAAGGTCATCGCCGTCGCCGGAGCCAGCGGCCCGGCCGGCCGCGCCGTGCTGCGCCGCCTCACCGCCGACGGCGCCACCGTGATCGGCGCCGACATCGACCCCCAGCGGCTGGAGTCCGCCCTGGACGCCACCCGGGTGGCCGTCCCCGGAGCCAAGGTCAGCGGCCAGGTGATCGACCTGCTCGACCCGCAGGAGGTCCACGACTGGGCCGACCACCTCGAGTCCGAGCACGGCCACGTCGACGGCCTGTTCCACCTGGTCGGCGGCTGGCGCGGCAGCAAGACCTTCTTCGACAGCCGGCTGGACGACTGGGACTTCCTGCACGACACCGTCGTGCGCACCCTCCAGCACACCTCGCTGGCCTTCCAGCCCGCTCTGGTCCGCAGCACCGCCGGCCGCTACGCCATGATCTCCGCCTCGGCCGCGCACAAGCCCACCGCCGGCGGCGCCGCCTACGCGGCCGCCAAGGCCGCCACCGAGGCGTGGACCCTCGCCATGGCCGACTCCTTCAAGAAGGAGACCACCGCCCCCGACGGCGAGCCCACCGCGGCGGCTGCGATCCTGGTCATCAAGGCGCTGGTCAGCCCCGAGATGCGGGCCGAGAAGCCGGAGGCGAAGTTCGCCGGCTTCACCGACACCGCCGACCTCGCCGGACACCTCGCGGGCCTCTGGGACCGCCCCGCAGCAGAACTGAACGGACAGCACCTGTGGTTGACCCCACGATGACCGACCCCACCCGTACGGACGCGGTACGGCGGCACGACCCCGCCGTCCGGGGCTTCGCCAGCGACAACTACGCCGGCGTGCACCCGGAGATCCTCGCCGCGATCGCCCTCGCCAACGGCGGCCACCAGGTCGCCTACGGCGAGGACGACTACACGGAGCACCTCCAGGAGGTCTTCCGCCGCCACTTCGGCGAGAAGGCCGAGGCCTACCCCGTCTTCAACGGCACCGGTGCCAACGTGGTCGCCCTCCAGTCGCTGCTCCCGCGCTGGGGCGCGGTGGTCTGCGCCGAGACCGCCCACATCCACGTGGACGAGGGTGGCGCACCGGAGAAGATGGGCGGCATCAAGCTGCTCACCGTCCCCACCCCGGACGGCAAGCTCACCCCCGAGCTGCTCGACCAGCAGGCCTGGGGCTTCGGCGACGAGCACCGCGCGCAGCCGCTCGCGGTCTCCATCACCCAGAGCACCGAGCTCGGCACCCTCTACACCGCCGACGAGATCCGCGCGATCACCGAGCACGCCCACCAGCTGGGCATGCTCGTCCACGTGGACGGCTCCCGCCTGGCCAACGCCGCCGCCTCGCTCGACCTGCCGCTGCGCGCCTTCACCACGGACGTGGGCGTCGACGTGCTCTCCTTCGGCGGGACGAAGAACGGTCTGCTGTTCGGCGAGGTCGTGGTGGTGCTCAACCCGGAGCGGGTGCGCAACATCAAGTACCTGCGCAAGACCTCGATGCAGCTCGCCTCGAAGATGCGCTTCGTCTCCGTCCAGTTCGAGGCGCTGCTCTCCGGCGACCTCTACCTCCGCAACGCCGGCCACGCCAACGCGATGGCCCGCCGCCTGGAGGCCGCGGTCCGGAAGATCGACGGCGTCGAGGTCGTCCGCCCGGTCCAGGCGAACGCGGTGTACGCGATCCTCCCGCGTGAGGTGAGCGAGCGACTCCAGAAGCGCTACCGCTTCTACTTCTGGAACGAGCACACCGGCGAGGTCCGCTGGATGTGCGCCTTCGACACCACGGAGGCCGACATCGACGCCTTCGCGGCGGCCATCGTCGAGGAGATGGGCCGCGCCTGACGGCGCTCGAACGACGGATCGTCCCGTCCCGCGACAGCGGGGCGGGACGATTTGCATGTGGCGGGCCGGTCCCCGTACAGTTCCGGAGTCGCCGCGGGAGACTGGGGCGACAAAGCGGAAAGCGAATCCGATGAATGAAACTCCGGAAAACGGAGCGGAAAACATCTGATAAGCTGGAAATACGAAAGAACGAAGCCCGGAGGGTCCGCTGGAAGGCGGTCCGAAGGAAGCGTCCGTTCCTTGAGAACTCAACAGCGTGCCAAAAGTCAACGCCAG
>NZ_JBICYZ010000012.1:0-173261 GCF_043201465.1 Kitasatospora sp. NPDC048298
TGGGCCCCCCGGCACTTTACCAAAGTCCCTGCCCCGCGCGGCCCGGGGGGGCCGCCCCCCCCCCCCCGGGGGGGCGCCGCCCCCCCCCCCGGGGGGGCCCCCCCCCCGGGGGCCCGCCCCCCCCGGGCCGGTCAGCCGAACATCACACCGGTCTCGCGGGCCAGGACGTCCAGGCCGTAGCGGGTCGCGTGCTCGACGTTCTCCGGGTCGATGGTGCGGACGCCCTCGGCGGCGAGCCGCTCGTTGATCCTGTCCAGGTTCTGCTGGACGAGCTGCTTCTCCGCCTCCGTGGTACGGCCCTTGTGCGGCCGTCCGGCGTGCTCCAGGCTCGCGTAGTTGACCCGGTCCCGGCCGACGGCGGTCGCCGCCTCGGATGCCGAGGCCCGGGAGACGGGCCTGGCGCCGCGCAGCACCTCGGCCATCGGCGCGGCCGAGGCCAGCCGGTCGAAGGTGGCCGCCTCCATCACCACGGTCTGCGGCTCCGCCCGGTCCGGGTGGTGCAGCTCGATCGTGACCAGGTCGAGCGCCAGCTCCCGCACCCCGCCCAACTCCCCGGCGAGCGCGTCGATCTCGACCGGGCCGTCCGTCAGGTCGGGATGCTGCAGCACCACCACCCGCACCAGGTCCCCGTCGCTCTCCACGTGCTCGCCGGTCAGGTCCGAGAACCGGATGATCTTCTGGCCCATGTCTTCCTCTCCTGCCCCTGTGATCAGCCGAGAGCCTACGCCCGAAAACGATCACCGACGCACGGAGACGGCCGGGCCCGGGGGAACATCCCCCGGGCCCGGCCTCACCTGTCCTGCATCCTGTCTTGCGTCAGTGGAACGTCAGCGGGTTTCGCACCCGGCTCAGTAGCGCGGGTCCACCCGGTAGGTCGGGTAGTCCGGCACCAGCCAGTGGCTGGAGTCCCAGATCCCGAAGGTGAACCGGACCCCGTGGCTGCCCCGCTTGTTGGCGCACTTGATGAACTTCTTGCCGATGCTCTTCATGAGGTACGACAGCGCCCACAGGACCCAGCCGGCGGCCCGGGCGGCGATGTGCGGGAGCTTCTTCAGGATGCTGGAGATGCCCTTGGAGACCTTGCTGGAGACGATCAGCAGGCCGCCGATGGTGTTGCCCTCGGCCCGGCTGAAGTTGGCGACCCACTTCTTCCGCCAGGACATGCCGGTCAGGTCGTCCATGGTGATCGGGTCGACCGGGTAGCCGTAGGCGTTCGGCGAGCCCTCCAGGACCGGGTCGGTCTGCAGGAACCGGCCGGTGGTCGCGTCGTACAGGCGCACGCCCATCAGGGAGAGGCCGGAGACGCTGTCGGTCTCGCGCTGTGCCCCGCCGAGCCAGCCGTAGTCGGTCGAGCCGGTGGCGTCGACGACGTTGCCGTACTCGTCGTAGTGGTAGACCGCGAGGTCCTCGGTGCCGTCCGGGGACATCTGGACGGACACGTCGCCGTGCAGGTTGGTCAGCAGCAGGACCGCGCCGCCGTCGGTGCCGGTGGCGGCCGTGAGCTGGCCGGTCAGGTCCAGGACGTTGCGGGTCAGTCGGCCGGCCGCGTCCTTGGACCAGGTCGGGCTGTCGTTGCCGCCGTCGAAGTGCTTGGTGTCCTGCGCGGTGACGGCCCAGGTGCCGTCGGTGCCCTTGGTCTCCGTGGTGGAGACGGCGAGGCGGCCGGAGGCGTCCAGGTCCCAGGTCCTGCGGGTGTCGCCGAGGGTCTCGGTGCGGACCAGGTCGTTGCTGTAGTAGCCGACCTGGGTGCCCTTCGGCAGGGCGGTGGTGCGGCCGAAGGCGTCGTACACGTAGCCGGTGTCGGTGAGGCGGTCGGCGGTGTCGTAGCCGTGGTTCTCGGCCTGGGTGACGGCGTCGGCGGTGGCCGGGTCGCAGTCGTCGGTGACGCTGGTGCGGTTGGTCCGGTTGCTGCTCCTGTCGAACGCGTACGTCCGGGTGGCGCAGGCCAGGCCGGTGCTGTCGGCGGCCTTGGTGAGGCGGCCGGTGGCGTCGTAGGTGTAGCCGCTGGTGGTGCTGTTGCCGTCGGACTGGGTGCGGCCGGCCTGCTGTCCGTGGACGGTGAAGTCGGCGGTGTCGGCCAGCAGGACGGTGCCCGCCTGGTTGGTGTAGGTCTTGCCGGTCTGGACGCCCTGGCTGTCGTAGGTGCTGGTCAGGGTGTTGCCGCCGGGCATGGTCTGGGTGACCAGCCGGCCCTCGACGTCGTAGGTGGCGGTGAAGGTGCCGGCCACCGAGTCGGTCAGCGAGGTGGGCAGGCCGCGCGGGTCCTTGGCGGTGTCGTAGCCGTAGGTCATGGTGGACGGCACCGAGTCGGACTTCTTCACCGGGCGGTCGAGCTTGTCGTACTCGGTGGTGGTGACGTTGCCGGCGCCGTCGTCGTAGGAGACCGGGCGGCCGAGCTTGTCGTGGCCCTGGGTGATGGTGGTCTTGCCGTTGGTGGTGGTGGTCAGCTCACCGTTGACCGGGTCGTAGCCGAACACCGTGTCGGCGACCGTGGTGCCGGTGCCGCCGCTGGTCGAGATCTTCACCGGGCGGCCGGCCGCGTCGTAGCCGCGGGTGGTGGTGCGGGTGACGCCGTTGGCGGTCTCGGTCTGCACCGCGACGTTGCCCCAGCGGTCGTACTGGAAGGTCTTCGTCGGCAGCTGCAGCGGGTTGGCGCCGCCGCCGGCGATCTGCGCGGCCGGGGCGATCGAGCAGACCAGGTCGGCCCACTCGGGGTGGCCGGCGCAGGCGCCGGTCCCGGTGCCGGTGTAGTAGGTGGTCACCGTGGTGGCGGCGTCGGAGCCGGTGGAGTTCGGGCGGCTCTGTGAGGTCACCCGGCCGCTCGCGTCGTAGCCGGTGGCGGTGGTGATCTTCAGGCCGGCCGGGTCCTGGACGGACTTGGTGGCCAGGCCCTGGGCCCAGTCGTAGCCGGTGGCGGTGGTGCGCTGGTCGGCGTCGGCGGCGTAGCCGTCGATCCGGGCGCCGACCGTCACCGAGGTGGCCAGGTCGCTGACCGCGGCGTTGGCCGGGCGGCCCTCGTCGTAGCTGCTGACGGTGTGGGAACGGGCCGGGGCCTCGTCGCCGGCCGCGAGGGCCGGGCTGGTGCCGGAGGCGGCCAGCGGGTGCTCCAGGGTGACCAGCTGCAGCGGCGAGAACTGCTCCACCAGGCGCTTGCCGTCGGCCGAGTAGACCGAGGTGGAGGAGAGCACCTGGGCGCGGTCGGCCGTCGAGCGGCCGGCGATGCCGAGGGCGCGCAGCTTGTTCAGGTCGTTGCCGGTGGTGGCCAGGGCGAGGATGCGGTTCTCCGCGGAGAGGGTCCGCACCGGGCTGCCGTAGGCGTTGTACTCGGTGGTGGTGATGCCGCCGCCGGGGGTGGCGGTGTTGACCTCGCGGCCGGAGGCGTTGGTGTACGTCACCGAGGCGCGGTTGTAGCCGGCGGTGCCGAGCGCCTTGCCGTCGTGGGTGGCCGGGACGGCGTCGGGCGGCAGCACGGCGGTGGCGTCGGTCGGGGCGTCGCTCTGGCCCCAGGCCGCGACGTCGGACGGCGCCAGCGGGTACGGCGCGTTGGCGCCGCTCAGCGGGACGTCGTAGACCACCGAGGTGGTGGCGGTGCCGTCGGTGACGTCCTTGCTGCCCTGCTTGAGGGTGGGGCGGGAGGCGGCGAGCAGCATGCCGTCGCCGGCGGTGGCGGCGTTGCCGGCCTTGCCGTACTCCAGGGTCCACGGCAGCTCGCCGGGCTCGGTGACGGTGGTGACCCGGCCGGCCGCGTCGTAGCCGTACGCGGTCTTCAGCGCCGGGCTGATCCGCGGGTCCCAGACCTCGCGCAGCCGGCCCTGCTCGTCGTACGCGTACTGCGAGACGACGACGGCGGTGGCGGTGGCGGCGCCGGGGTCGGTGGACCACAGGCGGATCTGCTTCACCTGGCCGGCCGTGTCGCCCAGGGCGGACGCGGTGGCGGTGGTGGTGTCGGCGTAGACGTACTCCAGTACCCGGCAGCCGGCCGTGGACGGCACGGCCGCGCAGTTGGCGGAGGCCGTCGCCGAGGACGGCGCGACGACGTACTTCGGGCGGGCCAGGGTCTTGCCGCCGGCGACGACCTTCTCCGAGACCACCGAGGTGGTGGAGTTGTCGCTGGGCAGCGAGGAGCCGGAGATCTGCCAGGTGGTGGCGGCCGAGTCGACCTTGGCGAAGGTGACCGTGGTGCCCTCGGTGTCCTTCAGGGTGAAGGCACCGGTGAACGCGCCGGTCAGGGTGAGGTTCTCGGCACCGGGCTCGGGCTTCCAGCCGCCGGCGCCGGTGGCGGTGAAGCCGACCTCGGAGCCGTCCGAGGAGACCACCGAGAGGGAGGTCGCCGAGGTCTGGCGGACGTAGGTGTAGGCGGAGTCGGTGAGCTCGGCGGTGGTGCCGGAGCTCCACTGCGGACCGAAGATCGCCGCCTGGCCCTCCTGGGCCGAGCCGTTGGCGGGCCGGCGGGAGGAGAAGGAGCGCTCGGCGTGCAGGCCGAAGCCCTCGGCGTCGGTGGCGGCGAGGGTGAGGTCACCGGTGAGGGTGTTCACCTCGCCCGGGCCGACCTTGGTCTCCGGTGCGGTGCCCGCGTTGCGGTCCACGGTGACGGTGTTCGGCTCGGTGGAGTCGGTGGCGGTGCCGTCGGTGAACACCGCGCGGACGTCGACCGGGCCGTTCTCGGCCAGGGTGTCGGTGATGTTCCAGGTCAGCGCGGCCGGCTTGCCGCCGGGGGCGGCGAACGGCCAGGCGGCCACCGCCTTGCCGTCGGTGGTGGAGACGTTGGCGACCGGGACGTCCTTCCAGGCGTCCGTCTCGCCGCGGCGGTACTGGTAGCGCACGCCGGTGTAGTTGCTGTTGCCCTCGGCCAGCAGCGAGGTGCGGCGGGCCGGGCGCTCGCCCGAGCCGGGCGCGACCAGGGCGGCGCCCTTGCCGGCGTAGAAGGCGTAGGTCTTGTCGGCGGAGACGTTGCCCGCGGCGTCGCGGGTGTGCGTCGTGATGGTGTGGGAGCCCGCCTTGAAGGTGAGCTTGGCGCTGACCGGCGTGCCGGTGGTGGCCGCGGTGACCCAGGCCCCGCCGTCCAGCTTGTACTGGAGGTCCTTCACGTCGCCGGTCGGCGGGGTGAAGGTGAAGGTGCCGCTGTAGTCGCCGTTGGCGTCCGGGGTGCCCGACCACTGGCCGGCCGGGAAGTCCCCGGAGGAGACGGTGGTCGCGCCCGGCGCCGTGGTGTCCACGGTGAAGGTGCGGAACGCGGACCAGGCGCTGTTGGCGGTGCCGTCCCAGGAGCGCGAGCGCCACTTGTAGGCGCCGGCCGGCAGCGCGGTGCCCGGGGTCCAGGTGAACGTGGAGCCGGAGGCGGCCATGGCGGTACGGCCGGACTGCAGGGCGGCGGTGCCGTTGGACGTCCAGACCTCGAAGTCCAGGGCGATGTTGCCGCCGTCGGGGTCGGTCGCCTTGGCGGACAGGGTCGGCGTCGCGTCGTTGGTCAGCGCGGCGTTCGCCGGGGAGACCAGGGTGGAGACGGCCGGCGGGGTGTTGTAGGTCACCGACAGGTACGGGGTGTTGGACGTCGCGTTGCCGGAGTTGAACTTCTTCCAGCCGTACGGGTCGCTCTCGTCGGTGGCCCGGATGCCCAGGGTGTTGTTGGCGTTGCCGTTGGCGGCCCAGGCCTTGACCAGGCTGGTGATGTCCTGGTTCACCCAACCGTCGTTGCAGGAGCTGGAGTAGCCCTTGGTCGCGGTGGAGGTCGCCCACTTCTTGTTCCAGCCGGGCTGGGCCGTCCAGCGGGTCGCCGTGGTGGCGGTGCCGGTGTCCCAGACGTCCCAGCTCTTCGCGGTGCAGGACCAGCTGTGGAAGTTCCAGAGGTTGAGCTTGCCGCTGGTGATCTGCTTCCCGCTGATCTTCGCCATCGGGAACTGCAGGAATGAACGTGCCACCTGGCCGGAGCCGTTGTTGCCCAGCTTCAGCTCGGTCTGCGAGGAGACGTCGGTGGCGTAGCCCTCCTGGACGAAGGTGTCGAAGCCGACGCCGATGTTGACCGCCGGGTCGATGGTCACCGGGTACTTGGTCTTCGGGTCGTTCAGGAAGGCGGCGTCCGGGGTGAGCGTCAGGTCGATCGCGTTCCCGTTCTGGGTGACCTTCAGCGCGACCGGCGCGGTGCGGGTGTGGTCGCCGCTGCGCTCGTCGACCTGCGCGTCCCACATCACCGGGGCGGGCAGCTGGCCCTTCTCCTCGCCGGTCTTCGGGTCGAGGAAGGAGACCGAGTCGTCCGGGTTCTGCCGGGCCTGGAGGCCGGCCGCGTCCAGGGTGAGCGTCACGCTGCCGTTGGCGGCCACCGCCGAGCGGTCCTTGAGCTCCAGGAACTGCTCGAAGCCGGTCCGGGTGGACTCGATGACCAGGTCGGTGGCGGTGAGCGCGTTCGCGTAGCGGGCCTTGGCGCCGTCCACGGTGGGCTCGGGCAGGGTGCCGCGCCAGGACAGCGACATGGCGGTGCCCTGGCCGTTGTCCAGCGAGACCAGCGGGGTGGTCGGGGCCTTCGGGTCGCCCGCCGGGGCGCCGGCGGCCTTGAACTTCGACGCGGCGGCGGGTGCGGTGGCGCCGGCCAGGGAGAGGTTCAGCGGGTGGCCCTTGGCCTTGACGCTGCCGTCCGACTGCTTGGCGAGGTCGACGTCGATCGGCTGGAGCTTGCCGGACTTGTCCTTGTAGCGGACGGGGCCGGTGGCGAGGTCCAGGGTGGTGGTGCCGTCCGGGTTGATCCAGGTGGTGGTGGCCTCGGTGCGCTCGTCGACCACCTCGATCCGGCGGTTCTCCAGCCGCGCCTTGAGGTGGGCGGTGGGGATGTCCTTGGCCTCGGCGGGGCCCTGCGCCTTGGCGGGCTTCGGGGCCTGCTCCGGGGTGACCGCGACGGCCTGACCGGTCGTCATGATGACGGCGGCGGCCTCGGCGGAGAGCACCACGGCGAGGGCGACGGCGGTGTTGCGCAGCACGCTGTTGCGGCGGCGTGGCGCGGTGGGGGGCGGCGAGCCGGCTTCGGTCCGGTGCCGTGGTGATTCGCCCGTGGGGCGTGACATGGAACTCCTCGACTGTTCGGGTCGGTCTGTTCGGTCTGTTCGGAAAGGAGGGGAAGGGGCGTCGGGGAAGGGGGGCATAGCCGACTTGCCGAGTGCATGTCAGATATGCTCGGGTAAAGCCGGCGCAATGAATCGGCCAATTTTCCGGACCGGTGAGATCGGTCGAAAACCGTCCGGAAGCGCGGAAACCGTTCGGGCGTGACGATGGGTCACCGCCGCCGGGAACCGGCGGTCGGCGCGACTAGCGGAGGCCGGACGGGAGCCGGCCGGTGGCCGTCAGCGCCCGGTCCAGCAGGCCCTGCGCCCTCGACCGGGCCGCCGTCCCGTCCGGGGCCCGGACGTAGAGCACCAGGCCCACGCCGTCGGGCACGGCGCGGGCGCGCACGTGCTCCAGGCCGTCACCCGGACCGGCACACGCCCACAGCGCGGCCTGGACCTCCACGGCCGCCGCCTCTCCCGACGGGGAGGCGGCATCGGCCGGCACGGTCAGATGGACCGCGAACACCGCAGGTCAGACCCGCCCGGCGAAGTCGTCGACCGGCGGGGCGTCCCAGCCGATCGACCGGGGGGACGGGGTGTCCCACCCGATCGAGTCGGCGCCGGGGACGTCCCAGCCGATCGACCCGCCCGTGCCCTGGACGGCGGACGGCGCGGCGTCGGAGGCGGTCGAAGCGGCGGCGAGGGCCGGGGCGGCGGCGCCGGCGATGGTGAGGGTCAGGAGAGCGGCGGCGAATGGACGGACGGCCACGACGGAGTCCTGTTCTGTGCGGGAACTGCGTTGAGGGAGACCGCAGTTCTGGATGTCCGGAAATTCGTGCATTGCGCGCACGGCGAATCCTTCCCTTTCGCGGCCCCCCACGGGAAGGGAATCCGGGGGCAGGATCAGGACAGGCAGCATGCTGCAAAATCGCGCGGGGCGGCGGGACGGATTCCCGCCCCGCCGCGGGACCTGCCGGGGCCCGGACGCCCCTGGAGTGGGGCGTTGACCGGATCATGCCCTTGCGATCGCGTTCCGGCCGGAGGAAAGATCGGCTCCGGGCCGACCGGGCATACGGAATCGTCCACGGGGATCAGGGGTCGTGAAGTGCTGGAACTGCTGGGGCTGGACGCCACTGCGGAAGCCGTCTACCGGGAAATGCTCGCCGATCCGGAGGGAGGGGTCGCGGAACTCTGCGAGCGGCTCGAACTCCCCGAGGCCGACGTGCGCACAGCCCTCGACCGGCTCGCCGACCTCACCCTGCTGCGGACCTCCCGCGAACGGCCCGGCACCCTGCGGCCGGTCAGCCCGGAGCGCGGACTGGAGATCCTGCTGCGCCGCCAGGAAGAGGAACTCGCGCGCCGCCAGCAGGAGTTGGCGGCCTCCAAGGCCGCCGTCGCACGCGCCCTGGGGGAGTACGCGAAGGTACGGACCGACACCCCGATGGCCGACCGCGAGCGGCTGCTCGGCCTGGACGCCATCCAGGACAAGCTGGAGGTGCTGAGCGCCCGGCTGACCACCGAGGTCCTGGCGGTGATGCCCGGCGGAGGCCAGTCCGCGGCCAGCCTGGCCGCGTCCCGCCCGCTCGACGAGGACGCCCTGCGACGCGGAGTCAGGCTGCGCACCGTCTACCAGGACAGCATCCACGACGCCCCGGAGACCCTCGACTACGCCCGCTGGATGGCCGACCTCGGCGCCGAGGTGCGCACCGCGTCGGCGCTGCCGCCGCGGATGCTGGTCTTCGACCGGAGCACGGCCGTGGTGCCGATCGACCCGGAGAACACCCGGGCCGGCGCGCTGTGCACCAGGGAGCCCGGCATCGTCGCCTCCCTGGTCGCCCTGTTCGAGCAGACCTGGGAGACCGCCGTCCCGATCTGCGGAGACCGGGACGAGGTGGCGTCGTTGACGCTGAGCGCCGGGGAGCGCGAGCTGCTGCGGCTGCTGTCCACCGGGCTCACGGACGACGCGGCGGCCAAGCGGCTGGGCGTCTCGGTGCGGACCGTACGGCGGCAGATGGCCTCCGTGATGGAACGCCTCGACGCGGCAAGCCGCTTCGAGGCCGGGCTGAAGACGGCGCGGCGCGGTTGGTTGTAGGGCCCGCGCGGGCCCGACCGCCGGACGGGCGGGCGTCGCGGCGGCCGGTTCCGGGATTCACCGGCGGGCCGCCCGGGTACGCCGTACCCTCGGGGCGCAGCCGGTCGGCCGCCGCCCGTGGCCCTGAGGAGGAGGACGGCGTGGACACGGCTGCGGAGGACACGTCCCTGAGCGGGCCCCGGATCGACCCGCTGCTCGCCGACCGCGTCACCGAGGCGCTCCTGCTGGCCGGCCTGCCCGTCGGGTACGGCGGGCACGGGCCCGGCGTCCGACTGCGCCCGGCCCGGCCGCACGACGACTCCGACGACTGCGCCAAGCTGATCGCCCTGCACTGGGAACCCGGCCCCCGGCTGGCGGCCGCCGCCGCCATGGAGGAGCCCGGGCAGCCCGCGGCCGCCGCCCGACGGGTCGTCACCGCCGGCATGCAGAACGCGCTGGCGGAGTTCCTGCCGGCCTTCGGCATCGAGGTCGTGGCCGGCCGGCTCGACGGCGAGACCAGGGTCGGCGGCGCCGGCGGCCCCGCCCCGGCCACCGGCCCGGCCGGCTCGGCCCCGGCCGGCTCCCGCCCGCAGGACCTCGGCATCGACGCGGACGTCGTCGGCGCGGTGCGCCGCACCGCCGCACTCGCCGGCCTCCCGGTCGCCGACCACCTGCACGCACCCGGCATCACCCTCGCGCCGTGCCGGCCCGTCGACGACGGCGACGACACCACCGGCGTCGCCGACCTCCGCTGGAACCCCTCCCGCCGCCTGGCCGCCGCCCCCGCCGAGCAGGCCGCCCGGGCCCGTACCGCCGTCCAGGACGCCATGCGGCACGCCTTCGGCGCCATCCTCGGCGCCTGCGGCCTCGACCTGCGGTGGCGCCGCCCGGCCGCCCTCCCGTACCAGTTGCGCGCCTTCGGGCTCGTGGAGCGGCCGCCGGTCCGGCGCTGACGTCCGGCGGTTTCCCGGGGGTTGGGGCGGGTCGGTCAGGGTGATCGCCGTCCGGCGGCTCCCGGTGCAGGTCGCTGCGATTCGGCCTCCTGGTCCAAGTCCCCGGCGCCGCAGCCGAGATGGGTCGATCGGACCTCAACCGGCGGGTGGGGAGCGGGACTTGGCGGGGCCGGCTGCCGCAGCGGGGCCCGGAGGCGGTGGGCGAGGGCGCTGGCGGCGACGCAGAGGAACAGGGCGGTCCAGAGCAGTGGGGGGTTCTGCAGGCCCAGGCCGATGACGGCCGGGCCGACGGCGTAGGAGACCGTCCAGGTCAGCTGGAACAGGGACATGTACGGGCCCTCGTCGCCCTTGGGGGCCATGGTGACCGCCGCCGCGGCCGCGGTGGGCTTCGAGGCCAGCTCGGCGAGCGCCAGGATCGCCGCGACGAGGACGGCGAGCGGGCCCTGGAGGCGGTGCGGGGCGGTCGAGATGGCCGCGGTCAGGGCGATGGCGGCGGCCACCGCGCCGATCGACAGGCGCAGCACCCGGGACCGGCTCCAGCCGGAGAGCCGGCGGCTGATCCGCATCTGCAGGGTGGTGGCGGTGGCGTAGCGGACGGCGACCACGACGGTCGGCCAGTAGGGCGCCTGGTGGAGGCTCTCCACCAGGTACACCGGGAAGGCGACCGTCGGGATCAGCCAGGCCGCCGACAGCAGCGTCTGGGACGCGACCAGGGACAGGAAGCGCCGGTCGCCGAGCGCCGCCCGGGTGTTCGAGCGCGCCGCCCGGGGCCCGGGCCGCTCGGCGGCCGGCACAGTGACCCCCAGCAGCAGGACGGCGGCGAGGAGGGAACTCGCGCTGTTCACCGCGAGTGCGACCCGCAGGCCGTCGCCGCCGGCGAGTGCCATCAGGGCGGTCGCCCCCAGGGTGCCGACGCCCAGGGAGGTCGTCTTGAGCACGGTGACCGCGGAGAACCACTCGGTGAGTTCCTCCGGTTCGGCGAACCGCGCGACCAGGGTCGGCCAGGCGGCGCCGTAGAGCCGGTCGGCGGCCGTCACCAGGAAGGTGGCGGCCGCCACCGTGGCCAGGTTCCCGGTGGCGAAGAACAGGCCGTACCCGAGTGCGGTCAGCACGTTGCCGACGAGCAGACAGGTCTTGGGCCCCGCGGCCTGGACCAGCCGCCCGCAGAGCGGTACGACGGCGAAGGACGCGAGCGACCCGACCGTGACGGCGGTGCCCGCGGCGGCCGCCGGGAAGTGCTGGACGGTGACGAAGAACAGCAGCGACAGCGGCAGGAAGACGCCGGAGCCGAAGGTGTCGATCGCCACCGAGAGGAACAGCCGCCGCTGCCGACGGAACCGCCCGGCCCCTGTCACTCCGCCCCCGTCCCCGCCCCGCGACTATCGCGTGCTGCGCAGCTTGAGAATGTACGTCGCGGTGAGCGCGACCGCACGGTCCTCGTCCCGGGCGAGCTCGTCGAGGGCGCGGTCCGTGGTGCCGCCCGGGACCTCCGCGAGCGCCTGGGCCAGGCGGCGGCGGGCGTCCGGGCCGACGGCGTCGTGGGCGAGGCGGTCGACCAGCCCGGTGGCGATCCGCTCCGCCAGCGCGGGGTCGCCCGCCAGGGTGCCGAGCGCGTCGGCCGCGTCGGCGTCGTTCACCGCCTCGACGATCATGTCGACGAGCGTCGGGACGGCGTCGGCGACCCCGCGGGCCCCGAGCGCCAGGGCCGCGTACCTGCGGACCACGGCGTCGGGGTTGCCGAGGGCGTCCCGTAGCAGCGCCGTCGTCGCGGCGTCCGGCAACTCGGCGAGGGACCGGACGGCCCGTTCGCGCACCTCGGCCGCGGGCGAGCGCAGGCCCTCCGCGAGCAGGGCCGCCCCGTCCCCGCCGGCCCGCGCCAGCGCCCAGCGCAGGGCGCCGGCGACGTTCGGGTCGGACTCGCCCAGCACGGCCTCGACCAGCGCCTCCACCGGCACCGCGACGTCCTCGCCCGCGGAGCGGGCCGCGTCGCCCGCCGACAGGGCGGCGCGCTGCCGGGCGCCCGGGCTCTTCGACTCCAGCGCCTGGAGCAGCGCGACGACCCCCAGCACCTCCTCCCAGCCGGCGGGCTCCGCGGCGTCGATCCGCCGCAGCCGGGTGAGCAGCTCCGTCTCCGCCGCGATGCGTTCGCGGGTACGGCGGATGAGGTCGTCGACGAGTTCCGCCGGCGCGAAGCCGGGGTCGTCGAGCGCCCGGCCGACGTCGCGCAGCGACAGGCCCAGCGACCGCAGGCTCTCGACGTGGAAGATCCGCCGGATGTCCTCGTCGGAGTACCGGCGGTAGCCGGAACCGGTGCGCCCCGTGGGCCGTACCAGTCCGAGCGACTCGTAGTGCCTGAGCATGCGGGCACTGACCCCGGACCGCCGCGCGACGTCGCCGATCAACACTGCCTACCGTCCCTCCTGGCGGCCCTGACCGTAGACCGCCGTGCGCTTCGCCTCCTCGATCGCGGACTCGAATCCGGCGTCCGGGTCGTGCCACAGCCGTTCGGTGGCGAGTGCGTGGGCGCGCACCCGGGGGTCGGGGTCCGTCGTCGCGGCGTTCAGCGTGGGCAGCATCGCCTCCCCGAGCGCGACCAGCGCCCGGCTGAGACTCAGCCGCGTCTCGCGTCCGCCGCGTCCGAGTTGAGCCGCCAAGACTACGGCCAGGTCGCGCTGCCCACCGTCGGGTACCAGCACGACCGCGGCCCGCCAGGCGCTGCGGGCCACCTCGTCGTCGGCGTCGGCCAGCAGCGCGGGCGTGATCGCCGGCCAGGCCCGTCGGTCCCCGATCTTGGACAGCGTGTGCAGGGCCTGGCTGCGGGCCTGGGCGCGCTCCGCCCGGACCTCGTCGAGCAGCAGCGGGAGCGTCGCCGCGGCCTCGTGCCGGGTGAGCGCCCAGGTGAGCATCTCGCGCACGGTGAACTCGGGCTCGACCGCGCACCGCTCGACGAGCCCGCCGACGAACCCGGGGTGCGGGCGGCTGCCGACGGCCAGCGCCGCCCGCAGCCGCACCGACGGGTCGTCGTGCTCCAGCCCCCGCAGCAGCGGCGTCGTTTCCGTGTCCTCTTCCGGCCTGATCATCAGGACCACCTCCCGGACCGCAGTGAAGTCCTTGTCACCGTGTCAAGGTCAAGCGGTCGGGCGGGTCCGGGCCGAGGGGAGCGGGAGCGGTGCGGGCCCCGGGGCGTCAGGTCAGGATCGGGTCAGATCAGGCGAGCACCTTCGCCTTGGCCCGCTGGTACTCCTCCTCGGTGATGTCGCCGTTGTTCTTGAGCTCCGCGAGGCGTGCCAGGTCGTCGACGTGGGAGGAGGGCGCCGCGGTGTCGGAGGCCGTCTGCCGGATGTAGGCGCGGAACTCCTGCTCCGTGGCGGCCGCCCGCTGGGCTTCGCGCCTTCCCATGCCCTTGCCCCTCGCGATGAGGTACACGAACACGCCGAGGAAGGGCAGGACGATCAGGAAGACGCACCAGCCGGCCTTGCCCCAGCCGCTCACCGTGTCGTCGCGGAAGAGGTCCCCGAAGACGCGGAACAGCAGGAAGAACCACATGATCCACAGGAAGATCCACATGGTGGTGAAGAAGATGTCGAGCAGCGGGTAGTCCACCGCGAGCCTCCTGACATCGATCCGTGCGGAACCGACGATCGAAGGACCATCGATCCGTGTAGAACCCCGACTTCCAGGTACGCGCCGCGGGCCCGGCCCCGCCTCACCCGGAGCGGGTGAGACGGCCCGGGCGGTCGTGCGGCGGCGGGGTTATTCTGCGGCTGATGGGCGGATCGGAGAGTGCGCGGCGACAACCCGGCGTGGTGGGACGACTGCTGAGGACGCTCCGGGCGGATCCCGCGTACATGCCCGAGCGACTGGCGGCCTTCGTGGTCGACTACCTGGGCCCCCAGGCGGCCGAGACGGCCGCGGCGCTGCGCGACGCCGAGCGGGCGGGGGGCGACCCCGAGCGGGCGCCCGAGCGAGCGGAGGCCGCCGGGCTGGATCCCGCCGGTCGGATCATCGACCGCGGGGTGCGCCGCACCGTGGTCGAGGGCTCCTTCCTCGGCGGCCCGTTCATCCTCCTGCTCCCGGTCGCCTTCGTCGCCGCGCTGCTCGCCCAACTGCGCATGGTGCTGGAACTCGCCGCCCTGTCCGGCCGCGACCCCTGCGGTCCCGACGCGGCGGCGGAGGTGCTGGTGGTGCAGGGGGTCCATCCGACGCCGGCGCAGGCGCACGAGGCCCTCCGGAAGGCGTCGCGGACCTCGGTCGACGGCCGGGAGAAGGCCTCCTGGCCGGCCGTCGTCCGCCGCCAGGCGTACCTGATCGGCTTGCTGACCCCCGACGACCCGGAGCGCTCGGCAGTGCGCAAGTGGCTCGGCTGGGCCGGGCTGGGCGGGCTGCTGCTCGTCGGAACCGTGATCCCCTTCGTGTGGGTGCCCGCGTGCGGCGTGATGTACCGCCGCGCCACCGGCGAGCTCGCCGACCGGGCCCTGCTCCGGTACGGGCTGGAGGGGCGCGCGGCCGCACGGGCGGGGAGGGCCTCGTCGATCCTGCGCCCGAGCATGCTCCTCGTGGCGCTGCGGACCGCGCTGGCGGTCCTGGCCACCGTGGGCGCGGTGCTGATCGTGCTGCTCACCGGGGCCCGGGTCGTCGGGAACACCTGGCTCGCGATGTTCCTGGTGCTGCTCGGGATGGGCGCCCTGGCCGTCGGATGGCGCTGGCTGCGCGCCCGCCGGTCCCGGCGCGCCTAACACAATCCAAGAGACAGGCCCTGGCCCGCGGGTAGCGGTGGAGCGGTCCGGGGTCAGAGCAGGTGCAGCGCCCGCGCCCGCCGCACGGCCCGGTTGCGCCCGGTGACGGAGAGCTTCCGGTTGATGCTCTTGAGGTGGGTCTTGACGGTGTTCACGGAGAGGAACAGCTCGGCGGCGATCTCGTCCGTCGACAGCATCTGCGCGGCCAGTCTCAGCACGTCCAGTTCGCGGTCGCTCAGCGGCTCGACCGGATCGTCCGCCGTGGCGGTGTCCCCGGCCGCCTCGCCCGTGGGGCCGGGCAGGAGGTCGGGGGGCAGCCAGCCGTGGGAGTCCACCAGCTCGGGCCGGGAGCGCAGCAGCCGCGCCAGCCACGGCCCGGCGTCCCGGAACGGCCGGCGCAGCCGCTCCGGCCGGGCGACGGCGAGGGCGCGGGCGAGCAGGCGCTGGGCCGCGGCCTCGTCGCCGAGGGCGAGGGCCGCCTGGGACCGGGCCAGCAGGACCCGTACGGTGACCGCGGGCCCGTGGCCGTCGTGCTCGGGGATCGCGTCCAGGATCCGCAGGGCGTGTCGGCTCTCCCCGGCGGCGAGCCGCGCCTGGGCGGCGGCGACGGCGCACTCCGGTCCGTCCGCGCCACTGCGCTCCAGTGCCCGGAGGGCGGCGGCCGGGTCCCCCTCGGCGAGGTGCCCGGCGGAGACGGTCACGGCCACGCCCTCCCGCACCCAGGGCGGCGGCGGTCCGGCGGCGGGGCCAGTGTGCTCCAGCCCGTCGAGGAGGTCGAGGGCCGCACGGGTACGGCCCTCGGCCAGCAGTGTCCTCGCCCGGACGATCGCGATCCCCGCGGCGACGGCCGGGTCGTGGTCGGCCGCGTCCGATCCGGCGGCCCGGTCGATCGCCGCCCGGGCCGCGGGCAGGTCGTCGCGGTCGACGGCGAGCGCGGCCAGCACGAGCTGGCCGGCCCCCGTGCGGGAGTCCGGTGGCAGACCGGCGCGTTCGGCCTCCGCCCCCGCCTTCCGCAGGCGGACCTCCGCCCGCCCCGGCCTGCCCCGGAGCAGGTCGATCAGGGCCAGCCGGGTGAGGGACTCCTGGCGAGGGCAGGCCGTGGTGGCGCCGTCGGTGGCCGCGGCGGCGGACAGCGCCGTTTCGGCGGCGTCGAGGCTCCCCTTCCAGAGCAGCGCGGAGCCGAGATCGGTGAGCCGGAGCGCGGGAAGCTCGGGGTGCTGTCGCAGCAGCCCCGCCGGGAGGTCCTCCTCCCACCGGGCGGCCTGGGCGGCGGCGGCCTGGGCCATGTCGGCCGAGCCGAGCAGCCGGCCCGCCAGCACCCGCAGGTGGGCGAGGCTGAGCAGGGCCGCCGCCGGGACGTCCTCGCCGTCACGTTCGGCGAGCAGCGCCTCGGCGCGCCGGAGGTGTTCGAGCCCGCGGTCCACGTCGTGGCGGGCGAGGTCGCGCGCGGCCCGGACCAGCTCCGGGGCGGGCCCCCGGGCGTCGGGCGCCATGTCGGCGAACAGCCGGTCGAGCCGGTCCGCGCCGCGGCCGGTGAACAGCCGTCCGATGGTCAGCTGGTCGACGACCTGCGTCGCGGCGAACTCCCAGTCGCCGGCCGCGGCGGCGTGCACCAGCCCGTCCGTCAGGTGCCCGGCGGTGATCAGCCAGCGGGCGGCCCTGCGGTGCAGCGCCCGTTCCAGCCCCGGGTTGCGCGCCGCCAGGTGGACGCGCAGGATCTCGGCGAACAGCGGGTGGCAGCGGTACCAGCCGTGGCCGAGGGCCTCGACGAAGGTGTCGGCGCGCGCGAGGTCGGCGAGGATCCGCGCCCCGTCGGGACGGCCGGTCAGCGCGTCGGCCAGATCGGGGTGGACCCGTTCCAGGACGCTCGTGCGCAGCAGGAGGTCCTGGGCCTCGGCGGGCTGGGTGTCGAGGACCTCGGCGAGCAGGAAGTCCGCGACCGTGCTGCGGCAGGCCTCGAACTCCTTCAGGTACGCCTCGGGATCGGCGGCGCCCTGGGCGGCCAGGGCGGACAGCCGGAGACCGGCGGCCCAGCCGCCCGTCCGCTCGGTCAGCGACCGGATCGTCCCGGCGGAGAGGTCCAGGCCGTGCCGGCGCAGCAGCGCGGCGGTCTCCCGGGGGCGGAAGGCCAGGTCGGCGGCCCGGATCTCGGTGGTGCTGCCGGAGGCGCGGTAGCGGTGCAGCGGCAGGCTCGGCTCCGTGCGGCTGATCAGGACGAGCCGCAGTCCCGGGCCCGCGTGGCCGAGCAGGAAGTGGAGTCCGGAGGCCACCTCGGCGGACGACACGTGTTCGAACTCGTCGAGGACGAGGACCACGGGATCCTCGCGGCGGCTCAGGTGGGCGGCGAGCCGGGCCAGCAGCGAGTGGTCGACCTCGGAAGCCCGGGCGGGGCAGCCGATGTCGTCCGGCAGCGCGACGCCGTGGTGCCGGACGGCTTCCAGCAGGTAGGCCCAGAAGACGCCGGGAGCGTTGTCCTCCCGCTCCACGGTGAGCCAGACCGCCGGGCCGCGCAGCCGCGTCGTGGCCAGCCAGTCGGCGACGAGCAGGGTCTTTCCTGCTCCCGCCGGGGCGTTCACCAGCAGCAGGGACGTCCCCGGGCCGTCGCCGAGGCGCCCGACCAGTCGCGGTCTGTGCACGAAGGTCACCGGGATCGGGGGGACGGCGAAGCGGGCCGCGAGCACCGGGTCACCCCCGGGTATGCGGGCCGGCCGCGCGGAGCCGCGTCGAGGTGCGTCCGGCGGGCGGACGGGGGAGCCGGCGGCTGGGCTGAGGGGCATGGTGCTCACCTCAGAGGGGATGGCGCATAGTGAGCGCGGAGCACTGACAACCCCATCCTGTCCGACACCGTCCGGGCTGGCAAAGGCGGCCCCGGCGCACGGGCGGGTGCCCCACGGGCCGCGGCCACGGCGGCCTCAGTCCTCGTCATCCGGGTCCGGCACCGGAGTTCCCAGCAGCCGGGCCAGTCGTCCCTGGCTCGCCACCACGTACCCGATGCCGATGCAGAGGGTGATGGCCGTGAACGCCACGATGAGCCAGCTGAGCAGGGTGAAGACCAGGCCGAGCGGGCCGAACTTGGTGATGCTGCGGTTCAGTGAGTGGGGGACGTAGAGCCGTGACGCCCAGGCGAGCACCGTCAGCGCGGCGGCGGTCAGCACCGCCCCCGGCAGCAGCGGGGGCCAGGGGATCCGTCCGCCGAGCAGCAGGTGCTGGGTCCACCACCAGAGCAGGGTGGCCGTGATCAGGTAGAGCACGGTCCCGAGGCCCGCGCCCGCCCCGAGCCCGGACCGGATCTGGCCCTGGACGATCAGGGCGGTCAGCCACACCAGGAGCCAGGCGAGCCACCGCCACGCCGCCAGGCGGCCCGCCAGGTGGGGCAGGTGCCAGCTCCGCTCGCACAGGCGCTGCAGGACGCGGCTGCACGTCGTGGCCGAGAGCAGGGTCACCAGGATGCCGATGCCGCCGAACGTGTCGGTGGTGGACTCCTCACCGGTGGGGTTGAGTGCCGCCTGGATCTCGGCGAGTGAGGCGCCCTGGAGGCCCAGGACGGTGCGCAGCGAATCGGAGACGCTGGTGCGCACCTCCTGGGGCATGAAGGCGGCCAGTACGAACAGCACCGGGATGGCGGTCAGGAACGTCTGCGCGGCGAGGCGGGTGGCGGTGTCCAGGACGTGGACGTGGAGCAGCTGGGCCGCGAGCCGGCGCAGGAACGGGGCGTCGCGCAGGGTGGCCGTCCGCCCCTTCAGCCAGGCGGTCCTGCCGCGGATCCAGTCGGCGCGGCCGGGCTGACCACGTTGCTGCGCCACGCCGGGCTCCCTCCGGTCGATGCCCCCGCCCCCGCCCCCGTTCCCGGTCCGCTGCTGCGGATTCCGTCCAAGACTGGGCGACGGGACGCCGTGCGGCACCTCGGGCGGTCCGCCGTTCGGCGCAACGCGGTGACCGCTCTCGACGGGCGTCCCGGCCGTGGGCGTACGAGGGTACGAGGCAGGCACGGACGAACCGTGTGGGCCGGTGAGCACGAGGAGTCACGGTGAACCGCTGGAGAGCGCTGATCGTCCTGGGCATGGCGCAGTTCCTGATGGTGCTCGACGCGTCGGTGATGAACGTGTCCATCAGCCAGCTGGTCGAGGACTTCGACACCGAGGTCACGGCGATCCAGGCGGTGATCACCCTCTACACGCTGGTGATGGCGGCGTTCATGATCACCGGCGGCAAGCTCGGCGACATGTTCGGGCGCCGCCGGATGTTCACGGTGGGGCTGGTGGTCTACGCCGTGGGATCGGCGATCACGGCCGTGGCGCCCACCCTGGGGCTGCTGGCGCTCGGCTGGTCGGTGATCGAGGGTCTGGGAGCGGCACTGGTCCTTCCGGCCCTGGCCGCCCTGGTGGCCGGCGCCTACCGGGGGCGGGACCGTGCGACGGCCTACGGCGTCATCGGCGGCCTGGCGGGGGCGGGCATCGCCGTGGGGCCGCTGCTCGGCGGATGGCTGACCACCTATCTGACCTGGCGGCTGGTCTTCGCCGGCGAGGTCGTCCTGGTCGTCGTCATCCTGTTCCTGCTGCGCTGGATCGAGCCGCAGCCGGCACCGGAGCACCACGCGCGGATCGACCTGGTCGGGGTGCTGCTGTCGGTCGCCGGGCTGGGGCTGGTGGTGATGGCGGTGCTGCAGAGCAGTACCTGGGGTTGGCTCCAGCCGCGCAACCCGCCGTTCACCGTCCTCGGGTACTCGCCGACGCTCTTCGCCGTCGCGCTCGGCGGGGTGCTCCTGGTGCTGTTCCGGTCGTGGGAGCTGCGCCAGGAGCATCCGCTGGTCAGGTTCACGCTGATGGGCATCCCATCGCTGCGCTCCGGCCTGCTGATGCTCTTCAGCCAGAACCTGATCCTCCTCGGGCTGTTCTTCGTCATCCCGCTCTACCTCCAGGCCGTGCAGGGCCAGAACGCCTTCCAGACCGGGCTGCGGCTGCTGCCGGTGTCGATCACGATGCTCGTCGCCTCCATGTCAGGACCGCTGCTCACCCGGTTCGCGTCGCCGAGGACGGTGGTGCGGGTCGGGTTGCTGGTGCTGTTCGCCGCGGCCCTGTGGCTGGTCGGCACCGTCCGGCCGGAACTCGACGACCTGTCGTTCGCACTGGCGATGGCCGCCCTGGGGATCGGCATGGGGCTGCTCGCCTCGCAGCTGGGCAACGTGGTGCAGTCGAGCGTCGGGGAGGAGGACCGCAGTGAGGTCGGCGGTTTGCAGTACACCGCGCAGAACCTCGGCTCGTCACTGGGTACCGCGCTGATCGGCGCCATCCTGATCGGCGCGTTGACGGTGGCGTTCGGCAACGCCGTGGCCGGGCATCCGGAGATCTCCGACGCCGTGAAGCAGCAGGCCGGCATCAGCATCGAGGCGGGCGTCACCTTCGTGCCCGCGGACCAGCTCGCCACCGCGCTCGCGGGGACCACCGTCCCGCCGTCGGAGGCGACCGCCGTCGTCGACTCCTACAGCGCGGCCCAGCTCGGCGGCCTCAAGGTGTCGCTGCTGGCCGCCGCCGCGATCACGCTCGCCTGCTTCGCCTTCACCGGCCACCTGCCGGCCCGGCGCGCGTCCGGCGCGGACGAGCCGGCGCGCGAGGGCGGCGGGACGGGCCGGGCGTAGGGCCGTCCCGCCGTCGGGGCCGGCTCACATGCCGGGCCGCGCGCTGATCCGGCCGCTGTCGATCACGGCGGTGAGCGCGGCGTGGTCGGCGTCGGTCCGGTCGGCGTACGCGAGGGCGAAGTCGGCGATGGCGCGGTCGAAGACGTCGCCGGAGCCGAGGTACGCGGCGATGGCGACGCGGTCCCCGGTGCGCGCGTGCCCGTGCGCGAGGGTGCTGCCGCACAGCTCGGCGTACCGGTCCAGCAGGTCCACCGGCATGCCGTCGACGACGGCGGAGCCCTTCATGTCGCGCAGTTGGCGCCAGTAGAACGCGCGGCCGCCGGGGCCGGTGGCCCAGCCGAGGAAGATGTCGCCGACGGCCTGGAGGCGGCGTTGCCCGGCGACCACCCGTCGGCCCTGGTGCCGGTGGAGGCTGGGCGCGAGGTACGGCTCCAGGACGGACCGTTCGGCCTCCTTCACCTGGAGGAAGAGCGGTTCGCCGCCGGCGCGTCCGCGGAACAGCCCGATGTGGCACCGGGTGCCCACACTGCCCACGCCGACCACCTTGCGGGCCACGTCGACCAGCTCGAAGCGGTCGAGCAGTGCCGCCCGCTCCTCCGGCAGGGTGTCCCGGTAGTCCAGCAGGATCTGCCGCAGGCGCGGCAGTTCGTCGCGGCCCATCGGTTCCAGCAGCGGCGGGTCGTGGACGATCCGGGGTTCGCCGTCCGGGCCGGGCTCGGTGAGCTTGGCCAGCGCCTGGAGGCTGGTCCGTGCGCGTGCCTTCGCCAGGGTGGTCCGGATGCGCTTGCGGTACTTCGTCTCCTCGATCAGCGGCAGCAGGTCGGCGGTGTCCACCCGTTGGTACCAGACGTCGAGTTCGCCGAGGCCGGCGAGCCGTCGCATGGAGAGCCGGTACGCGCGGGCGGACGTGAGCGCCACCGCCCGGGCGGACTCGTCGGGCGCCCCGTTCTCGCGCGCGGCCACGGCGATGCTGGCGGCCAGGCGTTTGACGTCCCATTCGAAGGGGCCGGGCAGGGTCTCGTCGAAGTCGTTGAGGTCGAAGAGCAGGGCGCGCTCCGGCGAGGCGAAGAGTCCGAAGTTGCACAGGTGCGCGTCACCGCAGAGCTGGACGGTGAGGCCGGTGTGCGGACCGGCGGCGAGGTCCGCGGCCATGACGGCGGGGGCGCCGCGCAGGAAGGCGAACCGGGAGGCCGCCATCCGGCCGTAGCGGATCGGCACCAACTCGGGGACGCGGGTGGCGGCCTGCGCCTCCAGGATGCCGACGGGGTCGGCGCGGTCCTGCGCGGGGGCCCAGTTCCCGTGCTCCGAGCGCGGCACGGCGCGGCGGGCCTGGCGCCCCTTCGACACCGAGTCGGAGGTCGTCGGGGGCGGTGCCGGTGCCAGCGTCATACCCGGACCTGCCGGTGCGTCGCGTGGGTGACCTCTTTGATGGTCCCGATGACGTGCGAGACGGCGTGGGCCACCGCGCCGGTCGCGATGAGCAGGACGCTGATGAGGATCCATCCGTCCTTCTCGGCGACGCTGAGGTCGCCCGGGCGCACGGGGCGGACCGGCGCGGGTGCGCGCTGCGGCGCGGGGCGCAGGATCTCCTTGGCGATCGCGATGAGGCCGGACAGCGCGTGCGCGACCGCGCCGGCGACGAACAGCGAGGATCCGAGGACGACCCAGCCGACGCGTCCGAGCTCGTCGGTCTTGGCCGTGCTGGTGGAATGGGCTGCCTGGTGGTGGATGCCGAGCACCGTTCTCGCCTCCTTGCGGGGGGTGGCGGGGTTGCCGGGGATGACGGGGTGGTCGGGGTGGGACTTCCCTCCTTCGGGTTCAGCGGGCGGGGTCGGGTCCGGGGTGCCCGCGGCGGAGGCCCTGTCGTGCGGCGATGACTCCGTGCTCGGCGATCGGGGGGTACGGGCTCACGTGCGGCTCCTCGGCGGACGACGAGGAAAACGACCTTTCCCGGCCACGCTACGAGCGCCGGCCGGACTCCGGATCACCCGGCGTGGGTGACCGCGCGGACGCGCCGGAACCCGGAACGCGGGCGATGATGGCCGCAACGGGCCCATCGGACGTGGGACCTGGTCGTGGGACCCGTCGGTCGTGGGCCCATCGGACGTGGGACCCGTCGGACGTGTTCGAGGGGATGACGGGAGCAGGCGTCATGACCACCTCGCGCAGTCGTACCCCCGCCCCGGGCGAACGGGCCCCGGCCGGAATCCGGCCCCGGACCGACTACACCGGCGCGGTGTACGGTTCGATGCTCGCCGCCTCCGTGATCGCGGCCGCCAGCCTCAACGAACCGCACCCCAGGCTGTCGCTCATCCTGCTGCTGGTGATCACCGGGTTGGTGTTCTGGGCCGCCCACGTCTACGCGCGCGTGGCCGGGGAGCGCGAGGCCGGCCGGCAGGTCACCCGGCGCCAGGTGCGCGAGGTGGGCCGGCACGAGTGGCCGCTCGTCGAGGCGTCGGCGCTGCCCGCCCTGGCGGTGCTGGTCAGCCCGTGGCTGGGGGCGGGGGAGAACGCCTGGCTCGCCCTCGGCGTCGCCGTGGCGCAGCAGGTGGCCTGGGCGGCGCTGGGCGCCCGCCGGGCGGGCGCCTCACCGGGCCAGATCGCCGCCGAGGGGGCGGTCAACCTGATGCTGGGTCTGGTGATCGTGGCGGCCAAGGTCGCGGTGGGGCACTGAATCACCCGCGGCGGGTGATTCGTCGCCGTGCCGACGGTGCTGCGCCGACGGTCCTACGAGGCGAGCAGTCGCTGCTTCTGCGTGGCGAACTCCTCCTCGGTGAGGACTCCCTGGTCCTTCAGCTGCGCCAACTGCTGCAGCTGGGCGATCTTCGCGTCCATGCCCGCCGGGGCGGGCGCGGCAGGAGCGGCGGGAGCCGGTGGCGGGGGCGGCGCGGGTTCGGCCACCACGTCCTGTTGGGCCCAACGGCCCGCCTGGCGACGGGACACCCGGTTGGACACGGCGGTCGCCGTTCCGGCGACGACGGCGGTGCGCGCGACACCGCGCAGCAGACCTGGCATGGTTCTTTCTCCTCTCGGCGGTTCACTCGGTGGCGGACGTCCCGGAACCGGAGCCGGGGCCGTCTCACGCGTCCGTGGGGTCGTTCCCTTCGGTACCGTCCAGCACGTCCAGGGAGTGCAGCAGATCCTGCATCGGCACCCGGCCGCTGGCGACCACCTGGGCGCCGCTGCGGCGCAGGGCCGCGGCGAACGGCGCGGCCCAGGTGTTCTCGTAGATGAGCACGCCGGCCGAGTTGCCGGGCTCGATGACCGCGGCGGCCTCGCTCAGGTCGTCCTCGTCGAGCAGGCCCGATCCGGAGCCCTCGAAGACGGCCAGGTCCAGTAGGCCGTCCCCGTCGAAGTCGGCGATCTCCATGCCCGCGATGGTGCCGTCGGTGTCCTTGCGCACGAACGCGAAGTCCAGGATGCGGATCAGACCCCGGTCCACCAGGTCGATCAGCAGCGGGAGTGCTTCGCCGGTCATCCGGTTGCCGGGGAACTCGACCACCAGGTAGTCGATGGGCCCGGTCTCGGCGAGGACGTCCTCGGTCATGGTGGTGTTCCCTTCCACGTGGAGTCCCTCGCCCGGCCCGTCCGGGTCGGTCCGTCGGATCGGTCCGTCGGGCAGGGCGCTGCTTTCGACGCTAGGGGCCGCCGCCGGGTCCGCGGATCACCTGCCCGGGGTGAGGAACGGCCCGTCGCCGGGTGCGTTCCGGACCGGCCGGCCTGGCGCGCTCCTCGTCCGGTCGGCCCAGCCCGGCGTGCCGGGCGGGGGGCGTTGCGGCGTGAATGGTGTCCAGCGGTGCCATGGCCGCGTGGCGAGTGCCAGGAGAGCCGTTGAACGGACCGAGTGAACCCCAGCCGTCCGAGCCCCAGCCGTCCGAGCGTCCGACGGGCGAGCGTCCGACGGGCGGGCCCCCGGCGTCCGGGCCCCCGCCGGGCGACGTACCTCCGACAGGTGGCGGCAGCGGCCCCGTGGGGCCCGGGTACCGCCCCCGGGCGGGCCGGATCGTCATGAGCACCGTGTCGGCCGTGCTGATCACGCTGACCTGCATCCTGGTGCCGGTCTCGCTGCTCACCGTCTGGGTGCACGACATCGCGCTGGACACCGACCGGTACGTCAGCACGGTCGCGCCGCTGGCGAGGAACCCCGCGGTCCAGGACGCCGCGGTCCACCGGATCACCGAGGCGGTGGACGTGAAGGTGAACGGCCCGGAGGTCGCCTCCGACCTGGCCGCCTGGCTGCAGTCGCAGGGGCTGCCGCCCCGGGCCGCGTCCGCCGTCAAGTCGCTGGGGCCCAAGATCGACGACGCGGTGGACCAGGTGGTCACCGCGGCGGCGACCAAGGTGGTGCGCAGCGACGCCTTCGACACCGTCTGGACCGAGGCGAACCGCGCCGCCCACACGGCCGTGGTCCACGCCCTGACCGGACACGGCCGCGGCGCCGTCGAGGTCGGCGACGGCACGGTCACCCTCGACGTCGGCAAGGCCGTGGACCAGCTGAAGCAGGATCTGGTGGCCGCGGGCCTGACCCCGGCCGAGAAGATCCCGGAAGTGAACAAGCAGATGGTGCTGTTCCAGTCCGACGAGCTGGCCAAGGCCCGCGGTGCCGCGCACGCGCTGGACGTGGCGGGCAACTGGCTGCCGGTGATCACCGTGCTGCTCGGCCTGGTCGGCGTCCTGCTGGCGCGGCGCCGGCGCCGCGCCCTGGTGGCCACGGCGTTCGGAGCGGCCGGGGCCGGCCTGCTGGTGGCGATCGCCCTGGTGGTCGCCCGGCACTACTACCTCGACCACCTGCCGCCCGCCGTCCAGTCCCCGGACGCCGCGGCCGCGATCTTCGACACGCTGGTGAGGTTCCTGAGGGTCAGTCTGCGCACCGCGATCGTCCTGGGCGTGGTGGTGGCGCTCGGGGCGTACCTCTCCGGGGCGGGCCGCCTGCCGCGCGCCGTGCGCGGCCGGGCGGACCACACCGCGGACTCGGTCGCCCGGTGGAGCGGTGCGCACGGTGTGCACACCGGTCGGGCCGGTACCTGGACCGACGCCCACCGCCGCTGGCTCGTCCTCGCGGCGCTGCTGATCGTCGCCCTGGTGTTCGCCCTCTGGAACCACCCGACGGTGCTGACCGTGCTGCTGCTCGTCCTGGTGCTCCTCGCCGTCCTCGCCGTGCTGGCGCTGCTCGCCGCCTCCGGGCGGGTCGGGGCCGGGAGTCCGCGGGACGAGAGCCGAGGGAACTCCACGTAGTCGTACGGGCGGTGGTCGCGGCCGGATCCGTGCGAACGACAGGACGGGGATCCGGCTCTACCGTGAACGTAGGACTTCTGTTCCACCCCCGCCCACCGCGGCCCGCGGGGCGGTTGCCATCGAAGGAGTCACTTTCATGACCAGCAGCGTCAGTGGAGTCGGCAGCAGCCAGATCCCCCAGCCCCAGCGGCATCCCTATGCGTCCGGATGGACCATCTTCGCCGGGGTCATGCTGATCACCGGCGGTCTCATGGCGGTCTTCGAGGGGATCTCCGCGATCGCCAAGGACGACCTGGTCGTCGTCACCCGCAACTACGTGTACTCGCTGAACAGCGCGGGGTGGGGGTGGATCCACCTGATCATCGGTGTCCTCATCGTGGTGGCGGGTATCGCGGTCTTCAGCGGTGCCCTGTGGGCCCGCATCTTCGGTGTGGCCGTCGCCGCGCTGGGAATCCTCGCCAACTTCCTGTGGCTTCCGTACTACCCGGCGTGGGCCGCCATCCTGATCGGGATCGACGCCCTGGTCATCTGGGCGCTGTGCGTCGGCGGCCTCAAGCAGGCGGCCGAGTGACCTCCCGGGACGCCTGGCGCTGACCGCGCGACCGGCCCGGATCCCGGCACCCGCCGGGGTCCGGGCCGCCGCGTGTCCGCCGGGTGCCGGTCGCGTGCCTGCCGGGTGCCGGTCGCGCCCGCCGGGTGACCGGACCGCCGGCGCCGCATCGGACGTACGGAAACGGACTGTGAGGCCCGGGTGAAGGTCGTGGGTAGGGCCGGTGATCGGCCGTTGATCGGGCATAGACGGCGAGCCTGGAGCATCGGGAACCGGAGGGAGCCGGTCGGAGGCCACAGCCTGGACACGGGTCCCGTACGGCCGGACCACGGGCCGAACGGGACCCGGCGCTGATGCCGCCACCGGTCCCGACGCCAGGAGGAGTCCGGACCACGAAGGGCAGACGAGGCATGGACGGCGGGCAGTCGGTGCAAGCGGTGAGAACGGCGGCGGTCTTCGGCGAGCTGCTGCGGCTACGGCGCGAGCGGATCGGGCTGACCCAGCAGTGCCTGGCCGACCACGCGACCCTGAGCGTGCGGGCGATCCGGGACATGGAGAGCGGCCGGGTGCGCAGGCCCCGCAACGAGACCGTCCGGCTGCTCGCGGACGCCCTGCGGCTGGAGGGCCGCAGCCGGGCCGACTTCGAGGAGGCCGCCCGCCGGCACCCGCTCGCCGACGAGCCGGTGGCCGCGCCGGCCGCCCCGCCGGTGGCGCGCGGGGCGATCGTCGGCCGGGAGATGGAGGCCGAGGTGCTGGCCGACGCCTTCGCCGTGCACGGCGACCGGCTGGTCTCGCTGGTGGGCCTCGGCGGAGTGGGCAAGACCCGGCTCGCCCTGGAGGTCGCCCGCCGGCTGCACCTGGCCGTCCGCTGGTCGGTGCGCTGGGTGGACTGCGGCGGCGGCCCGCACCCCTGGCGCGCGCCGCTGGACGACCTCGTCCGCGACCTCGGCGACCGGCCCGCCCTGCTGGTCCTGGACGGCGCCGACGGCGGGGTGGACGCCGGGCAGCTGGACGGGCTGTTCCACCACTGCCCCGGGCTGCGGGTGCTGATCACCGCCCGGCAGGCCAGGCCGCTGCCCGGCGGCCAGGTCATCCCGCTCGCGCCGCTGCCCGTCCCGGCCCCCGAACTCGACGCCGAGCCGGAGGCGTTGGCGCAGGTCGGAGCCGTCCGGCTGCTGCTCTCGCACCTGTGCCGGCTGCGTCCCGGCTACACCCTGGAGCGCTCCGAGGCACCCGCCGTCGCGGAGCTCTGCCGCCGCCTCGACGGCCTGCCCGGCGCGTTGGAGCGGGCGGCGGGGTGGGCGCTGGTGCAGTCCACCGCCCAGCTGGTGGCCCGGCTGGGGGCCGTCCCGTTCACCCTGGCCGCGCCGCCGGTGGTGTTCGGCGCGCGCGGTGACCTGCGGGACGACGTGGAGCCCGCGATCCGGTGTCTGACGGACCGTCAGCGCGCCTTGCTGGAGGTGCTGGTGGACGAACCGGGGGAGTGGTCGGGGGAGGATGCGGTGGTCCGCAGCGGCTGGGCGCTGCAGACCTGCCTCGCCACGGTGCACGAGCTGCTGTCGCGCGGGCTGATCCGCAGCGTGCCCGCCCGGGACGGCGTGCGGTTCACGGTGCTCAACCTGTGCCGCCGCCTCGTCCGGGAGGAGCCGGGGGTCCGGCTCGGGTCGGGCGGGGACGTCCCGCTGCTGGCCGTCGCGGGCTGACCGTCGGGGCCGGCTGTCGCCGGCCGACCGCGACGTGTCGGCAGGCCGCGACGCGTCAGCAGGCCGCCGACTCCGCCGATTCTGCCCACCGCGCCGATTCTGCCGCTTAATGCCGCAGGAGCTGCCGCTTGCCCGGCCCGATCGTTCCTAGCGTTCTCCGTGGGGCCGGACCACCGCGAGGAGCGCGCCGGAACGCCATCGACGATCTCTACCGATGAGGGCTGAGTTGTGGAGCACGGGAACGCCGAACAGAACGGTCTGGCCGTCGTCGTGACGACGACCGCCTCGGATTCGCACACCTGGAACCTGGTGTTCCTCCAGGTCCTGCTGGAGGAGATGGGCCATCGGGTGACGAATCTGGGCGCCTGCGTCCCGGACGCGCTGCTGCTCTCCGAATGCCGCCGGATCGAACCGGACCTGATCGTGATCAGCAGCGTCAACGGGCACGGCCACCAGGAGGGCCTGCGGGTGATCGAGGCCCTCCGCGCCTGCCCGGAACTGCGGCGCACCCCGACCGTCATCGGGGGCAAGCTCGGCATCGCCGGAGCCGACGACCCGGACCGCGAGCGGGAGTTGCTGGCGGCCGGCTTCGACGCGGTCTTCGAGGAGGGCGCGGCGGTGGCCGGGTTCCGCGAGTTCGTCGCCGGGCTGCGCTCCGGGGTCCTGCTGTGACGGGTCCGCTGGCGATCGGCCCTGGTGTGCCGGGCCCGGCCCGGGCGGGCTTCGGCGCCTTCGTGGCGCAGGCCGCCGAGGCCGGCGCCCTGGTGGTCCAGCCCCGGATGGGCATGGCGGAGGCGGCCCGGATGCGGGAGGGCCTGCTGGCCACCCGGGGCGCGGCCGCCGTCACCGTCGGCACCATCACCCTGGACAGCTACACCCGCACCGGCGACCTCGCGGCCGCGCGGCGCGCCCTGGTCGCCGGGGCGGGCCTCAACGGCTATCCGATCGCCACCCACCCGGTCGACGTCACCCGGGAGGTGCTGCGCGGGGTGGCGGACGCGGGTTTCCCGGTGCAGGTCCGGCACGGCTCGGCCGCCCCGGAGCGGATCTTCCGCGCACTGCTGGCGGCCGGCCTGGACGCCACCGAGGGCGGGCCGGTCTCCTACTGTCTGCCGTACGGCCGCACCCCGCTCCACGAGTCGGTCGCCCGCTGGCGAACCAGCTGCGAACTCCTGGCGTCCACCAGGGAGTTCGGCACCGAGCCACACCTGGAGACCTTCGGTGGCTGCCTGATGGGCCAGCTCTGCCCGCCCTCGCTGCTGATCGCCGTCAGCGTGCTGGAGGCGCTGTTCTTCCGGGCGCACGGACTTCGCAGCATCTCGCTCAGCTACGCCCAGCAGGCCAACGCCCGCCAGGACGAGGAGGCGCTCGCCGCGCTCGGCCGGATCGCGGGGGAACTGCTCGCGGACGTCGACTGGCACCTCGTGGTGTACGCGTACATGGGCGTGTACCCGCGCTCGCCCGGCGGCGCGCGGCTGCTGCTGGAGGACGCGGCGCGGCTCTCGGTGCGCGGCGGCGCGGCCCGGCTGATCGTCAAGACCACGGCCGAGGCGCACCGGATCCCGACCGTCGCCGAGAACGTCCGGGCGCTGGAGGCGGCCGCCGCGGCCGCCACGGCGGAGCGCGCCCGCCCGCGGCCCGCCGCGCCACCGGACACCGGGATCGAGGCCGAGGCCAGGGCGCTGATCGGGGCGGTGCTCGACCTGGACGCCGATGTCGGGCGCGCCCTGGTGCGGGCGTTCGCGGCCGGCTACCTGGACGTGCCGTACTGCCTCCACCCCGACAACGCCGGGCGGACGCGCAGCTCGCTGGGCCCGGACGGGCGGCTGCACTGGTCCGCGGTCGGCTCGATGCCGATCGCCGGGCTCGGCGAGCGCGGCCGGACGCCGATCCTCGGCTCGGCCGGGCTGCTGGCCGCCCTCTCCCACGTGCAGCGCGGCTACGACGGCCGGGCCGAGTACACGGCCGCGGCGGCGTCCGCGTCCGCGGCCCGTGGCCTGCCCGTGGCGCGCTGACCCTCCCGACCGGGCCCGCGTCGCCGCCGATCCAGGTCGAACTGCCATACGCCCGACACCACTTCACGCCGAACGACCACGGACACTCCCCGAGAGAAGAGGACCCCGGCCATGCCCGACGCCACGCCCCTGCCCCCGACCGATCCGGGCCGCCACCTGACCGCACCGGCCACCCGTAGCGCGCTCCGGATCCAGCAGCAACTGCTCACCTCCGCCCGCGAGTTCCTGCGCGGCCGGGGCTTCACCGAGCTGCTGCCGCCGATCATCGGCCCGGTCACCGACCCCGGTGCGCGCGGTTCCAAGCAGGTGGACATCGACTTCTACGGCCACCGCTACAAGCTGATGACCAGCGCGATCCTGTACAAGCAGGCCTCGCTGCTCGCCTTCGACAAGATCTTCTGCATCGCCCCGAACGTCCGGCTGGAGCCGCTGGAGACCGCCGGGACGAGCCGGCACCTGGCCGAGTTCCACCAGCTGGACGTGGAGGTCGCCGGCGCGAGCCGGGACGACGTCGTCCAGCTGGCCGAGGACCTGGTGGTGCACATGGTCGACGGCGTGCTGCGCGAGCTGCCCAAGGAGTTCGCCGAACTCGGCCGGGACCCGCAGGCGTTCGCCGAACTCCTGAAGGGCTCCTTCGGCCGGATCCGGCACGCCGAGGCGGTCGCCGAACTGCGCGGCATCGGACACCCACAGAGCCCGGAGGCCGAACTCGACTGGGAGGGCGAGGCGTTGCTGTCCGCCCGGCGTGACCGGCCGTTCTTCGTCACCGACTACCCGAAGGGCTCGCGCGGCTTCTACGACCGCGAACACCCCCAGAACCCGGGCCTGCTGCGGAACTTCGACCTGCTCGCGCCCGAGGGCTACGGCGAGCTGTGCAGCGGCAGCCAGCGGACCAACGACTACGCGGAGATCATCACCCGGATGCGGGAGACCGGCGAGAACCCGCAGAAGTACCGCTGGTACCTGGACCTGGTGCGCGAGGGCGTGCCGGCCAGCGCGGGCTTCGGCATCGGGGTCGAGCGGCTCACCCGGTACGTCGCCGGGCTGGACGCCGTCTGGCAGGCCAGCGCGTTCCCGAAGCTCGCCGGGGTGGTTTCACCGTGAGCGAGCGAAGCGAGCTCACCATTGAGAGGGGCGAGTGGGCGAACGCCCCTGCCGAGCGCAGCGAGGTGGGCGGCGTGAGTGATCTGAGCGCACCCGGTTTCCCGGAGGAGGAGGTCCGGCGTCGGGCCCGCGCCGGGGCGGCCGCGGCGTTCCCGCCCGCCGAGGAGTACGGGCACGTGCTGTTCGGTGCCGGCGGGCCCGGGGAGGCGGCACCCGCCGACGCCCTGGACGCCCTGCGGATCGTCCCGCCGCTGTTCCTTCCGCAGCGGCTCGCCAAGCTGATCGACCTCGGCCGCGAGCCCGACTACCGGGACGTCGAACTCGCCACCGCCGTCGGCGGGTTCGCCTCGGCGCTGCCGGTGTACGTCTCCGCGACCGGATCCACCCGAGCGGCCGGCGGCGACCTCGGGCTGGCCCTGAGCCGGCAGGCCGGGGCGCTCGGGATCCCGATGGTGATCGGCGAGAACGTGGTGCCGGTCAACGGCTACGGCCGGCTCGGCGAGGCCGCCGACCGCACGCTGCTCGGCCGGCTGCGCGCCTACGCCGAGGAACTGCCGGACGGGCTCGGCGGCGTGGCCGTCCAGCAGAGCACCGAGGACGCCGACGCCGAGGTGTGGAACCTCGTCCACAGCGATCCTGCGGCCCTGCCGCTGCTCGAATCCGGGCGGCTGGCCTTCGAGTTGAAGGTCGGCCAGGGCGCCAAGCCGGGCCTCGGCGGGATGACCGTGCTGGACGCGGACGCCGCCGCGGCGCTCGGCGACCGCTTCGGCCTTGACCCGCTGTTCGGTGACGGCCGGGTGCTGCGCGCCGCCACCCCGGGCACCTTCACCGCGGAGATCCTGCGCCAGCAGATCCGGCTGATGCGCAACAACTACCCGCGGGTGCGGATCTGGGTGAAGCTCTACCCCGGCCGGGACGTGGCCGAGGCCGCCCGGGTGGCGCACGAGGCCGGAGCGGACGCCGTCGTGGTGGACGGCGCGGAGGGCGGCACCGGCTGGGCGCCGGGGGTGTTCCTGCCGCACGTCGGTCTGCCGCTCGCGGAGTGCCTGCGCCGGCTGGCGGACGCGCCGCCGCCTTCCCTGCTGGTCTCCGGGCGGATCTGGGAAGGTGCCCGGGCGGTCAAGAGCCTGGCGCTGGGGGCCCGCGCGGTGGGCCTCGGCCGGGCGGCGCTGCTCGCCGTAGCCGAGGACCGGGAATCCGGGCTGCGCCGTTTCGCGGAATGCCTGGCACTGGAGCTCCGACTGCTGATCAGTTCGCTCGGGAAGTACACGCCCGAGGCCCTGGACCGGGATGATGTCTGGTCCCCGGGGAATTCCTTCACCACCTCCGGCCGGTAGCCCTGGCCTGCTCGGGAAGCGGCATGGTGAAACTGCCGATTTCCTTCCGCTCGTTCTGCCGATAGGGCCGTCGAATTCCCCCTATCGTCGCTTTCGTCGCCGATTTCTCTCACGATCTGGGGTTGGATGATGTCCTCGCGCGGTCTTCCCGTCGAATTCCCGGCAACCGAATTCCCGGTGCCCGAACTCGCGCCGTCCGGTTTCGCGCCGTTCGCCGCCGCCGTCGCCCGCTTCCCGGAGCGGCCGGCCGTCCGGGCCGCCGGCCGGAGCATCAGCTACCGGGAGCTGGACGGCCTGACCGCCGCCCTCGCCGCCCGGATCGCCCCCGGGCGGACGGTCGCCGTCACCGGACGCGACCGGCTGGACCACGTGGTCGCGCTGCTGGCGGTGCTGCGGGCGGGTGCCACCTACCTGCCGCTGGACCGGGAGGCGCCCGAGGAGCGCAACCGATGGATCGCCGAGGACGCCGGGGCCTGCCTCGCCCTCGACGGCGAGGAGCTCACCGGGCTCGGCACGGGTCCGGGCGGGAACGCGGGCGCCGGCTACGTCATCTACACCTCGGGCACCACCGGCCGCCCCAAGGGCGTGCACGTCCCGCTCGCCGCGCTCACCGGCCACCTGGCCGGCATCGTCGGGGCCTTCGGCCTGACCGAGCGGGACGTGGTGCTGCAGTTCGCCCGCCCGACCGTGGACGTGGCCGTGGAGCAGGTGCTCGGCGCGCTGTCCGCCGGGGCCTGCCTGGTCCTGCCGGAGCGGCGACTCCTCGCCCCGGCCGCGCTGCTGGACCTGCTGGACGACGAGGGCGTCACCGTCGCCAACCTGGCCGCGGGCTACTTCCAGGACGTGGTGGCGGCCCTCGGCGGCCGGGTGCCGCGCACCCTGCGGCTGATGGTCTCCGGCAGCGACAAGCTGGAGCCCGCCACCGCCGCCGCCTGGTGGTCGGCCACCGGGGTGCCGCTGCTGAACGCGTACGGCCCGACCGAGACCGTGGTCACCGCCACCACCCACCGGCTCGACGGCGAACAGGCAGGGCAGGAGCAGCCGGCCGCCCGGGTGCCGATCGGCACCGCGGTCGGCGCGCGCCGGCTCCACGTCCTGGACGAGCGGCTGCGCCCGGTGGAGCCCGGTGGGACCGGTGAACTGTACGTCGGCGGGCCGCTGTTGGCCTCCGGCTACCTCGGCCGCCCCGGCCTCACCGCCGGCCGCTTCGTCGCCGACCCGTTCGCGCCGGCGGACGGCGCCCCGGGTGCCCGGATGTACCGCACCGGAGACCTGGTGCGCCGCACCGCCGAGGACGGCCCACTGGAGTTCCTCGGCCGCAGCGACCACCAGGTGAAGATCCGCGGCTTCCGGGTCGAGCCCGGCGAGATCGAGCAGGTGCTGGCCGGCCACCCCGGCGTCACCGGCTGCGTGGTGGTCGCCCACGAGGGCCGGCTGGCCGCGTACGTCACCGGCGCCGCACCGGGGTACGCCGAGGCCCGCGCCTGGCTGGCCGAGCGGCTGCCCGAGCACATGGTCCCGGCGACGGTCACCGCGCTGGAGGCCTTCCCGCTGACGGCCGGCGGCAAGGTGGACCGCGCGGCGCTGCCCGAGCCGCAGACCGCGCCGGAGGGCAAGCCGGCCGGCCGCCCGCCGCGCACCCCCGCCGAGCAGCTGATCGCCGCGGTCTGGGCGGACGTGCTCGGGGTGCCGGAGGTCGGCGCCGACGACAACTTCTTCCACCTGGGCGGCGATTCGCTGACCGCCGTCCGGGTGGTGGGCCGGGTCTTCGACGTCTTCGGCATGGTGTCGCCGTACACCATCTTCGACGCGCCGACGCTGGCCGAGTTCGCCGCCGCGGTGACCTCCGCGTCCGGTGGCGAGCGCCCGGCGCTGACCAGGAGCGGCGCCACCGAGGCCCCGCTGTCCAAGTTCCAGCGCGGCCTGTGGTTCCTCGACCAGTGGAACCCGGACGCGCCGACCTACGTGGTGCCCTGGGTGTTCCGCTTCTCCGGCCCGGTCGACCCCGAGCTGCTGCGGCGGGCGCTGGCCGGCGTGGTCGAGCGGCACGAGAGCCTGCGGACGACCTTCGAGCTCGCCGAGGACGGTCCGCGCCAGGTCGTCCACCCGTCCGTGGAGCTGCCGTTCACGCTCACCGAGACCACCGCCGAGCAGGTGGACGCGCTCGTCGCCGAGGCCGCCCTGGAGCCCTTCGACCTGGAGCGGGGGCCGCTGCTGCGGGCCCGGGTGTTCCGGGCCGGCGGGGCGACCACGCTGCTGCTGGCCCTCCACCACATCGTCTGGGACGAGGGCTCGCTGGCGGTGCTGGAGACCGAACTCCAGGAGCTGTACGCCGCGTTGGCCGAGGGCCGCCCGGCCGGGCTGCCGGAGCTCGCCGTCCAGTACGGCGACTACGCCGCCTGGCAGTACCGGGACGACACCGTCGAGGGGCAACTCGACTACTGGCGCAAGCAGTTGAGCGACGCGCCGACCGCCGACGCGCTGGTGCCGGACCACCCCCGCCCCGAGGAGCAGGCCTTCCGCGGCGCCTTCCACCGCTTCGCGATGCCGGGCCCGGTCGCCGAGGCCGTCCGGGCGCTCGCCCGCAGCGAGGACGCCACCCCGTTCATGGTGCTGCTGGCCGGGCTGGCGCTCACCCTGCAGCGCCGCTCCGGGCAGCGCGACCTGGTGCTCGGTTCCCCGGTGAACGTCCGCGGCCGGGCCGAACTCGACGGACTGATCGGCTACTTCATCAACCTGCTGCCGCTGCGGCTGAAGCTGGAGGAGGGCGCCTCCTTCCGCGAGCTGGTCCGGCACGTGCGCGAGGTGTCGATCGGCGGCTACCGGCACCAGGAGGTGCCCTTCGACGACATCGCGAACGCCGTGCTCGACGAGCGCCCCGAGGACCGCAACCCGCTCTGCCAGGTGCTGCTGGAGCTGCACCCGCTGGACCCGAGGCCGTTCACGGTCGGCGGGTACGAGGTCACCCGGGCCCTGCACTCCAACCCGGTCTCCCGCTTCGACCTGTCCGTCTCGGTGGACGACCTCGGCACCGGCTTCACCGGCCGCTTCGAGTACGACAGCGACCTCTTCGAGCCCGCCACCATGGCCGGCCTGTGCGAGGAGTGGCTGGGCACCCTGGCCGCCGCCGTCGAGGTGCCGGTGCACGCCCTGTTCGAGGCGAGGGCCGCCCGGAGCCCGGAGGCCGTCGCCCTGGTCTCCGGTGAACGGACCGTGAGCTACGGCGAGTTGAACGCCGCCGCGAACCGGCTCGCCCGCCACCTGGCGGGCCTCGGCACCGGCCGCGGCGACACCGTCGCGGTGCTGGCCGAGCGCGGTCCCGAGATGGTCGTCGCCCTGCTGGCGGCCCTCAAGACCGGCGCCGCCTACACCCTGCTCGACCCGGACTTCCCGGCCGAGCGGCTGTCCGGCGCCGTCGCCGACACCGGCGCCTCGACGGTGGTCACCCACCGGCGGACCACCGTGCCCTTCCCCGTCGAGCGCCTCGTCGACCTGGACGCCTCGGCCGCCGAACTGGCCCGCCACGCGGCACACGACCTCGGCCTGCCGGTCGACGGCGGTGACCTCGCCTGCGTGATGTTCACCTCCGGCTCCACCGGCCGCCCCAAGGGTGCCGCCGTCCCGCACCGCGCCCTCACCACCACCTACCTCGGCCAGGACTACGCCCGCTTCGGCCCGGACGAGGTCTGGCTGCAGTGCTCGCCGGTCTCCTGGGACGCCTTCGCCCTGGAGCTGTACGGCGCGCTCTGCTTCGGCGGCGCCTGCGTCCTGCAGCCCGGCCAGCGGCCGGACCCGCAGACCATCGCCGAGCTGACCCGCCGCCACGGCGTCACCCAACTCCAGCTCTCCGCCAGCCTGTTCAACTTCCTGCTGGAGGACTTCCCGGAGACCTACGACGGTCTGAAGCTCGCCATCACCGCCGGCGAGCGGGCCTCCGTCACCCACGTCGCCAAGGCCCTGGAGGCCTACCCGGAGCTGGCGGTCGCCAACGGCTACGGCCCGGTCGAGAGCCTCGGCCTGACCACCTGCCACCGGGTCGGCCCCGAGGACGTCACCGGCGGCTCCGTGCCGATCGGCGTCGCCCTCAACGGCAAGGGCGTCCTCGTCCTGGACGAGCGGCTGAGCCCCGTCGAGCCCGGCGTGACCGGCGAGCTGTATGCCACCGGCGGCGGCCTCGCCTACGGCTACCTCGGCCGGCCCGGGCTGACCGCCGAGCGCTTCGTGGCCTCCCCGTACGGCGCCCCCGGCGAGCGCCTCTACCGCACCGGGGACCTCGGCTACGTCAACGCCGAGGGCCTGCTGGAGGTCACTGGCCGGATCGACGACCAGATCAAGATCCGGGGCTTCCGGGTCGAGCCCGGCGAGGTCGAGGACGCGCTCACCCGCCACCCGGCCGTCCGGGAGGCCGCCGTCGCCGTCCACGAGCCCGCCCCGGGCGACCGCCGGCTCGCCGCCTACGTCACCGTCGGTCCGGACGCCCCCGAGCCGGACGCCCTGCTCGACCACCTGGCCGGCCTGCTGCCCGAGCACATGGTGCCCTCGACCCTGGACGTCCTGGACGCCCTGCCGCTCAACCACAACGGCAAGGTGGACCGCAAGGCGCTGCCCGCCCCCGCCGGACGCCGCGCCACCGCCGCCGCCGACCCGATGACCGAGGCCGAACGGCTGGTCGCCGACGCGATGCGCGAGGTGCTCGACCTCGCCGAGGTCGGCCGCGAGGACAACTTCTTCCGGATCGGCGGCAACTCGCTGGCCGCCGTCCGGGTCGCGATGCGGCTCTCCCGGGAGACCGGCAGCCGCGTCCCCCCGCAACTGGTCTTCCGGGCCCGGACCGTGAGCGCCATCGCCGAACGGCTGGCCGCCCGGTGACGGCCCGCACCGCACACGAAGGGAACGAGGCCGTGAGCCCGTCCGACCACCCGGCGCGCACCGCGCCCGCCTCCGGGCTGCAGCGCGGCCTCTGGTTCCTCGACCGCCTCGACCCGAGCGCCGTCACCTACTGCACCCCCTGGACCCTCGACGTCACCGGCCCGCTCGATCTCGCGCTCCTCCAGGGCGCGCTGGACGCCCTGACGGCCCGCCACGAGACGCTGCGCACCAGCTTCGCGCTGCACCCCGACGGCCCCCGCCAGCAGGTCCACCACGGCCTCACCGTGCCGCTCGCGGTGACCGACCTGCGCCCGCTGAGCGGCCCCGGCCAGGCGCGGCGCCTGGAGGAACTGCTCGCCGCCCGCTGCGCCGAACCCTTCGACCTCGCCGCCGGACCGCTGCTGCGCGCCGAGGCGTTCCGGCTCGCGGACGAGCGCACCACCGTGCTGTTCACCGTCCACCACATCGTCTGGGACGGCTGGTCCGCCGAGGTCTTCGAGCGCGAGCTCGCCGCGCTGTACGGCGCGGCGGCGGCCGGCCGGGAGGCCGAACTGCCGGAGCTGACGGTGCAGTACGCCGACTACGCGCAGGAGCAGCTCGGCACCTCGTACGAGGAGCACCTGACCTACTGGAAGGAGCGGCTGGACGGCGCCCCCGCCCTGCTGGAGCTGCCCACCGACCGGCCCCGGCCCGCCGAGCGCGGCGCGGCCGGCCGCACCGAGGGGTTCGGCCTCGCCGCCGGCACCGCGGCACGGGTCCGCGCCCTGGCCGAGACGGAGGGCGTCACCCCGTTCACCGTCCAGCTGGCCGCCTTCGCCCTGCTGCTGAACCGCTGGACCGGCGCCGAGGACCTGGTCGTCGGCACCCCGGTCACCACCCGCGACCGCCCCGAACTGGAGCACCTGCTCGGCTACTTCGTCAACCTGCTGCCGCTGCGTCTGCGGCTCGCGCCCACGATGGGCTTCCGGGACCTGCTGGAGCACGTCCAGGACGTCGCCTTCGAGGCGTACGGCTACCTCGACCTGCCCTTCGACCGGATCGTCGACCTGCTGGGCGCCGCCCGCAGCGCCCAGCACCCGCCGCTGGTCCAGGTGGTGTTCGGCGCCCACGGCGAGGACCGCACCCCGCTGGCGCTCGGCCCGGCGGCCACCGCGCAGAGCCGGGTGCGCTCCAACGGCACCAGCAAGTTCGACCTCACCTGGTCGGTCTTCGACGCCGGGGAAGCCGACGGCGAGCTGCGCGGCGAGGCCGAGTACCGCAGCGACCTGTTCGACGCCGGGACGGTCCGCCGCCTCGCCGCCGAGTACGACACCCTGCTCACCGCCGCCCTGGACGACCCCGACGCCACCGTGCTGCGGCTGACCACCCGGGCGGCGGGCGCCGCCGCCGACGCGACGGCGGCCACCGACACCCCCGGCCACTGCCTGCACCACCTGTTCGAGCGGGCCGCCGACGCCCACCCGGACCGGCCCGCCGTCAGCGACCCCGACCGTACCCTGAGCTACGCCGAACTGGACCGCCGGGCCAACCGCCTCGCCCACGCCCTGCGCGCCCGCGGCGCCGGCCCCGGCGACCGGATCGGCATGCTGCTGGAGCGCACCGCCGACGTCCTGGTCACCGTCCTCGGCGTGCTCAAGACCGGCGCCGCCTACGTGCCCGTCGACCTCGCCGCCCCCGCCGACCGCGCCGCGCTGGTCTTCGGCGACACCGGCGTCACCCTGGTCGTCACCGACCGCCCGGACCGGGTGCCCGAGGGCCCCTGGCGGGCCTACGACCTGACGGCCGAGGCGTCCGACCTGGCCGCCCGCCCCGACACCCGCCCGCCGGCCGCCGGACGCCCCGGCGACGTCGCCTACGTCATCTTCACCTCCGGCTCCACCGGCCGCCCCAAGGGCGTCGCCGTCGCCCACGAGCACGTCAGCCGGCTGATGGCGGGCGGCGAGCGGCACTTCGGCTTCGGCCCCCAGGAGACCTGGACGCTGTTCCACAGCTACGCCTTCGACTGGACGGTCTGGGAGATGTGGGGCGCCCTGCTGCACGGCGCCCGCCTGGTCGTCGTCCCGTACGTGACCAGCCGCTCGCCGGAGGAGTTCGCCCAGCTGCTGGAGGAGGAGGCCGTCTCCTGCCTCTGCCTCACCCCCTCGGCGCTGCGCCAGCTGGAGCCGGTGCTGCGCCGCAGCCCGCGCGCCCTGCCCGCACTGAAGTGGATCATGCTCGGCGGGGAGGCGCTCGACCCGGCCGTCGTCCAGCGCTGGTTCGAACTCGACCCGCCGCCCCCGGCCCGGCTGTGCAACCTGTACGGCATCACCGAGACCACCGTCCACGTCACCACCCACGACCTGGCCGGCAGCGCCGGCTTCGAGCGCAGCCTGATCGGCGCCCCGATGGCGCACCTGAGCGCCCAGGTCCTGGACGACTGGCTGCGGCCGGTGCCGCCCGGCGCGGCCGGCGAGCTGTACATCGGCGGCGGCAGCCTCGCCCACGGCTACTGGGGCCGCCCCGGCCTCACCGCGGGCCGCTTCGTCGCCGACCCGTACGGCCCGCCCGGGGCCCGGCTCTACCGCACCGGCGACGTCGCCCGCCGGCTGCCCGGCGGCGGACTGGAGTACATCGGCCGCGCCGACTTCCAGGTCAAGCTGCGCGGCTTCCGGATCGAACTCGGCGAGATCGAGAACGCGCTCGCCGCCCACCCGGACGTCGACGCCTGCGTCGTCACCGTGCACGAGGACCGCCTCGCCGCGTACGTCACCGGCCGCGAGCCCGCCGACGTCCGCGCCTTCCTCGGCCGCTCGCTGCCCCCGTACATGGTCCCGGCGAGCTACACCGTGCTGGAGTCGCTGCCGCTCACCGTCAACGGCAAGGTGGACCGCGCCGCCCTGCCCGCCCCCGGCCAGCGCAGCGCCGCCACCGGCGGGCGCCACGTCGAGCCGCGCACCCCGGAGGAGGAGGCCTTCGCCGCCGTCTGGACGGAGGTCCTCGGGGTGGACGGCATCGGCGTCCACGACGACTTCTTCCACCTCGGCGGGGACTCCATCCGGGCCGTCCAGCTGGCCGGCGCGCTGCACGAGCGCGGCTGGGGGCTCAGCCTGCGGGACGTCTTCAACGCCCCCACCGTGGCCGCCCTGCTGCCGCTGGCGAAGCCCGTCACCGAGGACCGGGACGCCCGCGAGCCCTTCGCCCTGATCTCCCCGGAGGACCGCGCCGACCTGCCGCCCGGCCTCGTCGACGCCTACCCGATGGTGTCCATGCAGCTCTCCATGGTCTTCCACATGGAGATCGCCGGCGGCACCGACAGCTACCACAACGTCAACTCCTACCGGATCGCCGGCGACCTCGACGAGCAGGCCTTCCGCCGCTCCGTCGCCGAGGCCATGGACCGCCACGCGGTGCTGCGCACCGGCCTGGACCTGTCCGGCTACGGCGAACCGCTGCAGCTCGTGCACGGCCGGCTGCCCGCCCCCGTCGAGTTCGCCGACCTGCGCGGCACGGCGGAGGCGGACCAGGACGCCGCGATCCGCGAGGTCTTCGACACCCACCGGTGGACGCCCTTCGACCTCACCGCGCCGCCGCTGTTCCGGATCACCGTGCAGCGCCTCGCCGAGGACGCCTTCCAGCTCACCGTCTCCGAGCACCACGCGATCCTCGACGGCTGGAGCTTCACCTCGCTGCTCACCGAGATCCTGGAGCGCCACGGCGCCCTCGCCGCCGACCCGCTCGGCGTGCCCGCCCCGCCGCCGCGCACCGCCTTCCGCGACTTCGTGGCCGTCGAACGGCAGGCCGCCGGGGACGAGCGCTCGCTCGGCTACTGGCGCGAGCGGCTGACCGGCGTCAGCGGCCAGCTGTTCCCCGGCAGCGAGGACGTCCACGAGGCGCCCCGCACCGTCGAACGGGTGCTGCCCGAGGCGCCCGGGCAGTTGCGCGACGTCGCCGACGCGCTCGGCGTGCCGGTCAAGTCGGTGGCGCTCGCCGCCCACCTGCACGCCCTCGCCGCCGTCACCGGACGTCGGCGCGTCACCACCGGCCTGGCCGTCAACGGCCGGCTGGAACGGCTCGGCGGCACCGAGGTGTACGGGCTGTTCCTCAACACCGTCCCGCTCAGCTGCGAGCCCACCGACGACCTGCTCGCCCTGGTCCGCGAGGTCCACCGGGAGGAGCTGGACATGATGCCGCACCGCCGGGTGCCCTTCGCCCGGCTCGCCCGCCTGATGACCGACACCGCGCTGGACAGCCAGTTCGGCTACCTGCGCTTCCACGCCCTCGGCCGGCTCAGCTCGGCCCGCATCGTGGACGGCCGGATCGGCACCGAGCCGACCCTGCGCCACGAACCCAACAGCTTCGCCTTCGGCGCCTCGGTGATCCAGGACCCGGTCACGCAGCGCGTGCTGCTCGCCGTGGACCACCAGCGCTCGCTGGTCGCCGACAGCACCGCCGAGCAGTTCATCGACACCTACGCCGCCGCCCTGCACACCATGGCCGCCGCCGCCCGAGAGTCCTGAGGAGCCGTCATGACCGATCTGCTGGACCGCCTGCGCGACACCGTCGCCGCCCACCCCGGTCGCACCGCCGTCCTCGCGGGCCCGGCCCGCCTGGACTTCGCCGAACTCGACCGCCGCACCGCCGCCCTGGCCCGCGCCCTGCGCGAGCGCGGCATCGGCCGCGGCAACCGGGTCGGCGTCCACCTCGCCCGCACCGCCGACCTGCCGGTCGCCCTGCTCGCCGTCTGGCGGGCCGGCGCCGCCTACGTCCCGCTCGACCCGGCCTACCCCGCCGAGCGGCTCGCCCTCATGGCCGCCGACGCCCGGCTCGCCGCCCTGATCAGCGCCGACGGCCTGCCCGCCGCCGAGGGCGTGCCGGTGCTGCGCCCGGACGCCGCAGCCGACGGGCCGGGGGTACCTCCCGGCCACCAGGCCGGGGGAGAACTGCCGGAGCACGCCCACCCGCTGGACCCGGCCTACGTCATCTTCACCTCCGGCTCCACCGGCCGCCCCAAGGGCGTCGAGGTGCCGCGCGGCGCCGTCGCCGCCCTGGTCGAGGCCCTGGAGGCCTCCGGCGCCTACCGGGCCGAGCCCGGCGTGGTCGGCTGGAACGCCAGCGTCTCCTTCGACGCCTCCGTCCAGCAGTGGGCCCGGATCTGCCGGGGCGACACCGTCCTGGTCATCGGCGAGGAGCAGCGCGCCGACCCGGCCCGGGTCGCCGCCCTGCTCGCCGAGCACGCCGTCACCGACCTCGACCTGACCCCCTCGCACTGGGAGCTGCTGCGCGAGCCGCTCGCCGGCGCCCGGGTGCCGCGGCTGTTCATGGGCGGCGAGCCCGTCCCCGAGCGCACCTGGCGGGAGCTGGCCGACGGCGGCATCGACGCGCTCAACCTGTACGGGCCCACCGAGTGCACCGTCGACGCCGTGACCGCGCCGATCACCGGCCCCGGGCCGCACCTGGGCGAGCCGCTGCCCGGGGTGCGTCTGCACCTGCTGGACGAGAAGCTCGCCCCCGTCCCCGACGGCGTCGTCGGCGAGCTGTACCTGGCCGGGCCCGGCCTCGCCCACGGCTACGTCGGCCGGCCCGGCCTGACCGCCGAGCGCTTCGTGGCCGACCCGACCGCCGCCGGGCAAGGAGGGAGGATGTACCGCACCGGCGACCAGGCCCGGCGCGGCGAGGGCGGCCGGCTGGAGTACGTCGGCCGGGTGGACCGCCAGGTCAAGCTGCGCGGCTACCGGATCGAGCTCGGCGAGGTCGAGCACGCCCTGGCCCGGCTGACGGGCGTCCAGTCCGCCGCCGTCACCGTGTACGAGCCCGCCCCGGGGGACCGCCGGCTCGCCGGGTACGTCACCGGCGCCGTCACCGCCGCCGAACTGACCGAGCGGCTGCGGGCCACCGTCCCCGCCCACCTGGTGCCCTCGGCGATCACCGTGCTGGACGCCCTGCCGCTCACCCCGAACGGCAAGGTCGACCTGGCGGCGCTGCCCGCACCCGCCGCCGCCCCCGCTGCCTGCGCCGCCGTCGAGGACGACGCTCCGCAGGAGGACGCCGGACTGGCCGGGCAGGTCGCCGAGGTCTGGAGCACCGTGCTCGGCGTCGGCGGCGTCCGGCCCACCGACGACTTCTTCTCGCTCGGCGGCCACTCGATCGCCGCGCTGCGGGTCGTCCACCTGCTGCGCCGCCGGCTCGGCATCGAACTCCAGCTGCGCCACCTCCTCGACTCGGCCGACCTCGCCGCCTTCACCGCCACCGTCGAGCGCGCCGTCGCCGCCGGCACCGCCGCCCCCCGGCCCGCCCTGACCGCCCGCGCCCGGGCGGCCGGCGCATGACCACCGCACTGCGGACGCGGCCCCGCGTCGAGGGGGACTGGCTGTTCGTCCCCGCCCCCCAACCGCACCGCCCGTACCGGCTGTTCTGCTTCCCGCACGCCGGGGGCGACGCCACCGCCTACACCCCGCTCGCCCGCGCCCTCGCCCCGGCCGCCGAGGTCTGGGCCCTGCGCCCGCCCGCCCGCGGCGGCCGGCTCGGCCACCCGATGCCCGCGAGCTTCGACCTGCTCGTCGACGCCGTCCTGGAGGCCCTCACCCCGCACCTGACCGGCCGGTTCGGCTTCTACGGGCAGAGCTTCGGCGCCCTGCTCGGCTACGAGGTCGCCCGGGCGCTGCCCGCCGAGCGCCGGCCCGAACTCGTCGTCGCCGCCTCCGCCTCGCCGCCCGCCGCCTGGGCCGGCGCCGACCGCCCGCAGTACACCGCCGACGACCTGCTGCGGCTCGCCGGGATGGGCGAACTCGTCGCGGGCGACGGCGACCTCAAGGAGCACGCGCTGCGCGGCATCCGCACCGACCTGGCCGTGGTCGACACCTACCGGCCCCGCCCGCACCCGCCGATCGGCTCCGCCCTGCACACCGTCGTCGGCGTCGAGGACCCGCTCCTCGCCGTCGGCGGGCTCGAAGGCTGGGCCGTCCACACCCGCGGCGGCCACGGCCACCACGTCGTCCCCGGCGGCCACCTGCTCGCCACCGTCGACGGGCCCGGCCCGGTCGACCTGCTGACCTCCCTCATCGCGCGGCCCGGCGCCGCCCACCAGCCCACCACGGAGCACTGATGCCAACCACCACCGCGGTCGACCTCACCGACCCCGACCTGTGGGCCCGCCCCGACACCCCCGCGCTGGTCGCGGAGCTGCGCCGGGAGTCCGCCGTCCACCTCACCGACACCGTCGACGACGGACCGGTCTGGTCGGTGCTCTCCTACCGGCACTCCGCCGAGGTGCTGCGCAACGCCGCCGTCTACAGCTCCGAACAGGGCTCGCTGCTCGGCGCCGGCGAGGGCAACGTGCCGGTCGGCTCCGGCCGGATGATGGCCCTCACCGACCCGCCCCGGCACCGCGAACTCCGCGCCCCCGCCAACCCGTTCTTCTCCCCGGGCGCGGTGCGCGGAGCCTCCCGGGGCATCGCCGAGCTCGCCGCCTCGATCGTCGACCGGGCCGTCGAACAGGGCGAGGTGGACCTCGTCGACGCCGTCTCCGCGCTGCCGCTGTCCGTCATGTGCGACCTGCTGGACGTCCCGGAGGCGGACCGCGACATGGTCGTGCGGGTCTGCGACGTCGCCTTCCTCGGCCGCACCCCCGAGGAGCGCCGGGCCGGCCACCAGCAGCTCATCCCGTACCTGCTGCACCAGGTGATGCTGCGCCGCAGCGACCCGCGCGACGACCTGATCAGCATGATGGCCACCTACCGGGTCGGCGGGAAGCTGCTGCCGATCGAGGACGTCGTCCTCAACCTGGACAACATCGTGGTCGGCGGCGTCCAGACCGTCCGCCACACCGCCGCCATGGGCCTGCACACCCTGGTCCAACACCCGGACCTGTGGCGGCAGTTGCAGCGCGGCGAGGTGGGCATGGACTCGGCCCTGGACGAACTGCTGCGGTGGACCTCCGTCGGCCTGCACAGCCTGCGCACCGCCAGCCGGGACACCGAGCTCGACGGCCGCACCATCCGGCGCGGCGACCGGGTCGCGGTCTGGGTCTGGTCCGCCAACCGGGACCCGGAGGCCTTCGACCGGCCCGAGGAGATCCTGCTCGACCGCGCCCCCAACAAGCACCTCGCACTCGGCCTCGGCGCCCACTACTGCGTCGGCGCGCCGCTGGCCAAGGCCGAACTCGGCGGCCTGTTCACGGCGATGCTGGAGCGCGTCGACGCCATCGAGCCGACCGGGCCGGTCACCCACAACCGCTCGATCATCAACTTCGGCCTGGACCGCTTCCCGGTCCGCCTCACCCCGCGCTGAGCCGGCCCTTCACGACCCTGCGGCAGGGCCCCAACTGCCGCGTTCCTGCCGCGACTCCTGCCCTTCCGCCGCGCGGCCCGCCCCTACCTTCGAAGTAACCCAAGGAGGACACCATGAGCAACCCGTTCGAGGACGACAACGCCGGCTACCTGGTGCTGGTCAACGACGAGAACCAGCACTCCCTGTGGCCGGTCTGGATCGACGTGCCGGCCGGCTGGACCACCGTCCACGGCGAGGACACCCGCCAGGGCTGCCTCGACCACATCGAGGCCAACTGGACCGACATCAGGCCCGCCAGCCTGGTCGCGGCCCTCGCCGACCGGTGACCGCCGCCATGCCGACCTGGGAACTGAACCCCGGCCGCCCGGCCCTCGCCCACGCGCCGCGCACCGCCGACATCGGCGAGGCCTGCGAGTGGCTGCGCGAGAACGAGAGCGCCCTCACCGAAGCCCTGCACCGGCACGGCACGATCTTCCTGCGCGGCCTGCCGGTCGCCGGCACCGAGGACGTCGCCGCCGTGCGCGACGTCCTCATCCCCGAGCGCACCCCGTACCGGGAGAAGGCCACCCCGCGCAGCGACTACGGCAACGGCGTCTTCTCCTCCACCGACCTGCCGCCGGCCCAGCCGATCCGGATGCACAACGAGAACAGCTACACCCTGACCTTCCCCGGCCGGCTGCTCTTCGCCTGCCTGACCGCCCCCGAGGAGGGCGGGGCCACCCCCACCGCCGACTGCCGCCGGGTGCTCGACCACCTGCCCGCGCACCTGGCCGAGCGGATGCGGACCTCCGGCTGGACCCTCACCCGCAACTACTCGGACTACGTCTCCCTCGGCTGGCGCACCGCCTTCGCCACCGAGGACCGCGCCGAGGTCGAGGCCTACTGCCGGGAGAACGGCATCACCTGGGAGTGGCTGGCGGACGGCAACCTGCGCACCACCCAGCTGCGCCCCGGCACCATCCACCACCCGGTGACCGGCGAGGAGGTCTGGTTCAACCACCTCGCGTTCTGGAACGAGTGGTCGCTCGACCCGGACATCCGCGAGGCGATGACCGACGAGTTCGGCCCGGACGGCCTGCCGTTCAACACCGGGTTCGGCGACGGCGAACCGCTGGAGCGCGCCGACGTCGACGCCCTCAACGAGGCGTACCACGCGGCGACCGTGCGCGAGCGCTGGCAGGCCGGCGACGTGATGCTGGTCGACAACGTGCTCTGCGCCCACGGCCGGGACCCGTACCGCGGCGACCGCAGGATCGCCGTCTCGATGGGGCGCCCGCTGGACGTCCTGGACTGCCGGCCCAGCGTCCGGCCCACCCTGGCCGCCGTCTGAGGGCCCCGTCCCGCCCCGCCCGCGCGGTCGTCCCCGCCCCGCCGACCAGCCCGTGCCGTTGCCGTGAGCAGACCCGAGTAGAGGAAGCACCGTGATCCCGGTTTCGTACGCCCAACAACGGCTCTGGCTGATCGACCAGATCGAGGGGCCGACCGCGCTGTACAACCTGCCGTTCGCCCTGCGTCTGCGCGGCCGGCTCGACACCGCCGCGCTGCGCGCCGCGACGGCGGACGTGGTCGCCCGGCACGAGGCCCTGCGCACGGTGTTCCCGGTGGCCGGGGGAGTCCCGGTGCAGCGGATCCTGCCGGCCGAGGAGGCGCAACCGCGCCTCCTGGCCGTGGACTGCGCACCGGACGACTACCCGGCCCGCCGGGACGCCGCGGCCGCCGAGACCTTCGACCTGAGCCGCGAACTGCCCATCCGGGTCACGGTGTTCACCCTCGCCCCGACCGAGCACGTGCTGCTCGTCGTGCTCCACCACATCGCCGGCGACGGCTGGTCGCTCGGCCCGCTGCTGCGCGACCTCGCCGAGGCCTACCGGGCCCGGCTCGCCGGCCACGCCCCCGACTGGGAACCACTGCCGATCCAGTACGCCGACTACGCGCTCTGGCAGCGCGACCTGCTCGGCGACGAACACGACCCCGAGAGCCTGCTCGCCCGCCAACTCGACCACTGGCGAACCGCGTTGGCCGGGCTTCCGGAGGAACTGGAGCTGCCGACCGACCGCCCCCGCCCGCCCGCCCCCACCGGCGCCGCCGACTCCGTCGACCTCGCCTGGGACGCCGGCCTGCACACCGCCCTGCTCGACCTCGCCCGCACCCACCGCACCACCCTGTTCACCGTCCTCCAGGCCGGTCTGGCCGCCCTGTTCACCCGGCTCGGCGCCGGCACCGACATCCCGCTGGGCACCGGCGTCGCCGGACGCTCCGACGAGGCCCTGGACGACCTGGTCGGCTTCTTCGTGAACTCCCTGGTCCTGCGCGTCGACTCGTCCGGCGACCCGGGCTTCGCCGAACTGCTCGGACGGGTCCGGGAGGCCCAACTCGACGCCTTCGCCCACCAGGACCTCCCCTTCGAGCGCGTCGTCGAGGAGCTCAACCCGCCCCGGGCGCTCGGCCGCCACCCGCTGTTCCAGACCCTGCTGGTACTGCAGAACCACGGCCAGGACACCGAACTCGCCCTGCCCGGGCTGGAGTCCGCCCCCGAGCCGATCGGCCTGCGGGTCGCCAAGTTCGACCTCAACATCGGCATCACCGAACGGCACGGCCCCGACGGCGCCCCCGCCGGGCTCACCGGCTCGATCGAGTACTCCGCCGACCTCTACGACCGCGCCACCGTCGCCGCCCTGGCCGAACGGCTCGGCCGGCTGCTGGCCGGCGCCGCCGCCGACCCGCACGCCCCCATCGGCACCCTCGACGTGCTCGCCCCCGAGGAGCGCGCCCGCATCCTCACCGAGTGGAACGCCACCGACGCCCCCCGCCGGTCGGGCACCCTCGCCGAGTCCTTCGAGGCCCAGGCCGACCGCACCCCGCACGCCACCGCCCTCGTCCACGACGGCGGCGCCCTCGGCTACGCCGAACTCGACACCCGCGCCAACCGCCTCGCCCACCACCTGACCGCCCTCGGCGTCGGCCCCGAGACCCCCGTCGCGATGCTGATGGAACGCTCCGCCGACGTCGTCGTCGCCACCCTGGCCGTCCTCAAGGCCGGCGGCTACTACGTCCCCATGCACCCCGGCCTGCCGCCCGAGCGGATGACCGGCGTGCTCGCCGACACCGGCGCCCCCGTCCTGCTCACCGACCGCGCCGACCCCGGCTTCCCGCACGGCGCCGCCGTCGTCCGCCCCGGCGACGAGGCCGGCGCCCCCGACCACCGCCCCGGCCTGCCCGTCCACCCGGACCAGCTCGCCTACGCGATGTACACCTCCGGCTCCACCGGCCGCCCCAAGGGCGTCGCCGTGCGCCACCGCGACGTCCTCGACCTCGCCGCCGACCGCCGCTGGCGGGACGGCCGGCACCGGCGCGTCCTGCTGCACTCCCCGCACGCCTTCGACGCCGCCACCTACGAGATCTGGACGCCCCTGCTGGCCGGCGGCACCGTCGTGGTCGCCCCGCCCGGCGCCCTCGACGCCGCCGCCCTGCACGCCGTCACCGTCCGCCACGACGTCACCGCCGTCTTCCTCACCAAGGCCCTGTTCGACCTCGTCGCCGAGCAGGCCCCGGAGACCTTCGCCGCCCTGCGCGTCGTCTGCACCGGCGGCGAGGCCGCCTCCGGCGTGCTGATGCGGCGCGTCCTGGAAGCCTGCCCCGACCTGCTGCTCGCCCACGTCTACGGGCCCACCGAGACCACCACCTTCGCCACCCACCATCCGCTCGCCCCCGCCGACCTCGAAGGCCCCCGGGTGCCGATCGGCGGCCCGATGGACAACATGCGCAGCTACGTCCTGGACGCCCGGCTGCGCCCCGTCCCGCCCGGCGTCCCCGGCGAGCTGTACCTCGCCGGCGCCGGCCTGGCCCGCGGCTACCTCGGCCGGCCCGGCCTGACCGCCGAGCGCTTCGTCGCCTGCCCGTACGGGCCCGGCGAGCGGATGTACCGCACCGGGGACCTGGTACGGCTGCGCGCCGACGGCGCCGTGGAGTTCCTCGGCCGGATCGACGGCCAGGTCAAGCTGCGCGGCTTCCGGATCGAACTCGGCGAGATCGAGGCGGCGCTCTCCCGCCACCCGGCCGTCCGCCAGGTCATCGTGATCGCCCGCGAGGACCGCCCCGGCGACACCCGGCTGGTCGCCTACTGCACCGCCGAGGCCACGCTCACCCCGGCCGAACTGCGCGCCTTCGCCGGCACCGTGCTGCCCGGCTACATGGTCCCCGCCGTGGTCGTCCTGCTGGACGCGCTGCCGCTCAACGCCAACGGCAAGGTCGACCGCCGGGCCCTGCCCGCCCCCGACCTCGCCGCCGACGACACCGGGCGCGCCGCCCGCGACGAGCGCGAACGGGTGCTCTGCGAACTCTTCGGCGACCTCCTCGGCATCGACGACATCACCATCGACGACGACTTCTTCGCCCTCGGCGGCCACTCCCTGCTCGCCACCCGCCTGGTCGGCCGGGCCCGCGCCGAACTCGGCGTCGAACTCGCCATCGGCGACCTCTTCCAGGCGCCCACCGTCGCCGGGCTCACCGACCGGATCGCCGAGCGCGCGGCCGACACCCCCGCCCCGGCCCGCCCGGCGCTGCGCCCCGCCGTCCGGCCCGAGCGGGTGCCGCTCTCCTTCGCCCAGCGCCGCCTGTGGTTCCTCGACCGGGCCGACGGCCCCTCGGCCACCTACAACGTGACCCTCGCCCTGCGGCTGAGCGGCCCGCTCGACCCCACCGCCCTGACGGCCGCCCTCGGCGACGTCGTCCACCGGCACGAGGCCCTGCGCACCGTCATCGGCGAGCAGGACGGCACCCCGTACCAGCGCGTCCTCGACGCCCCCACCGCCGCCCTGCTCACCGTCACCGACCGCCCGACCGACGAGCTCGCCGGCCACACCTTCGACCTCGCCACCGACCTCCCGGTGCACGCCTACCTGCGGCCCGAGGGCGCCGAGGAACACGTGCTGGTCCTGGTCGTCCACCACATCGCCGGGGACGGCGCCTCGCTGGGCCCGCTCTACCGCGACCTCGCCGAGGCCTACCGGGCCCGCCTGGCCGGCGACGCCCCGCGCTGGGCGCCGCTGCCCGTCCAGTACGCCGACCACGCGCTCTGGCAGCACGAGCTGCTCGGCTCCGAGGAGGACCCGCAGAGCCTGCTCTCCCGCCAACTCGCCCACTGGAGCGAGACCTTGGCCGGCGCCCCGGAGGAGCTGCCGCTGCCGCTGGACCGCCCCCGCCCGCCGGTCGCCTCCCACCGTGGCGCGGTCGTCCCGCTGGAGTTCGACGCCGACCTGCACGCCCGGCTCACCGCGCTCGCCGCCGAGCACGGCGTGACCCTCTTCATGGTCCTCCAGGCCGCGTACGCCACCCTGCTGCACCGCTTCGGCGCCGGCACCGACCTGCCGATCGGCACCCCGCTGGCCGGGCGCCTCGACGAGGCCGTGCAGGAGCTGGTCGGCTTCTTCGCCGGCACCCTGGTGCTGCGCACCGACCTCGCCGGCCGTCCGGCCTTCGCCGAGCTGCTGGCCCGCGTCCGGGAGACCGACCTGGCCGCCCACGCCCACCAGGACGTGCCCTTCGAGCGGCTGGTGGAGGAGCTGAACCCGACCCGGTCGACCGCCTGCCATCCGCTGTTCCAGGTGATGCTCGCCTTCGCGGGCGCCGTCGAGGACGGCCCGGACCTGCCCGGCGTGACGGTGACGGAGGAGCCGGTCGACTTCGGGACGGCCACCTTCGACCTCACCCTGCGCCTGGTCGAACGGCAGGGCGCCGACGGCGCCGCCGGGGGCCTGGCCGGCGTCCTGGAGTACGCCACCGACCTGTTCGACCGCGAGACCGCCGAACGGCTCGCCACCGCACTCGACCTGATCCTCCGTCAGGTCGCCGAGGACCCCCGGCGGTCCGTCGCCGAACTGGACGTCCTGCCCGCCGCGGAGCGGTCCGCGGCCGCGGGCGACCACACGCCGCTGCCCGAACGGGTACCCCTGGTGCCCGCCGCCTTCGAGGCGCAGGCCGCCCGCACCCCGGACGCCGTCGCGCTGGTCTGCGGCGACACCCGGCTGACCTTCGCCGAGCTGAACACCCGGGCCAACCGCCTCGCCCACCGGCTGATCACCCAGGGCGTCGGCCCCGAGCGCGTGGTGGCGCTGGCGCTGCCGCGCTCGGCGGAGACGGTGGTGGCCATCCTGGCCGTGCTCAAGGCCGGCGGCGCCTACCTGCCGCTGGACGCCGACCACCCGGCCGAGCGCACCGCCCACATGCTGGCCGAGGCCCGCCCGGCGCTGGTGCTCACCGACGACCGCTGGCCGCTGCCCGAGGCGCTCGACGGACACCCCGCGCTCGACCTCGCCGTAGCGGAGCCCGGCCCGGAGACGGACCCGGCGCCGCGGTCCGGCGCGGCCGACGCCGCCTACGTCATCTTCACCTCAGGATCCACCGGCCGCCCCAAGGGCGTCGTCGTCCCGCACGGCGGCATCGCCGCCCTGCTGGCCGCCCACCGCACCGGAGTGATGGCCGGCACCGCACGGCAGCGGGTTGCCCTCACCGCCTCGCTCTGCTTCGACGCCTCCTGGGACGGCCTGCTCTGGCTGGTCGCCGGGCACGAGCTGCACCTGATCGGCGGCGACGTGCGGCGCGACGCCCGGGCCCTGGTCCGCCACGTGCGCGAACAGCTGATCGGCGTCCTGGAGGTGACCCCCTCCTACGCCGAGCAGCTGCTCGAGGAGGGCCTGTTGGACGAGCCCGCGCCGGCCCTGGTGCTGCTCGGCGGCGAGGCCGTCGGCCAGGCGCTCTGGACCCGGCTGCGCGAGGCGCCGGGCACCGCCGCCCACAACCTCTACGGCCCGACGGAGTGCACCGTCGACGCCCTCACCCACCCGCTGGCCGCCACCGGACGGCCCGTCCTCGGCCGCACCGTCGCCGGCACCCGCGGCTACCTCCTGGACGAGTACCTCAACCCCGTCCCGACCGGGGTGCCGGGGGAGCTGTACCTGGCCGGCGCCGGGCTGGCCCGCGGCTACCTCGACCGCCCGGGCCTGACGGCGGAACGCTTCGTCGCCTGCCCCTTCGAGCCGGGCGCCCGGATGTACCGCACCGGGGACCTCGCCCGCCGCACCCGCGACGGGGAGCTGGAGTACCTCGGCCGCACCGACCACCAGGTGAAGATCCGCGGCTTCCGGATCGAACTCGGCGAGATCGAACGCGCCCTGACCGCCCACCCCCGGGTGCTCCAGGCCGCCGTCCTGCCCGACGAGGACGCGCTGCGCCTGGTCGCGTACGTCGTCACCGACGGCCCGCTCGACCCGGCCGACCTGCGCGCCACCGCCGCCCGGACCCTGCCCGGCTACATGCTGCCCGCCGCTATCGTGCCGCTGGACGCGCTGCCGCTGAACGCCAACGGCAAGCTGGACCGCACCGCCCTCCCCGCGCCGGACTTCGCCGCGCTGTCGGCCGGCCGCGCCGCCCGCACGCCGCAGGAGGAGATCCTCTGCGGCCTGTTCGCGGAGGTGCTCGGCCTGGAGACGGTCGGCATCGACGACGACTTCTTCGACCTCGGCGGCCACTCCCTGCTCGCCACCAAGCTGCTCAGTCGGGTGCGGTCCGCACTCGGAGCCGAACTGGGCATCCGGGACGTCTTCGAGACGCCGAACGTGGCCGGGCTGGCCGGCCGGCTGGGCGCCGGTCCGCGGCGGGCGGCGCTGAGCGGAAGCGGTGAGCGGCCCGAGCGGGTGCCGCTGTCCTTCGCCCAGCAGCGGCTGTGGCTGATCGACCGGATGGAGGGCCCCAGTGCCCTCTACAACGCGCCGCTGGCCCTTCGCCTGGCGGGCGAACTGGACGCCGCCGCACTGGAGTCGGCGCTCGGCGACCTCCTCGCCCGGCACGAGAGCCTGCGCACCCTGATCGGCGAGAGCGAGGACGGCACCCCGTACCAGCGGATCCTCCCGGCCGGCGAGGCCGTCGCCCCCCTCGACGCGCGCGCCTGCCCGGCCGTCGAGGTGGCCGCCGCCGTGGCCGATCTGTGCCGCCACGCCTTCGACCTGCGCACCGAACTGCCTCTGCGCGCCACCCTGTTGCGGGTCTCGCCGGAGGAGCACGTGCTGGTGCTGGCACTGCACCACATCGCCAGCGACGGCTGGTCCCTCGGCCCGCTGGTCCGCGACCTCACCACCGCCTACACCGCCCGCGCCGGCGGTGCGGCCCCGCAGTGGACGCCGCTGCCCGTCCAGTACGCCGACTACGCGCTCTGGCAGCGCGAGCTGCTCGGCGACGAGGCGGACCCGCGGAGCCTGGCCACCCGCCAACTCGCCTACTGGCGCGACACCCTGGCCGACCTCCCGGACGAGGCCACGCTGCCGCTGGACCGCCCCCGCCCGCCCGTCGCCTCCCACCGCGGCGACCGGGTGGCGCTCACCCTCGACGCGCGGCGCCACCGCGAACTGCTCGCCCTGTCCCGCGAGCACCGGGTCACCCTGTTCATGACGGTGCAGGCCGCGCTCGCCGCCCTGCTCACCCGCCTCGGCGCGGGCACCGACGTCCCGATCGGCTCGGTCGTCGCCGGGCGCTCCGACGAGGCGCTGGACGACCTGGTCGGCTTCTTCGTCAACACCCTGGTGCTGCGCACCGAAACCTCCGGCAACCCGAGCTTCGCCGAACTCCTCGGCCGCGCCCGGGAGACCGCCCTCGGCGCCTACGCCCACCAGGACACGCCGTTCGAGCGCCTGGTCGAGGAGCTCAAGCCGGCCCGCTCACTGGCCCGCCACCCGCTGTTCCAGGTCATGCTGGTGCTCCAGAGCAACGAGCGGGCCGAGCCGTCGACGGCGGGCCTGCGGGTCGAGCCGCTCGGGGCGGGCACCGGCTCCGCCAAGTTCGACCTCAGCCTGATCGCCGAGGAGTCCTTCGGCCCCGACGGCGAGCCCGCCGGGATCGACTGCGCCCTCGACTTCGCCACCGACCTCTTCGACCGAGAGACGGTCGAGGCGGTCGCCGTCCGCTTCGGCCGGCTGCTGGCGGCGGTGACGGCCGATCCGGAGCTGCCGATCGGCCGGATCGAGCTGCTCCCGGCCGAGGAGCTGGCCGCGCTCCCGACCGCCGGCGGCGCCCTGCCGGCCGAAGTCCCGCTGCTCCCGGCCGCCTTCGCGGCCCAGGCCGCCCGCACCCCGGAGGCCGTCGCACTGGTCTGCGGCGACACCCGGCTGACCTTCGCCGAGCTGAACGACCGCGCCGACCGCCTCGCCCGCCGCCTGCGGGCCGCGGGCGCCGGACGGGAGTCCGTCGTCGCCCTCGCCCTGCCCCGCTCGGCGGAGACGGTGGTCGCCATGCTCGCCGTGCTCAAGGCCGGGGCGGCCTACCTGCCGCTGGACGCCGAGTACCCGGCCGAGCGCACCGCCCACATGCTCGCCGACGCCCGCCCGGCCCTCGCCCTCACCGACGACCGCTGGCCGCTGCCCGAGGTGCTGACCGGCCTGACCACCCTGGACGTCGCCGGCCTTCCGGAAGGCGACACCGGCGACCCGCAGTGGAGCGCCGTCGACCCGGGCGACGCCGCCTACGTCATCTACACCTCGGGATCCACCGGCCGCCCCAAGGGCGTCGTCGTCCCGCACGGCGCCGTCGCCGCCCTGCTGGCCGCCCACCGCGCCGCCCTGATCCGGGGCGTCGAGGAGGCCCACGGCCGGCAGCGGATCGCGCTCACCGCCTCGCTCTGCTTCGACGCCTCCCTGGAGCCCGTGCTCTGGATGTTCGCCGGGCACGAGCTGCACCTGATCGGCGACGAGCTGCGCCGCGAACCGGCCGCCCTGGTCCGGCACACGGCCGAGGCCGGCATCGACGCCCTGCACATCACCCCGTCCTACACCGAGCAGCTGATCGAGGAGGGGCTGCTGGACGCACCCGCGCCACGCCTCCTGCTGCTCGGCGGGGAGGCCGTCGGCCAGGCGCTGTGGCAGCGGCTGCGGGAGCACCCCGACACCGCGGGCCACAACTTCTACGGCCCGACCGAGGCCACCGTCTACGCGCTGACCCAGCCGTTCGCCGCGGTGGAGCGCCCCGGTCTCGGCGGCCCCATCGCCGGGGTGCGGGCTTATGTCCTGGACGAGTTCCTCAACCCCGTTCCGCCGGGCGTGCCGGGGGAGCTGTACCTGGCCGGTGCCGGGCTGGCCCGCGGCTACCTCGACCGGCCGGGCCTGACGGCGGAGCGTTTCGTCGCCTGCCCCTTCGAGCCGGACGGCGCGCGGATGTACCGCACCGGGGACCTCGCCCGCCGCACCCGCGAGGGCGGTGTGGAGTACCTGGGCCGCACCGACCACCAGGTGAAGATCCGCGGCTTCCGCGTCGAACTCGGCGAGATCGAGCAGGTGTTGGCCCGCCACCCCGCCGTCCGCCAGGCCGTGGTCACCGTCCGGGAGAGCGACACCGGCGACCAACGCCTGGTCGCCTACTGCGCGGCGGCCCGGAACGCGCCCGAACTCGCCGCCGAACTGCGGCGGTTCGCCGCCGAGACGCTGCCCGGCTACATGGTGCCGGCCGCCGTCGTCCTGCTCGACGCGCTGCCCCTGACCGGCAGCGGCAAGGTCGACCACCGGGCGCTCCCCGCGCCGGACTTCGCCGCGCTGTCGGCCGGTCGCGCCGCCCGCACGCCGCAGGAGGAGATCCTCTGCGGGCTGTTCGCGGAGGTGCTCGGCCTGGAGACGGTCGGCATCGACGACGACTTCTTCGACCTCGGCGGCCACTCGCTGCTCGCCATGAAGCTGCTCAGCCGGGTGCGGTCCGCACTCGGAGCCGAACTGGCGATCCGGGACGTCTTCGAGGTACCGACCGTGGCCGGGCTGGCCGTTCGGCTGGGCGCCGGCCCGCGGCGGGCGGCGCTGACCGCCGACCGCGAGCGGCCCGAGCGGGTGCCGCTGTCCTCCGCCCAGCAGCGGCTGTGGCTGATCGACCGGATGGAGGGCCCCAGCGCCCTCTACAACCTGCCCCTCCTGCTGCGCGTGGCAGGGGAGTTGGACCCGGACGCACTGGAACTGGCGCTCGGCGACGTCGTCGCCCGGCACGAGAGCCTGCGCACCCTGATCGGCGAGAGCGAGGACGGCACCCCGTACCAGCGGATCCTGCCCGCCGGGCAGGCCCGCGTCCGGGTCGAGCAACTGCCGCCCGGCACCGACCCCGAGAGCCGCACGGCCCTGCCCTTCGACCTGGCCGCCGACCTGCCCGTCCGCGCCCACCTCATCCCCGCCGGGCCCGGCGAGCACCTGCTCGCCCTCGTCCTGCACCACATCGCCGGGGACGGCTGGTCGATGGGCCCGCTGCTGCGCGACCTCGCCACCGCCTACGCGGCCCGCACCGGCGGTACGGCCCCGCAGTGGGCGCCACTGCCCGTCCAGTACGCCGACTACGCGCTCTGGCAGCGCGAGCTGCTCGGCGAGGAGGACGACCCGCAGAGCCTGATCTCCCGCCAACTCGCCCACTGGCGCGAGAAGCTGGCCGGCCTGCCCGAGGAACTGTCGCTGCCCGTCGACCGGCCGCGCCGCGCCGCCGCCACCCACCGCGGCGAGCGGGTCGTCGTGCCCTACGGCGCCGAACTCCACCGCGCGCTCGGCGAGTTGTCCCGCGAACACCGGGTGACGATGTTCATGACCGTGCAGGCCGCGCTCGCCGCCCTGCTCACCCGCCTCGGCGCCGGCACCGACATCCCGATCGGCTCGGTGGTGGCCGGGCGCAGCGACGAGGCGCTGGACGACCTGGTCGGCTTCTTCGTCAACACCCTGGTGCTGCGCACCGAAACCTCCGGCAACCCGAGCTTCACCGAGCTGCTCGCCCGCGTCCGGGAGACCCAACTCGACGCCCACGCCCACCAGGACGTGCCCTTCGAGCGCCTGGTCGAGGAGCTGAACCCGGCCCGCTCGCTGGCCCGCCACCCGCTCTTCCAGGTGGCGCTGCTGCTGGAGGGCCGGTCGGGCGACTCCGCGCCGCTCGCCCCGGCCGGACTGGACGCCTCCGTGGAGTCCTCCGCCGGGACGGTCGCCAAGTTCGACCTGAGCGTCGGCCTCGGCGAGTCCTTCGACCCCGACGGCGCGCCCGCCGGCCTGGAGTGCGCGATCGACTTCGCCACCGACCTCTTCGACCGCGAGACGGTCGAGGCGATCGCCGTCTGCTTCGGCCGGCTGCTGGCGGCGGTGGCCGCCGATCCGGAGCTGCCGATCGGCCGGATCGAGCTGCTCCCGGCCGAGGAGCGCGCCGCGCTCCCGACCGCCGGGGCCGCCCTGCCGGCCGAAGTCCCGCTGCTCCCGGCCGCCTTCGCGGCCCAGAGCGCCCGCACCCCGGAGGCCGTCGCGCTGGTCTGCGGCGACACCACGCTGACCTTCGCCGAGCTCAACGCCCGCGCCAACCGCCTCGCCCACCACCTGATCGGGCGGGGCGTCGGCCCCGAGTCCGTCGTCGCCCTCGCCCTGCCCCGCTCCGCCGAGAGCGTGATCGCGATCCTGGCCGTGCTCAAGGCCGGCGGCGCCTACCTGCCGCTGGACGCCGACCACCCCGCCGACCGCACCGCCCGCACCCTCGCCGACGCGGCCCCCGCCCTCGTCCTCACCGACGACGGCTGGCCGAAGCCCGAGGCCCTGGCCGGCACCCCCGCGCTGGCCGTCACCCCCGTCCTGGCCGTCACCGAGGCCACCGGACCGGACACCGACCCGGCTCCGCGCGCCTCGGCCGACAACGCCGCCTACCTGATCTACACCTCAGGATCCACCGGCCGCCCCAAGGGCGTCGTCGTCCCGCACGGGAGCATCGCCGCGCGGCTGGCCGCCCACCTGGCGGGGGTGGTCGCCCCCGCCGAGGCCGCGCACGGCCGACTGCGCGCCGCGCTCACCGCCTCGCTGTCCTTCGACGGATCGCTGGAGAGCCTGCTCTGGATGTTCGCCGGGCACGAGCTGCACCTGATCGGCGACGAGCTGCGCCGCGACCCGGCCGCCCTGGTCCGGCACGTCCGCGCCACCGGCATCGGCGCCATGGACCTCACCCCCTCCTACGCCGAGCAACTCCTGGCGGAGGGCCTGCTGGAGGAGGCCGCACCGTCCGTGCTGGTGCTCGGCGGCGAAGCCGTCGGACAGCAGCTCTGGACCACCCTGCGCGAGGCACCGGACACCGTCGCCCACAACCTGTACGGCCCGACCGAGGCCACCGTCTACACCCTCGGCCAGCCCGTCGCCGCCGCGAAGCGCCCCGGCCTCGGCGGCCCGATCCCCGGGGTGCGGGCGTACGTCCTGGACGAGTTCCTCAACCCCGTCCCGCCGGGCGTGCCGGGGGAGTTGTACCTGGCCGGCGCCGGGCTGGCCCGCGGCTACCTCGACCGGCCGGGCCTGACGGCGGAGCGCTTCGTCGCCTGCCCCTTCGAGCCGGACGGCGCGCGGATGTACCGCACCGGGGACCTCGCCCGCCGCACCCGCGAGGGCGGTGTGGAGTACCTGGGCCGCACCGACCACCAGGTGAAGATCCGCGGCTTCCGGATCGAACTCGGCGAGATCGAGCACGTGCTGACGCGCCACCCGCGGGTGCACCAGGCCGCCGTCCTGCCCGACCAGGACGGGCTGCGCCTGGTCGCGTACGTCGTCACCGACGGCCCGCTCGACCCGGCCGAGCTGCGCGCCTTCGCCGCCGGCCACCTGCCCGGCTACATGCTGCCCGCCGCCGTCGTCCCGCTGGCCGCCCTGCCCCTCACCGGCACCGGCAAGCTCGACCGGACGGCGCTGCCCGCACCGGACTTCGGGCCGCTCACCGGCGGTCGCGCCGCCCGCACCCCCGAGGAGGAGCTGCTCTGCGCGCTGTTCGCCGAGACCCTCGGCCTGGAGACGGTCGGAATCGACGACGACTTCTTCGACCTCGGCGGCCACTCGCTGCTCGCCATGAAGCTGCTCGCCCGCGTCCGCACCGCCCTCGGCGCCGACCCCGGCATGCGGGCGCTGTTCGAGGCACCCACCGTGGCCGGCCTCGCCCGGCACCTCGACCGGAGCCCCGACCACGGCCCGGCGGCCGACGCCCTGGACGTCCTGCTGCCGCTGCGCGCCGGCGGCGACCGGCCCCCGCTGTTCTGCGTCCACCCGGCGGCCGGCATCAGCTGGGTCTACTCCGGGCTGCTGCGCCACCTCGGCCCCGAGCAGCCGGTGTACGGCCTCCAGGCCCGGGGCCTGCGCGGCGAGGCACCGGCGAGCGTCGCCGAGATCGCCGAGGACTACGTGCGGCAGATCCGCGCGGTGCGCCCCGACGGCCCGTACCACCTGCTGGGGTGGTCCTTCGGCGCGGTGGTCGCGCAGGAGATGGCCGTGCGGCTGCGGGCCGAGGGCGCCGAGGTCGGGCTGCTGGCCCTGCTCGACGGCGCCCCGGCGACCCGCACCGACGACGCCCCGCCGCCCGTCGAAACCGCCGACAGCCTGGCCGAGTTGCTGCACTCGCTCGGCTACGACCCGGCGGACGGCCGGGGCCTGGCCGATCTGCGGGCCGTGCTCGGCGACGCGGTGGCGGTGCTGCCGGAGGTCTTCGACCGGCACCGCAAGCTGATGGCCGAGCACGTGCCCGCCCGCTACCCGGGGGACGCCGTCTTCTTCGGGGCGACCACCGGCAAGCCCGCCGACTGGCCGTACGAGCAGGCCTGGCGGCCGTACCTGGACGGCCGGATCGACGGCCACCGCCTCGACTGCGCGCACGGCGAGCTGACCCGGCCGCAACCGCTCGCACGGATCGCCGCCGTGCTGGCAGAGAAGCTGCACGCCGTCGAGAAGCCGTCCGACGCGCCGTCCGAGAAGCCCGCCACCGAGAAGCCGTCCGAGAACCTGCCCACCGAGAAGCCGGGAGCGTGACCCGCGATGACCACCACCGTCCCGATCGAGTCCCCGGCCGCCCCGCCGGACGGCCCGCGCGGCCGCTGGGGCCTGTGGGCCCACGGGGACTTCCGCCGGCTCTGGATCGGCGAGACCACCAGCACCCTCGGTACGGCCGTCGGGAGCGTGGCGCTGTCCCTGGTGGCCGTGGTCACCCTGGGCGCCGGCCCGCTCGCGGTGGGCGTGGTCAACGCCGCCGCCTGGCTGCCCTGGCTGTTCCTCGGCCTGCCGGCCGGCGCCTGGGTGGACCGCTGGCCCCGGCTGCGGGTGATGCTGGTCTGCGACCTGCTGCTGCTCGTCCTCTTCGGCAGCGTCCCGGTGGCCGCCTGGCTGGGGGCGCTCTCGCTCGCCCAGCTGGTGGTGGTGGCGCTGCTGACCGGGGCGGTGAAGGTGTTCTTCTCCACCGCCTACGGGGCGGTGCTGCCCACCCTGGTGGCGAAGGCCGACCTGCTGGAGGCCAACGTCAAGCTGCGCTCCGGGGCGTCGGCGGCGGAGATCGCTGGCCCGGGCGTGGCCGGTCTGCTCGCCCAGGCCCTCGGCGCCGCCAGCGGGATGCTCGCCGACTCGCTCAGCTACCTGGTGTCGGCGGTCTTCCTGCGGCGGATCAGGACGGAGGAGCGCCCCCCGCCGGTGTCCGAGCGGCGCGGCATCCCGCGCGAGATCGGCGAGGGCGTCCGGTTCCTGCTGCGTGACCCGTACCTGCGCACGTTCGCCTGCTTCGCGGCGGTCGGCAACCTGGGGCTGAACGGCATCCAGGCGGTGCAGACGGTCTTCCTGGTGCGCAGCGTGGGGATCGAACCGGGCGCGGTCGGTGCGGTGTTCGCGCTGGTGAGCGTCGGCGGGCTGGCCGGCGCGATGCTGGCCGGGCGGATCGCCCGCCGGCTGGGCACCGCGCGCGGGCTGCTGGTCTGCGAGCTGGTGGTCGCGCCCTTCATCCTGCTGCTGCCGCTGGCGGGGGAGCGGCTGCCGCTCGTGGTCAGCGCGCTCGCCTGGGCTGTCGCGGTGTGCGGCGTGGTGGCGGGCAACGTCCTGGCCGGCAGCTTCTCCCAGGCCTACTGCCCGCCCGAGCTGATCGGCCGGGTCCGGGCCAGCTCCGCGACCCTCAACTACAGCGCGATCCCGGTGGGCGCCCTGCTCGGTGGCTGGCTCGGCGAGACGATCGGCGCGCGCGGCACCATCTGGCTGATGGCGGGCGTGCTGCTCTCGGCCGGCGGGGTGCTGCTGGCCAGCCCGCTGCGCGGCCTGCGCGACTTCCCGACCCGGCCGTCGGCCCCCGCCGCCTGACCGCGCCACCCCACCTCCCCGCCTCACCTCCCGCCCCACCTGCCCTCACCCGGAGGCCCCGATGACCCGCACCGCCCGTCCGCGCCACTACCTGATGTGCCGTCCGACCCACTTCGAGGTCAGCTACGCGATCAACCCGTGGATGGACCCGGCCAAGCCGGTGGACACCGACCTCGCCGTCGCCCAGTGGGAGCGGCTGTACGCCCTCTACGGCGAACTCGGCCACCGGGTCGACCTGATCGACCCGCTGCCCGGCCTGCCCGACATGGTGTACGCGGCCAACGGCGCCACCGTGGTGGACGGCAGGGTGCTCGGCGCGCGCTTCCGCGACGCCGAGCGGGCCGCCGAGGGCCCGGCGTACCTGGAGTGGTTCCGCGCCCGGGGCTTCGAGACCCGCGATCCGGAGCACGTCAACGAGGGCGAGGGGGACCTCCTGCTGACCGCCGGCTACGTGCTGGCCGGGCGGGGCTTTCGCAGCGTGGCCGACGGGCACGCGGAGGCCCAGGAGTTCTTCGGCCGGCCGGTGGTCGGTCTGGAGCTGGTCGACCCGCGCTACTACCACCTGGACACCGCGCTCGCCGTGCTCGACGGCGACGAGATCATGTACAACCCGGAGGCCTTCTCGGCCGGCAGCCGCGCCGTCCTGCGCCGGCTGTTCCCGGACGCCCTGCTGGTGGACGGGGCCGACGCGGAGGTGTTCGGCCTCAACGCGGTGAGCGACGGCCTGCACGTGGTGCTGCCGGAGGCGGCCGTCGGCCTGGCGGCGCGGCTGCGGGAGCGCGGCTTCCGGCCGATCGGGATGGACCTCAGCGAGCTGCTCAAGGGCGGCGGCAGCGTGAAGTGCTGCACCCTGGAGATCCGTCCGGCGGCCTGAGCCGCCGGATCGGGCGGTGCCGGGCACCGGTGATCCCTGGCGATGCCTGGTGATCACCGGTGCTCGGCTGTAGATCGGCCGTTGAACGCTCCCGGCCAGACTGGTGCCACACCACGACGGAACCCCTTCCCACCAGGGAAGCGAGTCAAGGGAGCAGCAGAGATGACGCAGCGTCCGGCCACCACCCGCACCCGCCTCCGGCTGTTCACGGTCGGCCTCGGAGTGGCCCTCACCCTGGGCGCCGGCGTCTGCGCCACGGCGGCCGTGGCGCAGACGGTGGACAGCGGGACGGCGGCGGTGGTGAGCGGCGACGCGATGCCCACCCCGACCCCGACCCCCACCAGCACCGGGCACGGCAGCACCGGCGACTGGAACAGCACCGGCTCCTGAGCAGCGGCTCCTGAGCTCAGCGAGGAAACCGCCCGCAGGATCGATTCCTCAACAGCCCGAGGACAGCCGGTCGGCGGCCCGCCGCCCACCCGGCAACGACCGGCCCGACGCGGCCGAACCCTCCCCCCGGGGCAGCAGCCCCGCCACCTCCCGCGCCTCCGGCAGCCCCAGCCGCACGAAGATCCGGTGCGCCTCCCGCAGCCGGACGTCCGCCTCGGCCTCCCGCCCGAGGTCGGCCAGCGTCCGCCCCAGCACCACCAGCGCGTGGCCCTGGTCCCGCTCGGCGCCCAGTTCCTCGCACAGCTCCAGCGCCCGCCCGGCGTGCTCCAGCGCCTCGTCCGTCCGGCCCAGCGAGCGCAGACTGTCCGCCATCCGGTAGCGGGCGTGCCCGGCCCGGGCCCGCAGACCGGCCGCCGAGGCCACCGCCAGGCACTCGCCGAACCAGGTGACCGCCTCCTCGTGCCGCCCCAGCCCGTGCAGCGCCAGCCCCAGCACGTACAGCGTGTACGCCCGGCCCGGATCGTCGTTGCGGGTCCGCAGCTCGGCCAGCGCCTCGTGGCAGATCTGCACCGCCTCGGCGGCCCGCCCGCTGCGCACCCGCGCCAGCGCGGCGTTCACCGTCGTCACCAGCGCCCCGGAGCGGTGGCCGAGTTCGCGCGCCAGCAGCAGCGCCTCGTCGTAGTGCCCGACGGCCTCGTCGTAGCGGCTGAGGAACTGGCAGACCAGGCCGAGGTCGTTGAGCGCCTGGCGCAGGATCACCGTGTCGCCCGCCTCGCGGGAGGCGGCCACCGCCAGTCGGGAGGCGGCCTCCGCGTCCTCCAGCCGGGTGGTGGCCAGGGCGACGTTGCCGCGGAGGAAGTGCGCCCGGCCAGCTGCCCGGTGGTCGGCGCGATGGGCCGCGGCGGCGGCCAGGGCCTCGGCGGTGGTGGCCAGTTGGCGGCTGGGCGGGGCGAGGAGGAACGGCGTGAGCGCGATCAGCAGGTCGATCGCGGCGCCCAGCGGGTCGGGGGCCGAGCCGTCGGTGCCGTCGTTGCCGTCGTTCGTCATCGTCCAGCCCGCCACCTGCGCGGCCAGCGCGATCGCCCCCGAGCCCTCCGCCTCGGCCCAGGCCCGCGCCCCGTCCGGGCCGTCCAGCGGGACGCCCGCACTGCGGGCCGGCCCGAGCGCCCCGGCCGCCGGGTCCCCGGGGACGGCGTGCTGGAAGGCCGTGCACGCGGTGGCCAGCAGGTGGTCCAGCATCCGGTCGCGGGCCGCCACGGCCGCGCCGGGATCGTCCGGGCGGCGCCGGGCGAACGCGCGCAGCAGGTCGTGGAAGCGGTAGCGGCCGGGGAACGGCGACTCCATCATCGCCACGTCCACCAGGGCCTCCAGCAGGTCCTCGGCGTCGTACTCGTCCAGGTCCAGCAGGGCGGCCGCGGCCTGCAGCCCGAGGTCAGGGCCGTCCACCGAGGCGGCCAGCCGGAACGCCCTGGCCTGGGCGGGCGTCAACTGGCGGTAGCTCAGCTCGAAGGCGGCCGCGACCTCCAGGTCGCCGATGCGCAGCTCGTCGATCCGGCGGCGTTCGACCGCCAGCCGGCGGCCCAGCGTCTGCACCGTCCAGCTCGGCCGGGCGGCCAGCCGGGCCGCCACGATCCGCACCGCGAGCGGGAGGTGCCCGCACATCAGCAGCAGTTCCCGGGCGGCCTCCGCCTCGGCGGCCAGCCGCTCGGCGCCGATGGTGCGGCCCAGCAGTTCGAGCGCCTCCCCGGGCTCGAAGACGCCGAGGTCGGCCTGGACGGTCGCGGGCAGGCCGGACAGCCGGGTGCGGCTGGTGGTGAGCACCGCGCAGCCGACCGCGCCCGGCAGCAGCGGTCTGATCTGCGCGGTGTCGTGGACGTTGTCGAGCACCAGGAGCAGCCGCCGGCCGTCCACCACCGAGCGGAACAGCGCCGAGCGGGCGTCCAGGCCGTCCGGCACCGCGTCGGCCGACACGCCGAGCGCCACCAGGAAGCCGCAGAGCACCGCCTCCGGATCGGCCGGGGTGGCGTCGGCGCCCCGCAGGTCCGCGTAGAGCTGTCCGTCCGGGTAGGCCTCGCGGACCCGGTGGGCGACGTGCAGGGCCAGCGCGGTCTTGCCGACCCCGCCCATGCCGACCACGGTCGCGATCGCCAGCGCCTGTTGGCCCGGTGCGCCGAGGGCCCCGACCAGCCGCTCGACCAGCGCCGTACGTCCGGTGAAGTCCGCGGCGTCGGGCGGCAGTTGGGCCGGTCTTGGGGCGCCGCTCCCGGTCGGGGCGGCGGGCGCGTCCGCCGCCGCCTGGGCCTTGGCGCGCGGGTCCGGCGACTCGGCCCCGGGCGCGCCGGGCTCCGCCGGTCCGGAGCCGGGCGGGGCGGAGGCCGGCGCCACGGAGACGGGCGGGGCCGACCGTGGCGCGACGGCCGGCGCCGGGGCGGCGAGCGACGGGTCGCCCTCCAGGATCCGCTGGTGCAGCAGGTCCAGCTCCGCCCCCGGCGCCACGCCCAGTTCGGCCAGGAACAGCTGACGCGCGCCCCGGAACACCGCCAGCGCGTCCGCCTGCCGCCCGGCCTGGTACAGCGCCCGCATCAGCAGCCCGTACGCCCGCTCGTGCAGCGGGTGCTCGGTGGTCAGCGAGGTCAGCTCCGGAATGCACCGGGAGTAGCGGCCCAGCGCCAGGTCCAGCGCGATCCGCTCCTCCAGCAGGGTCAGCCGGAGCTCCTGCAGCCGCTGGCGCTGGCGCTGCGCGAACGGGCCGGGAATGCCCGCCAGCGGCTCGCCCTGCCACAGCTCCAGCGCCTGGTTCAGCAGGTCGCGCGCCTGCTGCGGCTCCCCGGCCGCCGCCGTCCGCTCGGCCTGCCCCGCCAGCTCCTCCGCCTGCGCCGCGTCCACCGCGTGCTTGGGCAGCACCAGCCGGTAGCCGTCCCCGACCGAGGTCAGCACCGTCGGCGCGTCCGGCTCCTCGCCGTGCAGGACCTTGCGCCACCGCCAGGCGTAGGTGCGCACCGTCGTCATCGCGGTGCCCGGCGGCTCCTCGCCCCACAGGGCGTCGATCAGGTCGGTGGCGCTCGCGCCGTGCCCGGGCCGGAGCAGCAGCACCGCCAGCATCGCCTGCTGCTGGGGGCTGCCCACCTTCAGCGCGGTCGCGCCGCGCTGCGCTCTCATCAGTCCCAGCACCGAGAACCGGAATTCATCCATGACTGCACCTGCCCGCCTCATGTGCTCGCCCCCGCCCGCGCACGTGCCGCCCCCGATTTGATGAGCCCCTATCAACCCACGCCACCGGGCGTGATGTCGAGAGATCGTCGACCCGATGGTGATCCGGTGTTGATCGGCCGTCACGACAATCGATGGTGTGGCACCCGCCGACGGCCCGGCCCCGGCCGTCGGACCCGCCACGTCCCCGGCCGCCCGGCCGCCGCCCGGGCGCCCCCCACGGCTCTCGGAGGCGGACGCCCATGGACACCGACCTGCTGCACACCGACCGGCTCGACACCGCCCCGGTCGGCACCGACCCGTTGACCAGCGACCTGCTCCAGCGGCTGCTCGACGTCGACCCGGCCGCCGGGCCGGCCGAACTGCTCCACCGCGCCCGCGCCGACCGCCACCTCCCGTACCTGGTGCTCGCCGCGCTCTCCCGCGAGGGCGTGCGGATGGGCGGGCACGCCCGGGCCGAGCTGCAGCGCGCCCGCGACCGGGCCGAGTGTTACGCCCGGGTCGCCCGCGACCTCGCCGACGCCACCGGCGTCCGCCCGATCCGGGACCTCCCCCTGGCCGGCTACTACCCGCCGGACCTGCCCCGGCCGCTGGGCGGGCTCAGCCTCGTCAGCCCCACCGAGGCGACGCTCTGGCAGGCCGTCAACCGGCTGGTCACCGACCACCCGGTGGAGTCCGTCGAGGTCACCCTGCTCGGCGAGCGGCCCCGGCACACCGCCGTCACCCTGCGCTGGCCGGCCGAGGACCCGCTGCTCGACCCCTGGTACCAGGTACGGGTCGCCACCGCCGCCCTCACCGGCGACCTCGCCACCGTCCCCGTCCGCCCCTACCTGGCCGCCGACGAACACGTGGAATGCCTGATCGCCCTCGCCGAGGAGGGGCTCGCGCGCACCTTCCTGGCCGGCGACGTGATCGACGTGGCCCACCTCGCCGGACAGCCCTTCGACCCCGCCGAGACCGCCGCGGTCCTCGCCGCCTACCGGCTCGCCCCGGAGGCCGCCGCCCTGCTCGACCTCGCCGCCGCGCACGTGCCGCTCGGCTCCCTGCGGGACGTGCGCACCGTCCTGGAGGCCGAGGTCGGCCCCGAACTCCGTCGCCGCCGGACCCTCACCCGCACGCACCGGCCGCGCAAGGGGACCCTGCTGCGCCACGGCACCCTGCTGCGCCGCACCGTCATCCGGCACCAGTGGGACGAGGCCCTGCTGCTCCCGGCCGGTGGCGCCACCCTGCTGCTCACCCCGGTCGCCGACTACCTGCTCGGCGCCGAGGGCACCCGGCCGACGGCGGCCGAACGCGCCGCCGCCCTGGCCGCGCTGCGGGCCTGGGACACCACCGCCCCCGGCGGCCCGCACCCGGCCCCGTGCACCGGACTGTCGGAGCCGCGCCACCGCTGAGCGGGCCCGCCCGCCCGCCGTCGAGAGCAGGGGGGCTTGGCAGCGGGCCCGGGAAGTCTTGTATCGTTCCTGGCGAATCATCCAGAGGGGTGGAGGGACCGGCCCTACGAAGCCCCGGCAACTCCCCGTTCGACCCGGCGTCCGAAGTACGCGCCGTGCCGTCCGGGATCAGTGCCAACTCCGGCCTGTCGCCAATGTGGCGCGGGAAAGATGAGGAGACACGGTGCTCTCTGTGCTGTCCTTCGCCCGGGCGCTTCCCGCCCCGGCGCTTTCGCGTACCCGTCTCGTGCCCGGCGCAGGCAATCGGCCGACTTCCGCGGCCCGTCCTCGCTGACCACCCCCGGCTCCCCGCCAGGAGCCGCCGTGAGCAGCGCCGACCCGCTGCTCCCGGGCCTTGAGACTGGAGTACCCCCACCCATGGAGAACACGAGCGGCGTCGGCGTGCTCGACAAGGTCACCTCGATCCTCGGGATCCTGGAGGCGGGCCCCGCCACCCTCGGCGGCCTCGTCGCGGCCACCGGCATGGCCCGCCCCACCGCCCACCGGCTGGCCGTCGCACTCGAACACCACCGCCTGGTCAGCCGGGACGTGAACGGCCGGTTCATGCTCGGCCCCCGGGTCGGCGAGCTTGCCGCGGCCGCCGGCGAGGACCGCTTGCTGGCCGCGGCCGGCTCGGTCCTCACCCACCTGCGGGACCTCACCGGCGAGAGCGCCCAGCTCTACCGCCGGCAGGGCGAGGTACGGATCTGCGTGGCCGCCGCCGAACGCCTCACCGGCCTGCGGGACACCGTCCCGGTGGGCATCACCCTCCCCATGAAGGTCGGCTCCGCCGCCCAGGTCCTGCTCGCCTGGGAGGAGCCCGAGCGCCTCCACCGCGGGCTGCAGGGCGCCCGCTTCACCGCCACCGCGCTGAGCGGCGTACGGCGCCGGGGCTGGGCGCAGTCCGTCGGCGAGCGCGAACTCGGGGTCGCCTCCGTGTCCGCGCCCGTCCGCGGCCAGTCCAACCGGGTGGTGGCCGCCGTCTCGGTCTCCGGTCCGATCGAACGGCTCACCCGCCACCCCGGCGCCCAGCTCTCCCAGGCCGTGGTCGAGGCGGGCCGCCGCCTCACCGAGGCCCTGCGCCACGCCTGACGGGACGGGGGCGGACCAGGGTCCGCCCCCACCCCGTCAGGGGGCCGCCGCCCCGGAGTTCAGGCCCGGGACAGCAGCACGGCGCGGGAGGGCCGGGGGATCCGGCTGATCACCGCGCCGATCAGCGTGCCGATCGACACCCCGAAGACCGCCGACACGGCCGCCAGGACCGACTGGGCCCCGTTCCCGACCTCTATCTGCGCCGTGTTCAACAGACCGAAGGAGCCCGGCACCACGATCCAGAACGCCGGGAGGTAGAGCACCTGCCAGAGCGGGCCGCCCGGCAGCCAGTGCACCAGGGTGGCCGCGACCGCGGCGGCGACCGCCCCGGCCAGGCCGCCTATCGCCGCGCCGTGCACCGACCCCACCGCCACCTGGGCGGTCACGCTGACCGCGATCACGGCGACGATCCACGGGATGGCCGAGGGCGGTGTCTGGACGTTGACCACCACTCCGGCCACCGCGATCGCCAGCCCCAGCGCGATCACCCACCAGCTGGGCTTGGCGACCTGGACGTTGGCCAGCGCGGTGGCCGGCATGCCGGTCGCCGTCGCGGCCGCGGCCACCCCGGCGAGGAACAGCGCCAGCTGGACCGCGCCGGACACCAGCCTGGCCGTGCCCGCGCTGGCCGCGCCCGCGGCGATCTCGGACAGCCCGGTGACCAGCAGCCCGCCCGGCAGCAGGATCGCCAGGGTGGCCACGATCGTCCGCAGCGGGCCGTCCAGCAGCGAGGCCCGCGCGAGTGCCAGGACCAGCAGGGCGACCAGGAAGCCGGCCGTGACGGGCAGCAGCGGCCGCAGGTACGGCAGCCGTCGGGCGAGCACGGTCAGCCCCACCACGATCAGCGAGCCGAGCCCGGCCGCCAGCACGTTCGCCGCCGCCGGCTGGAGGAAGAGGCAGACCCCCACACCGACCGGCAGCGCCCCGAGATCCGCCACCCACGCGGGCCAGCGGGCCGGCGCCCGCCGGATCCGGTCCAGTTCGGCCAGCGCCCGGGGCCCGTCGAGCTCGCCCGCCCGCAGCCGGTGCACCAGGTGGAGGACGTCGGCCGTCTGCTCGAACCGCAGCGCGCCGCCGACGGGCTGGAACCGGGTGGCGCCGTCCGCGTCCAGCGAGACGAACAGCCCGTTGGTCAGCGCGGCGACCCGCACCTCAGGAGCCCCCAACGCCCGTCCCAGCCAGTGGAGTTCCTCCTCGACGTCATGGACGGGCAGGCCACCGCCGAGCAGGGCCTCGCCCAGGTCGAGGAGGAGACGGCGGAGCGGTTCGGGCGGGGCATCGACGACCCGGACCGATGGAGACTTGCTAGACATGGCAGGTATCGTCCCACCCTGCCCGATTCGGCCCGGCTCTGCCCCGGTCCTCGCCCCCCGGGCCCGGGCTCTCGTCCCCCGCGCCCCCCGGGGGCCGGGTGCGGGCCTTCTCGGCACGTCACAGGGGCAGGGAGCGGGATTCGACGACGTTCGCCATGACGATGGTGGAACTGAGGCGCTGGACGCCGGGCAGGGTGGCCAGGCGGTCGTCGTAGAGCTGCCGGTAGGCCGCCAGATCGCGGGCGACGACGCGCAGGAGGTAGTCGGGGTCGCCGAACAGCCGCTGGGCCTGGAGGACGTTGGGGATGTCGGCCACGGCCTGCTCGAAGGCCGCGACGGTCTCGCGGTCCTCGTAGCGCATGGTGACGAAGACCAGCGACTCGAAGGTCAGGCCGAGGGCGGCGGCGTCGAGCCGGGCGTGGTAGCCGGCGATCGCGCCCGAGCGTTCCAGGGCCCGAAGCCGGCGGTGGCAGGGGGACACGCTCAGGCGGACTCGCTCGGCGAGCTCGGTGAGGGTCAGTCGCCCGTCGCGCTGCAGTTCGGCAAGAATTTTCCGGTCTATGTCATCCATGGAGAAGATTCTTCCACTCGGTGGCGATCATCGGGAAAAGATTGGAAGCACCTTCTGGGCGAACCCGCCTAGCCTTCCCTTCAGGAAACCAGGGGCGCATGTCCGCACGAGTCGTCCGTCACAGGAATGGATCCCCGATGAGCACCACCAAGGCGTCGAGAGCCCCCGAGGCCCAGGCCGCCCCGGAGCTGGGCCACGGCCTCAAGCGGCGCCACCTCTCGATGATCGCCCTCGGCGGCGTCATCGGCGCCGGCCTCTTCGTGGGCTCCGGCGCGGGCATCGCGGTAGCCGGCCCCGGCATCATCCTGGCGTTCGTCGCGGCCGGTCTGCTGGTGATGCTGGTCATGCGGATGCTGGGCGAGATGTCCGCCGCGCACCCGGCCTCCGGTTCCTTCTCGGTGCACGCCGAGCGCGAGATCGGCCTCTGGGCGGGTCTGACCACCGGCTGGCTGTACTGGGTGACGGTCGGCGTCGCCGTCGCCGTCGAGGCCACGGCCGCCGGCGCGCTCGTGCACTCCTGGATCACCGGGGTTCCGGCCTTCGTCTGGGTCGGCATCTTCATGGTCTTCTTCTGCGCCACCAACCTGACCGCCGTGAAGAACTTCGGCGAGTTCGAGTTCTGGTTCGCGGCCGTCAAGATCGCCGCGATCGTCGCCTTCCTGGCTCTGGGCGTGCTCGGCGTCGCCGGTGTCGTCGGCCACGCCCCCGGCACCGCCAACCTGACCGGCCACGGCGGCTTCCTGCCACACGGCGGCCACGGCCTGATCACCGGCCTGCTGCCCGCGGTCTTCGCCTACGGCGGCCTGGAGGCCGTCACCATCGCGGCCGCCGAGTCCGACAACCCGCGCCGCAACGTCGCCACCGCCGTGCGCACCGCGGTCTGGCGGATCGCGATCTTCTACATCGGCACGATGGCCCTGGCGGTCACCCTGGTGCCCTGGAACAACCCCGACGTGGTGAAGCTGGGCCCCTACGTCACGGTGCTGCAGCTGCTCAACGTTCCCGGCGCTGCCCTCGTCATGAAGGCCGTGGTGCTGATCGCCCTGCTGAGCGCGATGAACGCCAACATCTACAGCGCCTCCCGGATGGTCCACTCGCTGGTCACCCGCGGTCTGGGTCCCCGTGCGCTGGCCAAGGTCACCGGCGGCGTCCCGCGACTGAGCGTGCTGGCCTCCTGCGGCTTCGGCTTCGCCGCCGTGCTGGCCGGCTACTTCTGGCCGGGCACCGTCTTCCTCTGGCTGCTGAACTCCACCGGCGTGGCCATCCTGGTGGTCTGGCTCTTCATCGGCATCGCCCAGCTGCGCATGCGCCGCCGGGTCGAGCGCGAGAGCCCCGAACTGCTCACCGTGCGCATGTGGGCCTACCCGTACCTGACCTGGCTCGCCATCGCCGCCGTGGTCGCCCTCCTGGCCCTGATGACCACCAGCCCCGGCAACCGCGACCAGCTCTACGCGGCCGGCGTCCTGGTCGCCGCCCTGAGCGCCGTCGGCTACTGGCGCCAGCGGCGGAACGCGGCAACCGCCCGGTGACCTGAGTCGGGGCCCGCTCACCTGGGGCTGACGATGCCCCAGGTGAGCAGGGCTACTCCTCGAACCAGACGACCAGCCGGACGTTCTGCTCGCCGTGCACGTCCGCGAGGGTGCGCATGACGGTCCACACCGGCTGCCACGAGCCGTCGGCGGGGACGGCGTCGCGACGACGGTGGCGTTCCGCGCGGAAGAGCAGGGCGCCGGTGTCCCATTCGGTGCCCTCGGCCCACAGTTCACCTATGCGGCCGGGGTCGACGGTCAGGGTGTTCACACCGCTCGCCCGTGCGAACGCCCGGCTCCAGTCCTCCGTGTGCACCAGTTCCAGCGTGCCCTCCGGGAGCCGCCGGTACCGGGTGATTCTGGTGGCCCGGGGGAGTGCAGGCTCGTCCCAGTCGACGGCGAGGATCTCGTTCCAGCCCAGCCAGGTGGCGCCGAACGCTGCCTCACCCCATGACGCGTGTTCGGCACGGGCGTTCTCCGACACGTCGACGGGCAGGCCGCGGCCGGCGGCGACGGGCCGCCAGTGGCCGCTGAGGTCCCGGACGCCGAAGAGGCAGGCGAAAGCGGCGTAGTCCCGGGTCATGCCGAGCATGGACAGCTCGATGGCCGGGTACCACGCCGTCTCCTCGACGCCGAGGCCGGCGCCCCAGGTGCGGCACTCCACGAATCCGTGAACAGTCGTTCCCACGGCCCGATTGTGCCGTGCCCCCACCACCCCGCGCACACGAGAAGTCGGCGGGGCCGACTTCCTGTGCGCGGGTTCAGGGAGATGGGGGGCGGGTGCTACTTCGGCATCTCGTTCCAGAGCTGCTGCGCGCTCTTCCCGGTGAGCTGGACCCAGAGCTGCTCGCTGTACTCGGTGGTGTTCAGCAGGTGTGCCAGGGCGGGCTTGCCGTAGGTCTTCGAGATGTGGTCGACGAAGCGGGCGGTGGCCTGGTAGCCGCTGTCGTAGCCGGTGTCCGGGTCGAAGTGCTGGGCGCCGGTGCCGGGCTGGAAGTTGTAGTCGCGCACCCAGTCCGCGAGACCCTCGCTCAGCCACCACGGGCGGTCCGTCGGGTTGTCGGCGACCGCGACGTGGACGGCCTCGTGGACCAGGAAGCCGGTGTCGCCCTTGTTGTCCCGGGTGTAGCCGATGTTGACGTGGATCTCCTTGACGCCGGTGTCGGGGTTCGTCCAGGCGTACGCGGGGTGATCGGTCAGCGCCGGGTCCATGATGATCTTGAAGTAGGAGGGGGCCTTGAAGGTTCCCCTGATGATCAGGTCGGAGATCGCCGGGTAGTAGTCCGCGACGGTCTTCTTCTGCTGCTCCAGCCACGGGCCGAGGTCCGGGGCCTGCGCGTAGTCGAGGTCGATGGTCGGGCGGTCGGTGGTCGGCGGTGTGGTGATGCCGCTGCGGTCGAGGTTCCAGGACTGCGTCGGATCCCCCGGGTTGCAGGCGGCCACCGTGGCGTTCAGGTCCCTGTTGCGGGTGAGGCAGAGGCCGTTGTCCGAGGCGCTGTGCAGCAGCCAGGCCCGGCCGCCGCCCGCCGAGGTGTTCTCCAGCCACCACCGCTGGTTGCCCGCGCCGGTGTAGTTCCGGGCCCCGACGGTGTTCCCGCCCCGGTCGAGGTCGAGCGCGGTGTCGGTACCGGGCGCCCTGACGGACCAGGTGCCGTCGCCCTCGTCCCGGAACGTCCAGGACTGCCGGGCGGAGGACTGGTCGGACTCGCGGACCACCACGTTGAGGGCGCTGTCGCGGCTGTCCCACTGGAGGGCACCGCCCGCGTAGTTGGACAAGCGGTAGGCGGCGCCGCCGGTCGGCAGCGACTCGGCCGCGCCGGCGGTCCCGGCGCCGAAGGCCATCCCGGACACGAGGGTCGCGGCGGACAGGACGACGGCGGTGGCGGCCGTACGACGGGTGATCATCTCTGGGCTCTCCTCTCGGGCCGGCTCCCCTCTTGGAACCGGCCCGAGGTGATGCCACCTGGTCGGGGTGTACACGACGTCGACGGCCCGTGGACGGGTGCGTTGACGGGCAGGTGTTCGCCATGGGCCGGGTGCAGAGGCAGCCGGCCCCGCGCGGCTTCACATCCGGGATCTCAGCACGTCGACCTCACAGCCCGGCGCGAAGGGGTCGAAGCCGTGCCCGATCAGCCAGCGGACCGCCAGCAGGCTCCGCAACGACCACCACGCGTGGATCACGTCGAGGTCGATGCCGGCGCCGGTGCCGTAGCCGGCGATGACGTCGTCGAGGTGCTCCTCGTGTCCGAGCGTGAAGGTGGCGAGGTCGTACAGGGCGTCACCCCGGCCCGCCTCGGACCAGTCGATGATGCCCGTGACCTCGTCACCGTCGACGAAGACGTGCGCGATCTGCAGGTCGCCGTGCGTGAACGCCGGAGTCCACGGCCGGAGCGCGGCCTCGGCGACCCGGCGGTTGCGGGCGACCAGGTCGGCGGGCAGGACGCCGTCCGTCACGAGCGACTCGCACTCGTCGTCGAGTTCCGCCGCCAGCGCGGCGATGCTCCGCCCGGCCCGTCCCGGCCAGGACGGAAGCGGCGCGTCGTGCAGCCTCCGGATGGCGGCACCCGCCGCGGCCCACGCCGCCGGCGACCCGGTCGACGGCCCACCGAGGCGCCCGAGCGTCGTCCCCGGAACCGCGGCGAGCGCGAGCACGGGCGGCTTGCGCCACAGGACCTCCGGGGTCGGGACCGGAGCCAGGGACATCGCCTCGACCTCGACATCGATGCGCGCCTGGTCGGCGTCCACCTTCAGGAACACGTCGCCGACCCGCAGAGTCGCACGCTCGGAATGGGCGACGACGACTTCGACCTCATCCATGGGCGACCAGTATCCCGGGGACGGTCGCCGACGTCGCCGGGTTTTCGCCCGCGATCACTCGGCTGACCTCGCCCCGCTGCCACCACTTTCGTCAGGAGTGCTCAGCGACCGATGGCCGACGGGTGGTCACCGCCCACCAGTTCGGCCGCCCGCAGGGGATCGCCGCCCGCCCGGGCGAGCAGTGCCGCGACGTCGTAGACCGGTGCGTCGGGGTCGCTGCCCAGGCTGAGGGTCAGGCCGGGTTCGCAGCGGGTCGCCCAGATCGCGGGTGTCAGTTCGGGCCGCAGCTGCTCCAGTGTGTGTACGAGCGTCCAGGCGGCCTCGTCGTGCCGGGCCTTCTGCGCGGGATCGCAGGCGGCGATGGCCTCGGCCACCCCGTGGTCGTCCGGGTCATAGTCCTGTAGGAGTGGTAGCAGTTCGGGGTCGCCCAGGATCTCCGCCGCCCGGAAGGTGAGGACCTCGGCGCCGTCCGGGTCCGCCAGCAGCTCGCGCAGGAGCGCGGCGGCGCGCGGGTCGCGCCGCCGCGCCAGGCCGCGGATGCCCTCCGCGCGGGCGTCCGGGTCGGCGTCCCGCGTCCGTTCCCAGAGGGCGGCCCGGACTGCCGGGGTATCGGCCTGGGACTGGAAGCCGAGCGAGAACGTCGCCCAGTCGCGTACGTCCGGGTCCGCGTCCCGGGTGAGGGCGACCAGCGCGCGGACCACCGGCCCGTCGGACGGCCCGTCGGCGAAGCCGCCGAGCGCGATGGCCGTCCGTTGCCGCACCTCGGAGTCCTCGTGTTCGGCCAGAGCCACCAGGACGGGTACGGCACGGGGGTCCTCGGTCTGCTCCAGGGCGCGCGCCAACGAGCAGAGGACGTCGGGGTCGGACTCCCGAGTGGCGAGGGCGGTCAGGGTGACGGCGGCTTCCGCCCGGACGTCCTCGTGGACGTCACTCGCGAACCCCAACAGACCGCAGCCCAGGGCCCGTTCCAGGGGCCGGGGCGACCGGAGCAGGTCGACCGCGCGCGCCACCGCGTGGTGAGCGTCGGTTTCGGCGGCGCGCCGCAGCAGGTCCTCGCTCGTGTGCCGGTCGGGTGCGTCGATGGCCCGCCTGACCAGCTCCGTCACCATGTCGTTGCCCAGGTACATTCCGGCAGTCTCGCGCACGGCGCCCACTCGCGCACAGCGGTTTCCGCCCGGCCCGTCAGCTGAGCGCGTAGGAAGTCGGCGGGGTCGACTTCCTGCGTGGGGTTCAAGCGCGGGCCGTGGAGAGGGGCGTGCAGAGGGGGCGCGCATGTGACGCTCTGCATGCAAAAGATCGCGTTCCGAGGTCGGCGGTCGGAATGTGCGGGTACGGTGACGCGCAGAAGCACGTGTTGGGCGCGTGGCGTACGGCAGGGGGTAGCGATGACACAGCGGAAGATGCGCAAGCCGACGGCGAGTTCCGCGATCATGTTCGGTGAAGAGATCCGCTACGCCCGGGAGTTGGCGGGGCTTACCCAGGAGGACCTGGGCAAGCTGCTCCACCTCGACCGAACGGTGATCTCGCGGACCGAGGGTGGGCGGCGGAAGCCGACCGTCGAGGAAGTCGAGCTGCTTGAGGAGTTGCTGGACACCGGTGGGCTGCTGATGCGGCTGTATCACCGGGTCGACTGGAGCGCGCAGATCGAGCACCCGGATTGGTTCCAGACCCATGCCGACGCGGAGGCCGAGGCGGTCGGGGCCCAGGTGTTCCAGACCGACTACATGCACGGGCTGCTCCAGTGTCGGGACTACGCGCGAGCGATGTTCGAGGCGGGTGGGACTGACGAAGGCCCCAAGGCGATCGAGGAGCGAGTCGAGGCGAGGCTCGCACGGCAGGAGCGGTTCCTTGCCGATGGCGGTCCGCAGTTGGTCGTCCTGCTGGACGAGAGCGCCATTCGATCGGTGGTCGGCGGGCCGAAGGTGATGGCGCGCCAGATGCAGCACCTGCTGGACCTCGCCCAACGCGGGAACATCGTCATCCAGGTGGTGCCGTTCACGGCTCGGGCGACGATCATCAAGATCCCAATGGTCCTTCTGGAGATGCCGGATGGCCGGCATTCGGTGTACTCGGAGAGCCTCGACAGGGGTAACCCCTGCGACGAACCGTCCATCGTCTCTGGACACCGGCGGCGCTATGATCGGCTGCGTGGCGATGCGCTCACGGCAGGCGAGTCGCTCGCGCTGATCGCCGAAGCGTTGGAAGGGTTCAGAGATGACGCGGAACGAGCTCGACGCGGCCGACTGGCTCAAGAGCAGCTACAGCGGCCCGGACGGCGGCGACTGCATCGAGGTGGCCCCCGGATTCCCCGGTCTCGTCCCCGTGCGTGATTCCAAGGACCCCCACGGCCCGGCCCTCGTCTTCCCCACCGCCGCCTGGGACTCCTTCATTGCCGCGATCCAGGCGGGCGGGTTCCCGAGCGGGAACTGACGCTCCCAGGTCGCCCCTTGCAGCTGCAACCGCCTCGGGCTCGTTGGCCTTCTCGCCTCCACAGCCGACTCGGAGCCACCGATCCAACAACTCCGGGTGCCGCCGGTCGCGTTCTCGTAACCGCTCAGCCGCCCAGGTGGTTCAGCAGCATGGCGCCCGCCGGATAGGGCCGTTCGGCGGGAAGCAGTTTCCGCGCGGCGTCCAGGTCCCCGTCCCGCACGCGTGCGTGGATCGTGTGCGCGAGCGCGGTGACGTCCTCAACCGCGGTGATCCACTCGTCCGCGTACCGCCCAGCCGCTTCGCCGGCGAGGCCGAGCTGAAGTGACCGGTGGGCCAGCGGCTGGAGGTGCAGATCCCGTTCGGGATCCCACTGCACCCGCGCCGGGGCCCGCTTCAACTCGCGCTTCCAGGAAGCCCGGTCGGAGTGCAGCCCGTGCTCGTAGTGGGACAGGCAGCTGTTCTCCAGCGCCCATTCGAAGCCCTCGCGGGTGATCTCGATCGCGAGGACGGTCTCCTGTCCCTCCTTCCGCGCCCACCCGCAGCGGTACATCATCCAGAGGAACGACGGCTTGATCCATGTCATCCGGTCCCTCTTCCACGCCGCCGGGAACCGACCGTCCCGTGCGGCGGGCAGGCCGATCTCCGGCCTGTACGCCTGGTAGACGGTCACCGTGGACGCCGTGTGGAGGGCGCGAATCTGCTGCTTGGGTTGTGGCACGGTGCCAAGGATCAAGGCCCGGCGAGCCTCGCGCCAGCGGATTTCCCTGGCCCGGCGGGGCCGGCGGAAGCCCCGCTGTGGCTTCGTTCGCCTTCATGAAGTGGTTCTGGCTCGAATTCCGCGGGAGTTGAGCCAGAACCACTTCGTGCGGTTCCCGTACGGGGCCACGTCGACGGTGCCGACCGGGTCACCCGACGACCGCGATGACCTGTGCGACGTATCCGACCCCCTGGATCGTCGAGTTGACCAGAGCGCCGATGTCGGCGTTGACCTTGCTGTTGCAGCTCGCGTTCCAGCCGCCGCCCGAGGCCTGCCAAGCGTCGCGGATGGACTGGTTTGTGCCGTTGCTGTTCCAATTGTAGTCCCGGGACCCCGATTCAAAGGTCCCGTGCATACGGCCGGCCGTCTGGAACACGAAGGCCGTGCCGTTGTTGAAGCGCACGACGCAGACACCGGCGAGGTTGTAGCTCGGCGCGCCCGAGTCGTGCATGTGGCCGGAGTAGTTGAACGACCCGCTGGGGAAGACGCTCAATGAGTACCAGCCGCCGACCGGGACTCCTCCACCGAAGGTCACGTTGTGGTTGATGACGACCTGGGTCGGCAGGATGGTTGGACTACTGGGTACGGGCGCCGCCACTGCCGCGGTCGGGCCGGCGATGGTTCCCGCAGCCAGTAGAGCAGTTGCGAGGACTGCGCCACCGCGGCGTTTGAGAATTCCCACCATGACTCCGCCTCCTTCGAGCATCGGAGGGGTGTTGAACTTTTCAATGGTTGAACAGCGACATGTCACTACTGCAGAAACGACTGGCCGGTCTGTTTCCACCTGCCACCAGTCGTGTTGACCGGTACTCACACACGAGACCTATGTGCCCACTCTAGTCAGCCGATCGCCTCTTCGCGCGGCGGAGAACAGCTGGTGGGAGGTGTCGGTCGCTCTCGCCCGACCCCGACTCCGCGCGGCCGTCCAACCCGACGGTCCTCTGACAGGGATCTTGACCACCCGGCCGTCAGCGGCAGATCCGGCGGCTGTCCCGGACCGGTTGCCGGCGCGGGTCTACGCTGTGGCCCACGGCCATCGACTGATCTTTGTCTTTCCACAGAACTGACGATGAGTGACGGTGGCCGCCTTCGCCTCCGGACGGCCCGGCGCGAAGGAGTACGAGGATCGATACGGACACGGGTGGGAAGCGGACTTGATGGATGGCACCGGGCAGGCCGCCGTTGCGCTGGCTGTGGTGCTTCGGGATGCCCACTTCGGGCTGAGGAGGCTGGCGCGCGCCTGGGAGGAGGGCGCCCCGGTCGGTTCGGTGCGCAGGCGTGAGTCGTTGGGGCCGGGGTGGCAGTTCTCGGACCGGCCGGATGAGGCGTCCTACGCCGATGGCCAGGTGATCGAGCTGGCGAGTGGGCTGACGGTGGCCGTCCAGCTGTCCATCGGTTTCAGTGTCACCGGCACGGATCTGCTGGCCACGGTTGCCGTCGAGGATGACGAGGGCAACGTCGCGGAGCTGCTGTCCACCGGTCCCGAGGAGTTCCCCTTGAGTGCCGAGGACCTGATCGTCGAGATCGGACAGTGCCTCAACCGCATGGAGCGACTGGACCTTTCCGGCGTGATCCGCTGAGCCGACGATGCGGCGGGTCCACCGCTGGTCGGACGTGTGCCCCTGCTGTCGGCCTGTCACTCGAAGCGGCGATTCCGGCGCGGAGCCATTACGGGCGCGCCGGTCGGCCTCCGGTCGGCCTCCGTTCGGCCGCCGGGCGGACCGGAGGCCGGCCGGGGGCTGATCGCAGGCCGATTGCAGGCCTTCCGGCGGCCTACCGGAGGTCCACCGCAGGCCGATCAGGGCGGCCCGGACCCCGGACGGCGTCCGATCGCTCGTTGACGCTTTCACCCGAAGGGACGACCGTGGACCGGCCGACGGGTGGCCCCGACCGGTATAGGTGACGTGATCCATCGTTCGGAGACCACCTGCGAGGGGCCCATGACCGATCCGACCGACACGTCGTCAAGGACGGCAGCCGAGAAGCCGCCCGCCGCCTACGCCCCCAGGGTGGACCTGATCCGGGGCGCCATGGAGGTCGGGGAAACGGTTCTCGCCGCCCGCCTGGCCGAGGAGCTCCACCAGCACGTCGCCCTGGAGCGCGGCGCCACGCACCCGGAGGCGCTGCGCGCGCAGGAGGTGCGGGCCTACGTCGCGGCGGTCGGCGGGGACCCAGGCCTGGCGGCCGACCTGTTCACCGGGACGGCCACCGCGTGGGCCGACCAGGGGGCGTCCGAGCAGTGGGCGGCTTCGCGCAACGCGGAGGTCTGCCGGCGCCGGGTGGAACTGCTGGAGTCCGAGCCCTCGGCGGAGGCCGGCGCCGGGCGTCCGCCCCTCTACCCGTCCCCGGCCCGGGCGTTCGGGCGTGGCGCCGTCGTGGCGGTCGTGCTGGCGACGGCACTGCTCTCGGGGGCGGCGGACGCCGGCCCGCGGGCCTACCTCGGGATGGGGCCGCGCCCGGCGCTCGACGACCAGCCGGTCGCCCCCGCCGTCGTGGGGGCCCTGAAGCACTCCGCGCCGTCGGCCTCCCCGGCGCCGGTCCCCGCGCCGCCCCCGCCGGAGCCGACGGCCGCGGAGCCCGTCCCCACGCCGGAGGCCGTGCCCACCGAGGAGCAGGAGACCCCGGCCGCCGAGCCGGGCGAAGACGGCGCCCGGCCGGGGCAGCGACCGCACTTCCCGGGCGCTCACCCCCGACCACGGCCCGCCCCCTCCACCGCCCGGCCGCCCGGCGGCCCGGCCGCCGACGCCAACACGGACCCCTGCGCCGCCGCCCGCGTCTACGGCGGCCAGTTCCTCGGTTCCCTCGTCGAGCTCTGCCAACGCGCCGCCGGAGCATCCGGCAGGCGGTCACCCGCTCCCTGACCCCGTCCTCCGGGGAGGGAGGTTCATCCGCTGCTCGGTGACGGCGGTGCCGTCGAGCCCGAGCAGCGGGGCGCCCCCAACGCCGGCCGGCCGACGGGCGGGTAGCCGGGCCGGCGGCGTTCACGGGCAGCGGAGCAGGGCAGGGCGGTCCCTGGTGCGGACGGCGGGGAGCCAGGCGGTGGTGGAGGAGCCCGGCAGGCGGATGCGGTACCAGAGCGTGGAGGTGAGGTCCTCCTCGTTGATGACGGGGAGGCCGGTGGGGAGTTGGCAGTCGGCGTCGAGGGTGTCGTCGTGCCAGACCCGCACGGGGACGACGTTGTCGGCGGTGTAGGGGCGCAGGGGGTCGACGGCGAGGCCGAGGCTGCACTGGGGGTCGCGGTCGGTGCGGTCCTGGCAGCCGCGTTCGGCGTTGAAGACCCGCACGTGGGCGGGTTGTCCGGACGGCCCCGGGTGCGGCCACAGGGCGGTGACGGTGGCGGCGACCGTGGCACAGGAGGCCAGGGCCAGCAGGGCGGTGCGCGGGCGAGGACGCGGGTACGGGCGGCGGGGGCGCGGGCGCCGGTCGGGGCGGTGGGCGCGGATGCGGCCGAGCAGGCTCTCCGCGGTGTGCGGGGCGCGGGCGGCGTGGGTGGGGGCGAGGCAGTCGGCGGCCAGGGCGCGCCAGAACGGGGGGACGGCGGCGGCCAGCCGCAGGGCGGCGCGGCCTTCCGCGTACTGCTGGGCGGCGGCGCAGCGGGCGGTCGGGGTGGTGCCGGGGAAGGGCCGGCCGCCGGCGGCGAAGACCTCGTGGATCACGATGCCGAGCGCCCAGATGTCGGCGGCGGTACGGACCTTGACGCCGTGTTCGCCGAGCGGCTCCCGCCAGCGCTCCGGTGGGAGGTAGTCGGGGGTGCCCATCGGGGCGCCGTGGCCGTGGGTGCCGGTGAGTTCGATGGCGAGGCCGAAGTCGGAGAGACGGACCTCGCCGTCGGCGCCGATGAGGACGTTCTCCGGTTTGAGGTCGGCGTGGACCCAGCCGGAGCGGTGCAGGTGGGCCAGGCCCTCGCAGATGCCGGTGACGATCCGGGCGCCCTCGGCCTCGTCGACGCCGGTGGCGAGCAGGTCGCGCAGGGTGCACCGGGCGCGTTCCATGACCAGGACGATCGCGCCGTCGAGCGAGGGCTGGTCGGGGGCGGCCAGGACGAGGGTGTCGAGCAGCCGTACCAGCCGAGGGTGCGGGGCGGTGCGGGCCAACTCGGCTTCGCGCCGGGCGGCTTCGGCGACCTGGCGGGCCTGGCGGGGGGCGAGTCCGGCGGTCGGCAGCACCTTGAGGGCGACGGTGTCGTCCGGCTCGTCGTTCGCTTCGTCGTTCCTGCGGTCGTTCCTGCGGTCGTTCCGGTGGTCGGTCCGGGGGGCGGTCCCGCCCTCGGCCCGGTGGTCGCTCCGGTGGGCGGCGTACACCGTGGCCCAGGCGCCCTCGCCGATCGGCCCGGTGATGGTCCACTCGCCGACCCGGTGGCCGGCCGGCAGCAGTTCCTCGCTGTCCACGGGGAAGGCCGGGTCCTGCAGCATCGCCGCCCTCCCTACCGTCCGGACCGGCCGGAGCCGGAGCCGGAGCCGGGGCTCGGCAGGAGCGCGAGGTGCTCCTCGCGGACGATGCCGAACTTCAGGGCGAGCCCCACGACGGCCTCGCGCTTGCCGCCGCGCCGGTCCGCGCGGTCGCCGTCGGGCAGGTCGATGCGGAGCTTCTCGTCGGCGAGGTAGTCGAGGTGCGAGCTGACCGCGCGGGCGGTGAGCCGGGCGCAGGCGGGGTGGCCGTGCAGCCGTGCGACCACCTGCGGGGTGGTGGGAACGGCGGCGGGGGAGTGGTCGCGCAGCCACGGCTCGCAGAGCGCGACCAGGACCAGGAAGTAGGTGGCGGTCTCGTCCAGCGAGTACGCCGTCATGGTGCGGCTGTCCCGGGAGCCGCCGCGGGTGTCCGGGTCCAGGTAGACGTGGTCGGGGGCGAAGACCTGGAAGGACAGCGGGGTCTCCCGCCGAGAGGGCAGCACCACACGGGAGAACTCGAAGGGGATCGGCGCGCCGACCCGCCGTGGCGGCACCCGCAGGTACTCGCCGGCGCCCTCCGGGTTCTCCACCAGGTAGGCATGGGTGTTGCTGAGGTTGCTCAACTGCCAGTGGTCGTCGGTGGCGTGGATCTCACCGGCCAGCCGGGAGACCGACTCGTCGCCGAGCCGCAGCTCCACCGGGGTGTGGGCGGAACCGCGGCCGAAGCGCGCCCGCTCGCCCGGGCCGAGCCGCAAGGTCACCGGGGCGTCGCCGTTCCCCGCCGGCAGGTGGACGACAATCCCGCTCACCGCTGCCCCGTCCCGCGCACCGCGCCTCCGTCCCCGCGCACCGCTTCCCGTGCCGCGCCGGCTCAGGCCGGACGGACGGACGGTACCTCTTCGCGTACGACAATAAACCGGAGCCGCACGCTACTTGACAAGGTGACAGTGGAATGTACGGGTGTTCGGTCGGGGCACCGGCGGCCCGCCCGGCAGTCAGGGCATCGGCGCCCCCGGACGCATCGGCGCCCCCGGGCGGTCGCCGCCGACGGCCCACAGCCGCCGGCCGCCGCCGACCCGCGGGTGGGGCCCGGCGGCGTCGGCGGACGCCACTGGCGCGGAACGGCCCGCGAGCGGGAGCACGAGTGCTCCCGCTCGGCCGCCCACCACAGCAGGCCGCGCCTGCTGATCGGGTGGATCGCTGTGCGCCAGGGCGTTGTCAGGGGACGGCGGGTCCGGGGGTGGTGTTCAGCCAGGCCCAGTCGGACCAGGTGGAGAACCCGGTCTGCCAGCGGTGGTGGACCCCGTCGGTGTTGGAGCCGAACACCTCGATCCGGCCGTCCGCGTTGCCCGCCGCGGCGATCTCGGTGCCGCCGGTGCCGAAGGTGTCCCACTGGCCGTACGGCGCGTTGACGCCGGTCTGCCAGATGTGCTGAGCCGTAATGCCGTTGATCGCGAAGACCTCCACCCTGCCGTCCGGCGAACGCTCACTGGTCAGCTGGGAGTCGGCGGGGCCGCCGGCGGAGTCCCAGCCGGACCAACTGGTGGGGCTGGTCTGGTACTTGTGGTAGACGCCGGCGGGTCCGGAGGCGAGGACTTCGAGGCGTCCGTCCTGGTTGTGGCTGACGGTGAGGTCGTGGCCGCCGGTGCCGAAGTCCTCCCAGGGGGACCAGGCGCCGTTGATGCTGGTCTGCCACTGGTGCTGGAAGGTGCTGCCGTTGAGGGCGAAGACTTCGAGGCGGCCGTCGGGGGCCTTGCCGAGTTCGATCTCGCTGTTGGCGGGGCCAGCGCCGGTGGAGCCAGCGCCCGTGGGGTCCCAGCCGGACCAGCCGCCGTTGGGCGCGGTCTGGTAGCGGTGGTAGACGCCGACCGGCCCGGAGGCGAAGACCTCGAGACGTCCGTCCTGGTTGGAGCCGACGGCGATGTCGTGGCCTCCGGTGCCGAAGTCCTCCCAGCCCGACCACGCGCCGGAGGGCTGGAGCTGGTAACGGTGCTGGAAAGTGCTGCCGTTGATGGCGAACACCTCCAACCGGCCGTCCGCGTTGGCGCCGACCGCCAGCTCCGCGCCGCCCGGTCCACCGAGGTTCTCCCACTCCGACCAGGCGCCGTTGATGGCGGTCTGCCAGGCGTGGGAGACACCGTTCGCTCCGGCCGCGAAGACCTCCAGGCGTCCGTCCGCCGACCGCGCCGAGACCACTCGGCCGGACTCCGCCGGATACACCACGGGCGCCGGACCGGGTTCGTGGTGGCCGAGCCGGTCCACGGCGGCCCGCGCCGCGTCCATGTACCGCTGGTGCACGCCCGCGGCGTAGGTCGACCACTGGTGCCAGTCGATGCCCTGGTTGGAGATGCGGTAGGCCTCGTTGGCGTTGCACTGGGCGTCGTAGGCGCAGGCGTCCGTGACCTCGCTGTGCCAGTAGTCGTTGATCTCCCACAGGCCGCGGTCGGTGGACTGCGGGCTGTTGCCCTGGACGTTGGACGCCAGCGGGTTGCAACTGGACTCGGCCATGCCGACGGCGATCGCGGTCACCAGGGCGTCGCCGCGGAAGCCCGCGGTGTAGCCGACCCCGGTGCACAGGTCGATGCCGGTGGCGGCGGGCGCGGGCGTGGCGCCGACCATCAGGCCCGCTGCCACGCCCAGCGAGGTGAGCGCGGACAGCAGGGGGAGGTGCGCTCTGGTCACCGGGTGGCTCCTCGACTGACGGCGGGTCCGGGGGTGGTGTTCAGCCAGGCCCAGCCGGACCAGGTGGAGAATCCGGTCTGCCACTTGTGGTGGACGCCGTCGGTGTTGGCGGCGAAGACCTCGATCCGGCCGTCGGCGTTGGTGGCGGCGCCGATCTCGGTGCCGCCGGTGCCGAAGGTGTCCCACTGGCCGTACGGGGCGTTGAGGCCGGTCTGCCAGATGTGCTGCGCGGTGCTGCCGTTGATGGCGAAGACCTCGACCCGGCCGTCCGCGGTCTGCCGGCTGGTGAGCCGGGAGTCGGCGGGGCCGCCGGTGGGGTCCCAGCCGGACCAACTGGTAGGGCTGGTCTGGTACTTGTGGTAGACGCCGGCGGGTCCGGAGGCGAGGACTTCGAGGCGTCCGTCCTGGTTGTGGCTGACGGTGAGGTCGTGGCCGCCGGTGCCGAAGTCCTCCCAGGGGGACCAGGCGCCGTTGACGCTGGTCTGCCACTGGTGCTGGAAGGTGCTGCCGTTGAGGGCGAAGACTTCGAGGCGGCCGTCGGGGGCCTTGCCGAGTTCGATCTCGCTGTTGGCGGGGCCAGCGCCGGTGGAGCCAGCGCTGGTAGAGCCTGCGTCGGTAGGGCCTGCGCCGGTGGGGTCCCAGCCGGACCAGCCGCCGTTGGGCGCGGTCTGGTAGCGGTGGTAGACGCCGACCGGTCCGGAGGCGAAGACCTCGAGGCGTCCGTCCTGATTGGAGCCGACGGCGATGTCGTGGCCTCCGGTGCCGAAGTCCTCCCAGCCCGACCACGCGTCGGAGGGCTGGAGCTGGTAACGGTGCTGGAAGGTGCTGCCGTTGATCGCGAACACCTCCAACCGGCCGTCCGCGTTCGGACCGATGGCGAGTTGGGCACCACCGGGGCCGCCGAGGTCCTCCCACTCCGACCAGGCGCCGTTGATCGCGGTCTGCCAGGCGTGGGAGACGCCGTTCGCCCCGGCGGCGAAGACCTCCAGGCGTCCGTCCGCCGACCGCGCCGAGACCACCCGGCCGGACTCCGCCGGATACACCAGCGGGGCGGGGCTCGGGCCGCTTCCCGGAACGCAGGGCACGGTGACACCGCGCTCCGTGAGGTACGGCTCCGGGTCGGTGCGCACGGACGCGTCCGGGTCGGCCCAGACCCGCAGGTGCAGGTGCGGGCCGGTGGCTTCGCCCTCGCTGCCCATCAGCGCGATCTGCTGGCCGGCCGTCACATGGTCGCCGGCGGCCACGTCCCGCTCGTACATGTGCCCGTACTCGGTGATGGTCCCGTCCGGGTGCAGGATCCGAATCCACTGGCCGTAGCCCTGGGCCGTGCCGGAGATCAGCACCTGGCCGTCGCCGACCGCGTAGATCGGCGTGCCGTAGTCGTTGGCGATGTCGATGCCGTTGTGCTCCGCGGAGTAGTGCTGGGAGACCTGACCGCGGGCCGGGCACGCCGCCGCGAACCCGGCGGCCGTGGCGGCCTGGGCGACAGCGGCCCGGGCGGTAGCGACCGTGGCGGGAGCCGCCACGGCGGGAGCGGCCTGCACGGTGACCGGCAGCAACAGGGCAGCGACCGCGGCCAGGGCCGGCCGCGAGAAGCGGGAGATCATCGGAGCGCTCCTCACGCCTTGCGGAGCCGGTCGATGATGCCGTCGATGTCGCGCCGGAACATGTAGTCGCGGATGAAGTGACCGCCCGGCTCCTCGTGGGCCTCGTACGGGATGCCCGCGCCGTCCAGCAGGGCGCGGAACTCCCGCTGACCGGCCAGCACCGCGGTCTCGTTGAAGGTGTCGAAGGGGTTGGTCGGGTCGGGGCTGGTTCCGGCGACCAGGAAGATCCGCTTGTTGCGGTAGCTCTCCAGGCGCTCGACCGGGTTGTCGGCGGTGACCCTCGCCTGGTCCCACAGCGGCGCGCCGTAGACGGTGCCGCCGGCCAGGTCCTTGACCGCGGCGGACACGTTGGCCCAGTGCACGACCGCGCCGTTGTCGCGGCGCAGGCTGGCCGGGCCGGAGTGGGCGCTGACGGAGGCGAAGTGGCCCCAGTACTTGGCGGCGTACTTCAGGGCGCCGAAGCCGCCCATGGAGAAGCCGGCCACGGCGCGGCCGTCGTACTCGGCGTAGGTACGGAAGTTGGCGTCGACCCAGGGGATCAGCTGGTTGATGTGGAAGGACTCCCAGTTGCGGGGGCCGACGTTGGTGCTGACCGGGTTGGAGTACCAGCCGGCCTGCCCGCCGTCGGGCATCACGACGATCAGCGGCTTGCCGACGGTCCAGTCGCGCACGCCCTGGTGGTCGAACTCGATGAAGTCCTGGAGGCCGCCGTGCAGCAGGTAGAGCACGGGGTAGGTGCGCCCGCTGGTGTGGTAGTCGTCGGGGAGCAGCACGTTGACGGCGGGCTGCCAGCCGATCTCGGCGGTCGCGAAGCGGTAGTACCACATCCGGGCGTCGCCCTCGTTGCGGTCGGTGATGTGCAGCCCGAAGCCGTCGTCGGCCGCGCGGGCCGCCGAGGCCGTCGCGAGGACGCTCGCGCCGCCGAGCGCCAGCGCGGCGCCGAGCCCGCCGGCGGACTTGAGGATGCTCCTGCGGGTGGGGTGGTTCGCGGTCACCGTGACCTCCAGAAGGCGCGTGACGGCGGCCCGTCCGGACCGCCGGATATCCGACGGTTCGGACGGTAGCCACCCGCCGCGGAGCACGGAACCCGGAACCATACGGACTGACAACAGCGGCGCCGGACACGGAGGCTGGTGCGTTTTCCTGTGGTGGGCGGCGTCGGCGACGGCGTGGCAGTCTGGGGAAGGCGGTTGTGCAGCTGCCCGGGTGCGGCTCGTCGAGGAGGGCTGGGGACGGCCCTCGACGAGCGGAAGCCCGGTCGGCGCCGCTACCGCCGATCACCGAGATCCGCCAGACGGGTTTCGCCGGGCGCCGTGGCCGGATGTCACGAAGCCCGGAGCCGAAAAGCCCGTACCGTTCGCCCCCTGGATGGAGCAGCATGGCCCCTGTGTCCGATACCTCAGTACTCACTCGCGCCGAGGCCGTCGAGCGCCACCGGCTGCTCGACGTCCACACCGTCCACGTAGACCTCGACCTGACCCGCGGGCAGGAGCTGTTCGGCTCCACCACGGTGATCCGCTTCGGCTGCGCCGCCCCGGGCGCCGGGACGTTCCTGGACGTCAAGCCGGCCGCCCTGCACCGGGTGGTGCTGAACGGCCGCGAACTGGACGTCGCCGCCCTGCGGGCCGGGCGCTTCCCGCTGACCGACCTGGCGGCCGACAACGAGCTCACGGTCGAGGCCGACATGGTCTACTCGCACACCGGCGAGGGCATGCACCGCTTCACCGACCCCGCCGACGGCGAGGACTACGTCTACACCCAGTCCTTCCTCGACGACGGCCCGCGGGTGTTCGCGTCCTTCGACCAGCCCGACCTCAAGGCGCGGTACACGGTGTCCGTCACCGCGCCGCAGCAGTGGACCGTGGTCGGCAACAGCCTGGGCCGCCAGGTCTCGCCCGGCCGCTGGGAGTTCGCGCCCACCCCGGCGATCAGCAGCTACCTGGTCTCCGTGGTGGCCGGCCCGCTGCACTCGGTGCGCGCCGAGCACGACGGGATCCCGCTCGGCCTGCACTGCCGCCGCTCGCTCGCCGCCCACCTGGACGCCGACGTCGACGAGCTGCTGGAGATCACCCGGCAGGGCTTCGACCACTACCACCGGGTCTTCCGGCACCGGTACCCCTTCGACAGCTACGACCAGTGCTTCGTACCGGAGTTCAACGCCGGCGCAATGGAGAACCCGGGCTGCGTCACCCTGCGCGACGAGTTCGTCTTCCGGTCCGCCGTGCCCGACACCAAGCGCGAGGAGCGCGCCATGGTGGTCATCCACGAGATGGCGCACATGTGGTTCGGCGACCTGGTCACCATGAAGTGGTGGGACGACCTGTGGCTCAACGAGTCCTTCGCCGAGTACATGGCCTACAGCGTCACCGCCTCCTCCACCCGCTTCACCAGCGCCTGGACCGGCTTCGCCGCCAACCGCAAGACCTGGGGCTACGACGCCGACCAACGCCCCTCCACCCACCCGGTGGCACCCGGCACGGTGGACGACACCGCCCAGGCGCTGCAGAACTTCGACGGTATCTCCTACGCCAAGGGTGCCGCCGCACTGCGCCAACTGGTCGCCTGGCTCGGCGAGGAGGCGTTCCTGGCCGGAGTCAACGACTACTTCGACGAGCACGCCTTCGGCAACGCCACCCTCGACGACCTGCTCCGGGCCCTGGCGGCGACGAGCGGCCGCGACGTCCACGGCTGGGCCGACCGCTGGCTGCGCACCACCGGTATGGACACCCTGCGGCTGACCGACGGCCGGATCGAGCAGACCTCGGCCGACGGCACGCTGCGCCCGCACCAGCTGACCGTGGCCCACTACCGGCGCACCGCCGAGGGAGCCCTGGAACCGGTCGACCGCGTGCCGGTCGACCTGGCGGCCGACGCCACGGTCACGCGGCCGGCCGACGCCGAGCTGACGCTGCTCAACGACACCGACCTCACCTTCGCCAAGATCCGCCTCGACCCCGCCTCCTGGCAGGCCGTGCGCTCCTCGCTCGGCGCCGTGCCCGAGGAACTGGCCCGCGCGGTGCTCTGGAGCGCCGCCCGGGACCAGGTGCGCGACGGGGAGCTGGCGCCCGGCGAGTACCTGCGGCTGGTCGCCGACCACCTGCCCGGCGAGACCTCGGTGCACCTGGTGGACGCGGTGCTCTCCTTCGCCCGCGAGTTCGTGGTGGACTGCGCGCTGCCGCCGTCCGGGCGCCCGGAGGCACTGGCCGGACTGGCCCAGGTCTGCCGCACCCTGCTGCGGCGCACCGAGGGCGAGCCGGGCCGCACCGATCTGCGCCTGGTGACCGTGCGCGGCGTGATCGCCACCGCCGACGGCGAGTCGCAGGCCGCCGAACTGCGCGACTGGCTGGCGGCCGGCACGGTACCCGGCGGGCCGGTGCTCGACCCGGACCTGCGCTGGCAGCTGCTGCTGCGGCTGTGCGTGCTCGGCGCAGCGGGAGAGCCGGAGATCGCCGCCGAACTCGCCGCCGACCCCAGCAGCACCAGCCAGGAGGGCGCCGCCCGCTGCCGCGCTGCGCTGCCCGACCCCGCGGCCAAGGAGGCCGCCTGGCAGGCGCTGTTCCACGGCGAGCTCTCCAACTACCTGGCCATCGCCACCGCCCGGGGCCTGTGGCAGCCCGAGCAGGCCGAACTGCTGGAGGAGCTGACCGCGCGCTACTTCAAGGAGCTGGGGCCGGCCACCGGCCGCCGCGGCCCCGCGCTGGCCCGGGTGCTCGCCACGGTGGGCTTCCCGGCCTTCGCCGCCACCGAGCAGACGGTACGGGCGGCCGAGGCCTGCCTGGCCGACCCGGACCTCACCGCGGCGACCCGGCGCGGACTGGTGGACCAGCTGGACACGCTGCGCCGCGCCGTCCGGGCGCGGGCGCTGACCGAGCGGTAGCACCGGGGCGACGGCCGGAGCTGGAGCTGGAGCCGGGTCGGGAACCGAACCCGACCCGGCGCCGGCTCCGGCTCCAACCCCTCCCGCCCACCGGAGGCCTCAGCAGCTCTCCTCGATGTAGAGGAGGGTCAGGAGGCCGTCCATGGAGGCGAACTCGTAGGGGTGGTAGCTCGGTGCCTCGTCCGCGTGCAGCCGGTCCTTGATCTCGTGCCAGGCCGTGAGCCGGTCGGCCGGTGGGACGTGGCGGAAGTGCCCGCCGGCGCCCTCTCCCACGATCAGCTCGTCCGCCTGGGTCGCCAGACGCCTGGCGAGGTTGCGGTGGAGCGGACCGCGGACCTTCCGCCACAGCCGGCCGTCGTCGTCGGTGAACTCCGTACGGCCGGCCGGGGACGGGATGCCCTCGCCGTACCAGTACTCGACCGGCGGCAGCGCGGCCGTGATCTCGGCCAGGGTCGCGGGACGTTGACGCTTCTTGGGCATGGCCCAACTCTCCCAAGTCTTCGGGATCCGGACAACGCGCTGGTGTGAGGCCCCGGGCAGGCCGGCGGGTCCCCGGTTCAGACGTCGGCCCCGTGACCGGCCCCGAGGCGCGCCAGGAGGTCGAACTCCACGCGGACGCGCTCGATGTCGGCCTGGAGGAACGCGGCCGCCTTGCGGGCCCGGTCGTCGGCGTCGGCGCCGGCCTCGGCGGCCCACTCCAGGACGCGGGCGGCGGCGAAGGTGTAGGCGATCACCCGGCCGGCCAGGACCAGGTGCTCCTGGCCGAGTTCGCCGTCGAGGAAGCGCAGGTCGAGGCCGTGCGCCGAGACGGCGGGCGCGGTCGGCGCCCAGTCGGCGAGGAAGGCGCTGAGGCCGCGGCCGTCCGAGCTGCCCGCCCTGTCCAGGCAGTGCTGGGCGAGCTGCTGGCTGAGCAGGTCGTTGGTGCCGTCGAAGATGGTGAAGACCCGGGAGTCCAGGAACGCCTGGGCGGCGATGTTGGTCGGCGAGCCGCTGCGGTAGCCCTCACCACCGGTGAGCTGCTGGTAGTGGTTGGCGGAGCTGACCATCAGCTCGGTGGCCACGATCTTGACGGCCTGTATGGAGGCGAACGCGGGGGCGAGGTTGGACGTGAGGTCCAGCCGCGTCCGGACGTGGTGGTTGAGCGCCGCGCAGACCGTGTGCGCGCTGTCGACGGCTTCGAGCCGGTAGCGGACGAACCCGATCGCCGACAGCGGCGAGCGCCCGATGCGACGCGCGTCGGCGTAGGCACGTGCCTCGCGGGCGACGCGGCGTAGGAAGCCGCAGGCCAGCGCGCCGATCAGCGCCCGTCCCGACAGGTAGATGTCCACCATCGAGCTCAAGTTCCCGGCCCCGACCTCGATGCGCCGGTGGGTGGGGACGAACGCGTCGATGTCGTTGACTCCGTAGTCGATCACCTTCAGGCCCAGCGCCTCGTACCGCTGCGAGGTGTGGAAGCCGTCGCCGCGCTCGACGACGAACCACCCGTACTCGCGGCCGCCGTCGCCGTCCCGCCTGGCGACGACCAACCACCAGGACGCGGTGGCGCTCAGCGCCTGCCAGTGCTTCCGGCCGCGGATGCGGTAGCCGCCCTCGACCTCCTCGAAGGTGGTGGTCAGGCCCGACATGGCCGAGCCGCAGCCGGGCTCGGTGGAGGCGAAGCCGGCCGTCGGCGCCAGCGGGCCGGCGAACAGCGGCAGCACCTCGCGCCTGGCCTCCTCACCGGCCCACAGCACGACGGGCCGCAGCGCCAGCCCGGTGACGACCGCCGTGTAGACGGCGAGGGCCAGGTTCCGCTCGGCCAGGACCTCGACGACCCGGCACATCTCGACGTGGCTGTCCCGGCCCCCGTACTCGGCCGGCAGCACCGGCAGCAGCACGCCCGCCTCCGTCAGGACGGCCCAGTCCTCGGCGGGCAACTCCCGCTGCGGGTAGGTCGCCGCGTCGAACCGCGCGGCGGCCGCTTCGACGCCCGCGATGAACTCCTCCGTCGACAGGGAGGCCAGGGGCGCGAGGGACGTGACGGCGTCCGCGGCTTCGGTCATGGCTCCACCCGTTCCAGGAAGTCCGACTCGCGTGCCCGGCAAGGATCCTGACGGCTCGCGGCGGCGCGGGCCGCCGAACGAGCGGCACGGAGATTGGACCGATGATCTTACTGGCAACGGTGACCTGCACCGACCGAGGGTGGACTGCCAACGGTCATGGAGACGGCCGGGTCGGCGGTCACAGACGGCGCCGACCCGGCCGAGGTCCGGCCGGTCGGCCGTCACGGGTTGTTGAACACCCGATAGGCGTCCTCCGCGCTCACCTTGCCCTTCCCGACCAGCAACGCGGCCAGCCTGACGGCGAGTTGCTCCACCGCGTACGGGCTCTGCTCCAGGAGCTGCCAGTCTCCCGTCACCGCGTAGCCGTCGTGCGCCTCGTCCCAGCCCAGGTCCAGAATGACGTCCCCGATGCTCCCGGACCCCGGGATCCGGTCGATGAAGGCACCGTCGCACACCGCCATCATGCGGTAGCCGTCCCCGGGGTAGGCGCAGGCGACGTCGGCCTTCCGGGCCGCGCTGATCAGGGACTCCACCTGCTGGTCGCCCACCGCCGCCCGCGCCAGGCGCACGGCGAGGTCGAACAGCGAGGCGGAGGCCGGCGCCGAGCCGATGATCGCCCACCCTGAGGTCTGCGGCTCGTCCGTGTGGTAGGCCGCGATGAGCCGCTCAGCCGAGATCTGCTCGTGTACGGCCGCGAAGGGCACGGTCGCGCCGTCGAGTGTGCAGCTTCCGCCGGGCGGAGCGCCCAGGCACGCGGCGGTGTACGGCCCGGAGCCGGCGGGGTCGGAGGTGGTCGCGTTCTGGCCGATGCCGCCGAAGACGGCCTGGAAGTCGTCCGCCAGGGCCGGATCCTGTACCCAGAGGTGGTACGCGAGCAGCGTGAACAGCGACAACGGCCTGGCCAGGTCCGGCGGAACGACGCCGACCGTCACGGTGTCGGACCACGCGCCGGCGTGCGGGGTCCGGACCCGGACCCTGACCTGGTAGGGATCGTCGTGGGTCGGGGCGAAGAAGTCCTTCGACGGGTACTGGTCGCTGTCGTCGCTCAGCTCGACGTCCCCGTTCCTGAGCAGTTGGACCTCGTACGTCCGGGCGTCCTCCACCGGATCCCAGGAGAGGCGGACCACGCCGGGAATGACGGTGGACTTCACCGTGGGCGGCGGCACTGGCTGGGCCGGCACCGGCACGGCCGCTGAGGGCTCGGCCGCGATGCCGTCGACCAGGGTGGCCACGGTCACCGTCCAGGGGGTGTGCGGGGCGAGCCCGTCCGTGCCGGCCACCGTGCTGCTGGCCGGGCCCTGGGTGTCGGTGACGGCCCGGTGGCCCGCCTGGTCGGTGACGGTGACGCGGTAGCCGGAGGCGCCGGCGGCCTGCCAGGCGACCTCCAGCCGTCCGTCGGCGTTCCAGGTCGGCGTCACGCCGGCCACCGGGTCGGCGGCGGCGATGCGCAGCGGCGGGCTGGACAGCCCCGAGGACAGGTCGATCACCACCGTGACCTCGAACCGCAGCACGACGCCGGCGGTCGGCGGCCGCACGGCGAAACTCGTCGTGGTGGCCGCCGGATGCTGTCCCTGGGGGTGGAGCGTGTCGCTGGTGGTGTTCCCGCTGGGCTCCTCCGTCATGTCGACCTGGTACCCGGCGTCCGCCAGGGGAGAGGCGGCCCAGGTGACGGTGGCCCGCCCGTCGGCGTACCGGGCCTCGGTGATCGTCACGGCTCCGGGGTACCTGGTGGTGGCCTCCACCCACGCGCTGGTGTCGCCGTCCCGCGTGCACCGGACGCGCAGCGTGCACTCCTGGCCGTCGGGGAGCGGCTGGGGGAGTGTGAAGGCGTACGCCTGGTCGTCGACGGTGAGCGGTCCGGCCAGGTGGCCGTCACCGGCGCTGAGGGTCAGCTCGTAGGAGCTCTTGCCGCCCTGGGGGTCTTCGGCGCCTTGCCAGGAGGCGTCGAGCCGCGTCCCGGAGAATTCCAGCTTCGGGGAGCCGGGGGCCGGGAGGGCCCGGAAGGTCCGTGTGATGGGTTGGCACCACGGCCCGGTGTCGCGGCCCACCCGGGCGCGCGCCCGGACGCCGTACTCGGTGCCGTCGACCAGGTGGCCGCCGCCGGACGGGACGAGCGTGACGGGCGGCGCCGCGACGGCGTCGGCGGTGGCGACCGGCTGGTCCGGGGTGGCCGTAGCGAAGAGGCGGATGTCATAGCTGACGGCACCCGCGGACGCGTCGGCGGCGAGCGGCTTCCAGCCGACGACGATCCGACCGGCGTCGACGGTCCAGGGCGGCACGGTAGGCGGCTGGATCGTCGGTACGGTGAAGTCCTGCCCGGCCCAGGCGCTGTCGCCGCCCTCCGTGTGGACGCGGACCTGGACCCGATACCGCGTGCCGGGAGTGAAGGTCCCGCTCCGGGGGCCGAGAGCCGCCTGCCGGACCGATCCCTCGGTGTCGCAGGAGGCGACGACGGTGGAGTCCTTGAGCACCTGGGCCTGGTAGTGGGTGGCGCCCTCGCCGCCGTTCCACCGCACGTGGACGCGGTCGTCCTCGTACCAGACCTCCTGGATGACGGGTGTCGGCTTGTCGATGATGTCGCGCGTGCCCGGCTTTCCCGGGTCCGCGGGGATCGTTCCGGCCCGCTCGACCCGGACGGTGGCGGTGTACCGGCCCTGGACGGGGGTGGTCACCGGCTGGACCGCGGTGTACGGCGCCGCCGTGACGGTCTGCTCCCGGCCGAGCTGTTTGCCGGCGGGGTCGGTGAAGCGCACGTGGTAGCTGTCCGCTGCCGCGCCGGTCCACTGTGCCCGGAGCTGCGCCTTGGTGTCCTCCCACGTCAGGTCCGGTGCGGGGGAGACCGGTTTGTCGATGGTCAGCTGCGCCCACTCGCTGGTCTTGCCGTCGCGCCGGGAGCGGACCCGGTAGGTGTACGTGCCGGGGGCGAGCGTGGCGGAATCGACGGCCACACTCTTGGTGATGACGTTGTCCACTTTGTCCGAGGCGAGCTTCTGGCCCGAGGGGCTGACGACCTCGAACTCGTAGCCGGTCGCGTAGGGGGCGGTGTCCCAGCAGGCGGTGAGCTGCCCCTTGTCGTAGCTGAGCGAGGTCATCGTGGGCCGTCCGGGAGTGGGGTCGGAACCGCCGTGGCTGCCGTCGTTGTTGCCCTGTTTCTTCTTGTGGTCGCTCGAGTTCAGGATCGATTTGGCGATCGCCGCTGCGGCCGCCGCCGCGGCGCCGGCACCGCCGATGCCGCCGTCCGCGCCGGACGCCGCGTCCGCCCCGGCGTTGCCCGCGGCGGGTGCGTCACTGTTCGCCAGGCCCCGGCAGACCAGACCCGCCAGGTAGGCGGCGGCCTTCTTCCCGAAGACGAAGGCCGCGATCAGGGCGATCTTGCCGGTGTCCTGGAGCAGTTTCTTCACGTAGTCCCGGGCGCCGTCCGCCAGGCCCTTGCCCAGCACGGCGGGCAGGTCCGACCAGGTGGTGTCGGCCGGCACGTCGACGGTCAGTGAGGGCAGGTCCTGCGAGAAGAAGGGCTTCTCGGCGTCCTTGAGGCTCAGGGAGAAGGTGGGCGACATCGCGAAGCGCAGCTTCCCGGCGTCGGACAGCGACACCTTGGGCCGGAGCGCGAGGTTCTCGGTGTACGCGTTCTGGACGGCGATGTCGGCGAGTTTGCCGCAGCCCGAGCCGCTGCCGGACGAGTTTGCGATCTGCTGGATCTGCTTCAGCAGGTCGATGACCTTCCCCGCCCACTCGAACTCCGGCCAGTCGATGGCGAGTTCGGCCTTCCTGGGGGAGGGGTGGGTGGTGTAGGTGAAGCCGCAGCCCAGGGTGCCGAAGGGGGGCAGTTCCTTGCGGGCCGTCAGGGTGCCGGTGAAGCGCCGCCCGCCGTCCGGTTGCGGGGCGGCCGAGACCTCGACGGTGGTGAAGGCGGCCTGGAGGAAGTTGACGCCGGTGCTGAGGACGAACTTCTTCGCCCCGCCGTCCTTCGCTCCGCCGTCCTTCGCTCCGCCGTCCCTGGTGAGGCTCAGCTCCGGGCCGCCGGTGTAGCGGCCGTTCTCCACGGTGGTGCCGGCGAGTTCCACGACGGCGAGGTCGATGGGCTTCTCCAGCGCGAGGGTGCCCGTGATCCCGGTGGTCCGGCCGTTCTCGCGGCGGAAGGAGAGCAGCCCGCGGACGTCGACCTGGACGTCGAGGGTGAGCCGGATCCGGGCGTCGAGGTGGAACTGGTCGAGGTACGGGCTGGTGGCGCCGCCGAACTTCTCCAGGGTCTTGCCCGGGTCCTTCTTCGCGTCGTAGTAGTAGACCGTCGAGCCCTTGCGGACCGTCAGCTCGACGAAGTCCGAGGGCCAGGTGCTCGCGTCGCCGGTGACGCACTGGGCGAGGAAGGACCCGATGGACACGTCGGCGTCCAGCGTCGCGAGCAGCAGCGCCGGGTGCCCGTCGGCCAGGGCCAGCGCGGCGGTGGCCGCCAGCCGCTGGTCCGGTTTCCCGCTCCCCGGCGCCGGTCCGATCCTCGCCGAGCCCTGCACCGTGAACTGCGAGTGTCTCGGCTGCGCCGGCTGCCCGTCCTTGGCCGGGACGGCCCAGGTGCAGTCCACCGACAGCGCCAGCCCGGACACGACGAGGCCGGGCAGGCCGAACGGCTGGTCCAGCTCCTGGGTGGACGGTGTCGCCTTCGAGGTGAGTTTCTGCGTGTCGGCGTACAGCGTCAGGTCGAAGGCGTACTCGGTGTCGAAGAGCTTCAGCCGGGCCGGGCCGACCAGGGTGAAGGCGCGGTGCTGGTTGGGCTGGAAGGTCAGCCGGACACCGGAGGCGCCCGTGGCCTGGCCGAGGGTCAGGGTGTCCAGGACGGTGATGCACGGCAGGTCCGCGGTGAACGTCGTCCGCGTCGGCGCCTTCCGGTCGACCACGGCGGTGACGGTGACGGCGGGCGCCTTTCCGTCACTGGTGAGGTCCACCAGGTAGGTGAGGACGGGGGAGGAGCCGAGGGCGGTCCGGGCGGCCAGGTACACGCCCTTGGTGAGTGGCAGGGCGGTGTCGGGGAGGTCCTTCAGCGGGGGAGCGGCCTTCGAATCGAGCTTCTGCAGCAGGGTGTCGGTGGTGTCGGCGAGGCCCTTCAGGTCCCCGCTTCCCAGGTCGCAGACCACCAGCCGGACGTCGTCGCACCGGAGCACGTCGTCGAGCCCGGACAGGGCCGGGCTCAGCGCGCTGAGGCGGAAGCCCTGACCGAGGCGGGCCGCCGCGGCGTAGACCCAGGTGCTGTCCTGCGCCGACCGCCGGGCGCAGTACAGCAGGGCGTCGGCGGCCAGGGCCGGGCCGAACGACGCCCGTCCGAAGAGGAGGAACAGCGGGCGGCTCGGATCGAGGTACAGCGAGGCTGCCGCGCTGAGCTCCAGCTTCTTCATCCCGCTCGGGACGACCTGCGCCCAGGTGCTGTCCTGGGTGGGCTTCGTCACCGCGTCCGCGGTCGTGTCCAGGGCCAGTGGCTGCTGCGGGCCGTACTGCGCGGTGCCGGTGAACTCCCAGGTGCCGCCGGCCTCCTTCGGCCTGTGCGCCGTCATCAGGACGGCCAGGCCGCCCAGGGTGAGACTCCCTCGGACCGTGCCGGTGATCCCGTCGGCCTTCACCGGGTACGGCATGCTCAGCTCGGCCCACACGTCGTCCAGGGACAGCGATCCGGGCACGATCGTCCACAGTTCGGCGGTGCCGACGGTGAGGCCGATCCGGTCGACGGCGCCGTGGTCGCCGCCGAAGCCGACGGACACGTCCGCCACGTCGATCCCCTTGGACAGCGGCAGTTCGGCGGGCAGCGCGGACTTGGCCTCGTCCGGGGAGAGCCAGGAGTCGAGCTTGTCGAAGCCGGGGACGTGGACGGGCAGGGCCTGCGCGGCGTGCAGCAGCCAGTGGTGCTGTTCGTCCCGCTCCACGCGGACGTCGACCGACTGGCCCGCCAGGGTGAGCACTCCGGACAGCTCGCCGGTGGCGGTGCCGGCGCCGTCGTCACGGCGCAGGTCGACGGACCCGGTGAGGTCCTGGACGGTGACCGCCTTGTCGACGACGGTCCATTCCTTCTGCTGGGCGAACCGCAGGCCGAGCCGTCGTACGGTCGGCGGTGACGGTGTGACCGCCACGAGGAGGTCGAAGACCTCCAGACCGCCGACCGAGCCGACACCGGGTGGCAGGGAGGCCTGGGAGCCGGTGAGAAGACCGAAGACGTCCTGGGCCGACGGGAGCGTGACCTGCGTGCCCGGTTGCAGCCGGAGCGTCCAGAGTGCGTCCTTGCCGACGGGGACCGCCATCGTCACGGCCAGTTTCGGCTGCTGCGTCGCGCCGAGGCCGAGCGCGCCGGACAGCAGGCCCATGGCCCGCCAGGTGCCCGCGGTCTTCTCCAGCCGTACGTCGGCGGTCCAGTCCGACAGGGTCAGCACCTTGTTGATCAGGGACCACGGCGTGGTCTGGGCGAGGGTGAAGGAGACCGCGCACAGGGTCCAGTCGGCCGGGTCCACGTCGAGGCCCGCGCGCGACAGCGCGAGCGGCTGCTTCGTGTCGTGCAGGGAGCCCGGCAGCAGAGCCGTGACCGAGGCCGTTGCCAGGCCGGTGAGCCCGGCCAGCGTGTCCAGCGACGGCAGTTGCCGGGCCGGGTCCGTCGGCTCGATGTGCCAGCAGCCCCAGGCGCCGGCCGAGGCGCGCATGGCGAGATCGGCCGATCCCAGGCGCACGGTGCCGAGCACCGACACCGTCCAGCTCGTGACGACGGTGGTGCCCACGGTCGTGCGGGTGGCAGCGGCTTCCAGGGCGACGCCGGAGAAGGCGATGCCGTCGGTCGCCTGCCAGGCCACGTCGGACCCGCACCCGATGCGCACACCGGTCACCGTGGGGCCCTTGCCGTCCGGGGCGAACGTGAGGGTGCAGGCGTTGATCCGGGACCCGGTCAGGGCGAGGAGTTTCGCGGGGACGCGGGGTTCGATCTGCTCGCCGCAGCCGGTCACCGCGAGCGCCTCCTTGACGGAGGCGGGCCAGCTCGCCGCGGTGAGCGTCAGGGTCCGGGTGCTCGGGGTGCCCTGCGGCGGGGCGAGGCTCGCGCTGCGCCGGCCGCCCTCGAAGTCCACGGTTCCCACGACCGCCGCCTCCGCCTCGCAGCTGCCGGCCGTAGCCGACGGCCGGCAGGTCAGGGTGAGGCGGCCGTCCTGGAGGGACAGATCGGCCTGCCCGGGGCGGCGAACCTGGAAGGCCGCGAAGGACCTGTCGGCCGGCCAGGTGAACGACGGGACCTGGCCCGCGGCGACCGACAGCGGGCCGCCGACCCGGACTTCCGTGCTGCCGGCCGGAGGAGACTTCCGTGCCACGGGCACCAGGTCGGGGCCGACGGTGACGGCCCCCTGGAAGTGCAGGCCGGCCTTGAGTGCGAAGAACACGCCGTCGGACGCCGGCTGTTCGTGGTCGGTGAGGACGAAGAGCGGGTCGTACAGCGGCAGGGTCTCGTACAGGGTGCCGCGCAGGGCGGGATAGGTGTGGCTCAGGTTCCAGTGCTCGCCGGGGACGGTCCGCCAGCCCACCCGCAGCTTGCCGCCGGAGACGGTGAACGTCACCGTGGTGACGCCGCTCTCACTCGCCAGGACGGCGGAGCGGCCCTTGAGGACGAGCGTGCCCGCCTTGGTGTCGAGCACCGGGTCGGTCTCCGAGCCGACCACCGGGCCGTCTCCCAGGTACTGGCCGAGGAACCGCAGCACGACGTCCGGGCTGCCCGGCACCCCGGCCGGCAGGGTGGTGCTGTTCAGTGGGTACTGCCGGTCGGTGGTGGTGCCGCCCTCCTGCACCAGGCGGTCCCGCAGGGCCGTCAGGATCTCGGCGTCCGTCGCCCCGGGCGCCGGTTGGTCCTGGTCGCTCATGGCGGAAGTCCTCTCGGTTGTGCGTGCTGATCGGTCAGGGGAGGGAGGCGGGCCGGGGCTTGGTTTCGGTCCTATGCCTTGGCCTGGTAGAGATCGTTGAGGAATCTGCACGCGAGGCGCGCCTTGATGAAATCCCTGCGAATGTATTTCGGGGTTCTGCCGGTCACCGGCAGTGAACCTCGTGCTACTTGTTGTTGGGCGTCGTAGGCCTTGTCCGCCACGGCTTTCTCGAACTCTTCCAGCATCTTCAGATCCTGTGTGCCGGTGACGTGCTCCTTGAGAATTCCCCAGATGACCTCCGGTTTGGGCGAAGCAGTCACCTTGTAGTGGGCGGCGGCACTCGTTGGCAGCGTCCAGTCCGGATCGTCGTAAACGAGGCGTGCTTGTTCCCCGTCCTTGAACCTGACAGGGTTCTCGTTCGCTGCGATATTGTGATATTCCCACATCGATTGACTGCCGTGTTTTGGGTCGAGGAGATATCCCTGGCAGACCTGCCGAATGTGCCCGATCTCATGGACGAGCACCTGCTTCCTGGTGAACCCCCCGGTCGGTTCCTCCGAGATGAGAATCAGGTCGTGTTCGGGAAAGTAGGCCCCGCCCCGACTCTGCTCGAGCTGGGAACTCGCGCGGGTGTCGTTCGAACAGGGAGGCTGCGGGATCACGGTGCAGACGCTTTTGCCGCCGAAGTCCCCGTCGACCTGGTAAAGATACTTGCCGCCGTAATCCCTGAAGAGCTTGTCCGCCGGGTAGTCCGCGGGTGCCAGGACCACCCTGACTTCCCGATCGATCGCGAAGAATTTCCTCGTCCCCTCGATCAGGGCGACATCCTCATCCGGAAAGCGGTCGTCATCCTGCTGTCCCGAATCGTTCGTCATGGACTCTCCCTCGATCCGCCATCTCGACGTACACGCACGATCAGCACTATGACCGCCGCCGCCCCGTAGAGTGCCGTGCCGCGCCTGCGGGTGCGGCCATCCGGATGAATCACGAGTATTCGGCGGATCGGATGGTCCGCCGTGGGCAGGTCTTTCCCGGGGCGGCCGAACTCCCCGGCCGTGTGGAGTCGAAGCGGTACACGGCGATCACCATCTGATCGGCCGCATCGCGCGGGGAGCAGCTCGTCGAGTGGCGGCTCCTGATCACGACGGCGAACACCGGGGGCACGAGTGGAGCCGTCCTGCGCGCACGCCCCGCCACGTACGCCGACCTGCCCCGCCTGGAACACCTGCCCGGCCAGGGGAAGCTCCGCCCCGTTCTGGGAGCGTCGTTCGGACCGGGCGACCTCCGGATGCGGGCAAAGCCCCGGCAGGGGTGACGGAGGAGCGGTTCCCGGTCGGCGCGCCGCCATTCGGTGAAGGCAACAGCCCTCAACAGTAACGCTTTTAACAAGTCGTTACGGTCGCCGCCCTTCCTCGGCGACGGCAGACCCGCAAGGCTTCGCTCTGTTTCCGCCGGAACGCGCGACCGCGCCGCCGGCGCCGTACGGGGAGGACCCACCATCGTGCCCACGAGGCAACACCGGCGGCTGCTGCTGCCCGCCGTCACCCTGACCGTGCTCGGGCTGACCACCACCCAGGCCCTCGCCGCACCGTCCGTCGAGCCCGGGCCGCGTCCGCACCAGGCCCAGCACCAGGCCGAGATCGGGCAGAAGCACGCGAAGAAGGTCCGGGCCCAGGCGGCTGCCGCCGGCCCGTCGTTCAGCGCCAGGTCCGAGGCTCCCGGGGAGGACGGGGGCGACGAGGCGGAGAACTCCGCCGAGGGCACCGCGCAGTACACCGAGGCCCGCACCGCCCCCGGTGTGGTCGCGCCGGGCGCCTACGGTGCGGCCTGGGCGCAGTTGCAGTCGATGCCGCACACCGGCGGCAACTGGGACCACGTCACCGACAAGCCGTACGACTCCGACGACCCGCGCTACCGGGACGTCAACTCCAACTCCAGCGGCGGATCCGGGTACGTGACCGGCCGGATCACCGGGATCGCGGCCGACGCCGACGGCTACGTGTACGCGGGCGGCGCCAACGGCGGCGTGTTCCGCTCCCGCACCGGCGGCGGCCAGTGGCAGTCCATCTCGGACAAGCTCCCGTCCCTCTCGACGGGCACCCTGAACCTGGACGGTGGCGGCCGGCTCTGGTACGCCACCGGCGAGTCCAACACCGGCGCGACCTCGTACGTCGGCACCGGCGTGTACGTGCTCGCGGACCCGAAGCGCGGCGAGTTCCAGCCCGGCATGCGGGTCGGCGGCGCCGAGCTGGAGTCCACCATCATCCACGCGCTGCGCTTCGGCGGCGGCAAGGTGTGGGCGGCCACCAGCCGGGGCGTGTGGAGCCACTCCACGACGGACCTCTCGGGCCCGTGGGTGCTGGAGTTCGCCCCCAACCCCGAGTACCTGCCCGGCGGTTCGAAGGCCGGCGACCCGGCCGCGCCGTACAAGAACATCGCCAACGACATCGCGATCGACCCCAGGGACCCGGGCAAGGTCGTGCTGGCGGTCGGCTGGCGCGGCGGTGACACCTACAACGGCTTCTACAGCAAGGCCGCGGACGGAAGCTGGCAGCGCGTCGGCTCGCTCGGCGACCTGCCGACCGACGCCGCGAACGTCGGCAACGTGACCTTCGCCGCCTCCGCGGACGGCTCCCGCTACTACGCCATCGACCAGTCGCCCGAGGTCGCGGCGACCGACCCCGACACCGGTCTCAAGGGCATCTACGTCTCCAAGTCCGGCTCCCCGTTCGGGCCGTGGACCCAGATCGCGGACAAGGAGAAGCTCAGGAACTCCGGCTCCGCGCTGCAGGACGAGGGCTACCAGCCCGGCATCCAGGCCTGGTACAACCAGTCCCTGCAGGTCGACCCGGCCGACCCGGACCACGTCTACGCGGGCCTGGAGGAGGTCCTGGAGACCAAGAACGGCGGCTCCACCTGGACCGTCCCGGGCCCGTACTGGAACTTCGGCTTCCCGTGCTGGAGCATCGACCCGGCCAAGCAGAGCGGTGACTGCTCGCAGACCACCCACTCCGACCAGCACGCCGTCGCCTTCGGCGCGTACAAGGGCAAGTCCAGCGTGTACGTCGGCAACGACGGCGGCATCTACAGCCGCCCGGTCAACGGCGCGGCCGACGCGTCCGGCCACGCCACGGACTGGAAGTCCCTGGCCGACGGCACCATGGACACCCTGCAGTACTACTCGGTCGGCGTCGGGAAGGACCCGGCGGACCGCTCCGGGCGGGGCGTGATCGTCAGCGGCGGCATGCAGGACAACGGTGAGTCGATCCTGCGCGCCCACGACAAGGTGATGGGCTCCAACTTCGGCGGCGACGGCGCCGACACCATCGTCGACCCGAACAACGGCTGCAACATCGCCGAGGAGTACGTCTACCTCGACATCTGGGTCACCCAGAACTGCGCCGTCAACGACGGCAGTTGGAAGACCGACCCGGCCAAGGCCACCTCGTACGAGGTCGCCCCGCCGGACAAGGAAACCGGCGAGGCCCGCTTCATCGCGCCGATCACCGCCGACCCGAAGAACGTCGACACCTGGATCGCCGGCGGCCGGCACGTCTGGGTGCAGCACAAGGGCTACGCGATCCGCAGCGGCAGCGAGTGGACCAGCGCCTACGACCTGGGCGCCGGCCACGTCGCCACCGCGGTGGCGACCGTGAACGGCACCGTGTACGCGGGCTGGTGCGGCCCGTGCAACAACGTCGGCTTCAGCCGCGGCATCGCGGTGGGCAAGACCGACGGCACCGGCTGGCACCAGCTCGACCTGCCAGTCGACGGCACCCTGCCCAACCGCTACATCTCCTCCTTCGCGGTGGACGAGAACGACGCCCAGCACGTCTTCGTCGCCTTCAACGGGTTCTCGCGCACCTGGACCGAGGGCCCCGGCGCCGGTGTCGGCCACCTCTTCGAGACCCATGACGGCGGCGCCAACTGGACCGACGTCTCGGCCAACCTGCCCGACGTCCCCGCCACCTCGGTCAGGATCCTGCCCAACGGCGGCCTCGCCCTCGGCAGCGACCTCGCCGCCTTCTACCGCGCACCGGGCACCACCGACTGGCGGGTCCTCGGCCGCAACCTGCCCACCACCGCGGTGCAGCAGCTGAAGACCGGCCCCGACGGCAAGCTCTACGCCGCCACCTTCGGCCGCGGCATCTGGTCCTTCGACCTGCGCCGCCTCGGCCACGGCCGCTACGACGAGACGGACGGCTGACCGACCGCACCCTCCCCGTCCGCCGCTGCCCGGTCCGCTCCCCACGAGCGGGCCGGGCAGCGGCGTTCGCGCACGGCGGAGGCGGGGGAGCGGGGGTCGCTCAGGATGTGGGTCGGGCCGCCGTGCCGTCCACGAGGTCCGCGTCCTCGGCACCGGCGGCGTCGCTGAGCCCGAGGCGCAGGTGCTCGGTGTGGTAGACGGCCTGGTCGAGGAGTTCGGCGACGTGGTTGTCGTACAGGGCGTACACCACCGAGCGGCCCTGCCGGGTGCCGACGACCAGGCCGAGGTTGCGCAGCAGTCGCAGCTGGTGGGAGCAGGCGGACTGCTCCATGCCGACGGCGTGGGCGAGTTCGGTGGCCGCGCAGGGCCCTTCGCGCAGGCGGGCGAGGATCAGCAGCCGGGACGGGGTGGCCAGGGCTTGCAGGGTGGTCGCCACCCGCACGGCGTTGTCCGCGTCCAGGCGGGTGCGCGGGACGGCGTTGTTCGCGGGAGCGGCTCCATGACCCATGCGCCAATACTACAGACGATACATGAAGAGGTGTTCATGTATTCCTGTATCGTGGATCGGGTCGTCACTCCTGCCCGTGGCCTGTGCGAAGGGTCCTGCCTGCCATGTCCTCCACCCTGATCGAGCGCTCCGCCCCCGAGGCGGCCGCCGCGTCCGTCGGCGCCGCCCCCCGTCGGCGGACGCGGATCCTCTCGCTGCCCGAGGCCCGGTGGGCCCTCGCCGCGACGGTGCTGTTCCTGACCGCGCTGCCGTTGCAACTGACCGGCGCCCCGGCCTGGGCCTGGGGCCCGCTGTACGCGCTCGCCTACGCCACCGGCGGCTGGGAGCCGGCCTGGGCCGGGCTGCAGGCGCTGTGCGAGAAGACGCTCGACGTCGACCTGCTGATGATCGTCGCCGCGCTCGGCGCCGCCGCCGTCGGCCAGGTGATGGACGGCGCCCTGCTGATCGTCATCTTCGCCACCTCCGGCGCGCTGGAGGCCGTCGCCACCGCCCGCACCGCCGACTCGGTGCGCGGCCTGCTCGACCTCGCCCCGGCGACGGCGACCCGGTTGGCGGACGGGGGCACCGAGGAGATCGTCCCGACCGGGCGGCTGGCCGTGGGCGACACCGTGCTGGTGCGGCCCGGTGAACGGATCGGCGCCGACGGGCGGGTCCTGGACGGCGCGAGCGAGGTCGACCAGGCCACCATCACCGGCGAGCCGCTGCCGGTCGCCAAGGGGACGGGCGACGAGGTGTTCGCCGGCACCCTGAACGGCACCGGCGCGCTGCGGATCAAGGTCGAGCGGGACGCCGCCGACTCGGTGATCGCCCGGATCGTGAAGATGGTCGAGGAGGCCTCCGAGACCAAGGCACCCACCCAGCTGTTCATCGAGAAGGTCGAGCAGCGCTACTCGATCGGCATGGTGATCGCGACCCTGGCCGTCTTCGCGGTCCCGCTGGCCTTCGGCGCCGCGTTCACCGGCTCGCTGCTGCGGGCGATGACCTTCATGATCGTCGCCTCCCCGTGCGCCGTGGTGCTCGCCACCATGCCGCCGCTGCTGTCCGCGATCGCCAACGCCGGCCGGCACGGCGTGCTCGTCAAGTCCGCCGTCGTCATGGAGCGGCTCGGCGAGGTCGACGCCGTCGCCCTGGACAAGACCGGCACCCTCACCGAGGGCACGCCCCGTGTCACCGACATCCGCCCCCTGGCCGACGCCGGACTGACGGAGGAGCAGCTGCTGGCACTGGCGGCGGCCGCCGAGCACCCCAGCGAGCACCCGCTCGCCCGCGCCGTCGTCGACGCCGCCCGCACCCGCGGCCTGGCCCTGGCGCCGGCCGAGGACTTCGCCTCCGCCCCCGGCATCGGCGTCACCGCCACCGTCGCCGGCCGCGCCGTCGCGGTCGGCGCCCCGGCCCGGCTCGGCGACAGCGCCGACGACGCCGTCTCCGCCCTCGTCGCCGAACTGGAAGACGGCGGCCGCACCGCGGTCCTGGTCGAGGCCGGCGGCGTCCCGGTCGGTGTGCTCGGCCTCGCCGACCGGCTGCGCCCGGACGCCGCCGCCACCGTCACCGCGCTCACCACCCTGACGGGTACGGCGCCGATGCTGGTCACCGGCGACAACCCGCGCGCCGCCGCCCGCCTGGCCACCGAGGTCGGCATCACCGACGTGCGCGCCGGGCTGCTGCCCCAGGACAAGGTCGCCGCCGTCCGGGAGCGGGAGACGGCCGGACGGAAGGTGATGGTCATCGGCGACGGCGTCAACGACGCCCCCGCGCTGGCCGCCGCCCACACCGGCATCGCCATGGGCCGGGCCGGCTCCGACCTCGCCCTGGAGACCGCCGACGCGGTCATCGTGCGCGACGAACTCGCCACCGTCCCCGCCGTCGTCGCCCTCTCCCGCCGCGCCCGCGCCCTCGTGGTGCAGAACCTGGCGGTCGCCTCGGTGTTCATCACCGGCCTGGTGGTCTGGGACCTGGTCGCCACCCTCCCGCTGCCGCTCGGCGTCCTCGGCCACGAGGGCTCCACCGTCATCGTCGGCCTCAACGGCCTGCGCCTGCTGCGCGAGGCAGCCTGGACCCGCGCCCGCGCCGAAGGCCGCCGGTGAGCCCGCGCGGCCTTCGGGCCGGCGCACCGACCCGCGAACGTCACGGCGTCAGCCGCCACCCAGCGTGACCGGCATTTGGCCGATGCCGCCGGGCGGCGGAGGCGGCGGATGTCTAGCGTGGCGACCCGGGGGCCACACGGAGCACTTCCGCGGGTCGGGACGACCGGTCCCGTCCGCCTTCCAGAAGGCAGTACACATGAAGCTTCGGGCATGCTCGAGCGCGCTGGTGACCGGCGCGCTCACCCTCGCGCTGACCGCCGCCGCGTCCCCGTCCGGGGACGCCGGCCGGCCGTTCCTTGACCGGCTCAACACCGTGTCCACCGTCGCGTCCACCGTCCCCGAGAACGGCGACGTCAACCCGTACGGCGTGTTCACGATCCAGGAGAGCACCGGCAACCTGCACCGGGGCAACGTCCTGGTCAGCAACTTCAACAACGCGGCGAACCCGCCCGCGGGGGAGCAGGGCCGGGGCACGACGCTGGTCCAGATCACCCCGGACGGGACCAGGACCACGTTCGCCACCATCGACCCGAACAACCTGCCGGGCCCCTGCCCCGGCGGGGTCGGGCTCACCACGGCGCTGACGGTCCTGCCCGGCGGCTGGGTCGTGGTCGGCAGCCTCCCCACCGCCGACGGCACGTCCGACACCGCCCAGGCCGGCTGTCTGCTGGTGCTCGACAAGCACGGCACGGTCCGCGAGACCATCGCCGGGGACGGCATCAACGGGCCGTGGGACATGACCGCCGTCAGCTTCGGAGAGCGGAGCGAGCTGTTCGTGACCAACGTCCTCAACGGGACGGTCGCCGCCGGCGGCGCCCAGGTCGACCAGGGGACCGTCCTGCGGATCACCCTGTGTACCGAGGAGGGCGGCCTGCCGCAGCGGGTGGCCACCACCGAGGTCGGGTCGGGCTTCCCCGAACGGACGGACCCGGCGGCCCTGGTGGTCGGCCCGACCGGCGTCGGCCTCGGCCACGACGGCACGCTGTTCGTCGCCGACACGGTGCTCAGCCGGATCACCGCGATCCCGCACGCGCTGGACCGGCAGGACAGCGCCGGGATCGGGCGGGTCATCACCTCGGGCGGCGCCCTCAACGGCCCGCTGGGGATGGCCCTCACGCCCCGCGGCGACGTCCTGACGGTCAACGGCGGGGACGGCAACATCGTCGAGACCACCCCGGCCGGCCGGCAGGTGGCGGTCAAGCAGATCAACAACGAGGGCAGCCCGCCCGGCGCGGGCGCGCTCTTCGGCCTCGCACTGGACCTCGACCGCGACGCCGTCTACTTCGTCAACAACGCCGACAACGTCCTCGACGTCCTGCACTGAGCGGGAGCTCCCCGGGGGAGCCGGCGCTTCGCCCCCCGTCCCGAAGTCCGTTTCCCACCAAGGGAGTAGGGTCCGTCCCCGTTCGCGGGGGCGGACCCTTGGCATGGCCGGCCGCCGCGCGGCGTCCGCCGGGTAGGGTACGTACCGATCATGGCAAGTTCCTTGTTCGACAACCTTCTTGACGCTTGGGGGCGCGGTGACAGACCTCTCGGACTCCATCGAATCGGTCCGGCAACTCGCAGCGGGCTGGCGGACCATGGTGCTCGACCGCGACGCCGGCGCCGACGTGCGGGACCTCCCCGGCATAGCCGTGCGCTGGGCCGACTGCCGGTTCGCGTTCTGGAACTGCGTCACGCTGACCGACGTGGGCGCGGGCGCGGACCTCGTCGGGGAACGGCTGCGGCAGGCCGCGGACATCATGCGCGCCAAGGAACACCCGGGCTTCCTCTGGCTGTTCGAGGACCTGCTCACCGACGAGGCCCGGGCGGCGCTGGCGACGGCGGCCGACGAGGCGGGCCTCCAGTACGCCTTCCCGGGGACGGGCATGGCCGGGGACCTCCTGCCCATCCCGGAGCCCGCCCACCCCGAGCTGACCTTCGTCCGGGTGGCGACCGACGAGCACCTGCGGGCCTACGCGGACATCAACTCCCGCGGCTACGGTTTCCCCCTGGAGGACGGCCGTGACGGCCTGCTCGGATCCGTCCTGTGGAAGAAGGACGTCCACGCCTACCTGGCCCTGCGCGACGGCGTCCCGGTCGCCTGCGCCGCCACCGTGGAGACGGACGGCCGCCTCTTCGTCGTCCTGGTCGCCACCGACCCGCAGTGGCAGCGCCGGGGCTACGGCGAGGCGGTCACGCGCAAGGCCCTCCACGAGGGCGCCCGCGCCACCGGGCTGACCCGCGCCACCCTCCACGCGACCGTCGCCGGGGCGCCCGTCTACCCGCGCATCGGGTTCGAGCCGAACTCTCCGATCCGCTTCTACGGCCTGAAGGCCTGACGACCCGAGGGCCTGACGACCCGAGGGCCCGGGCCTCGATCGGTTGTGCGGAACCGGGCCCCGGGCGCGCGCGTCCGTCCTTCGCGACGGCGGCCGATGATCACGGCTGTCGGCCGCCCTGGAAGGAGCACCGTGACGGACGGTAGGTCGAAGAGCGCGTCGCCCGCCGGCAGAGGCCGTTGGCGTCGCGCCGCGCTGATCGGGTGCGGGGTGCTGCTGCTGGGCCCGGCCGTGCTCGCCGTGGTGCGGCTGTGCGGGTGGGACGACGGCACGGTGTGGGCCCTGCCGATGGCCGGGCTGCCGTACGCGGCGCTGCTCAGCGCGCTGCTGCTGGCGGTGGTGACGCTGCTGCGCGGGCGGTGGACGGCCGGGGCCGCGGCCGTGCTGGTGGCCCTGCAGCTGTGGTGGCTGATACCCCGGCTCGTCCCGGACGGGGCCGACGCGCCCGCCGACGCGCCCCGGCTGCGGGTGGCGACCAGCAACAACTTCATGGGGCAGGTCTCCCCGAAGTCCCTGGTCGACCTGGTGCGCGAGCAGCGGATCGACGTGCTCGCGGTCGAGGAGCAGAGCGACTCCGCCGCCGACGCGCTGGACGCGGCCGGCATTCGCGCCCTGCTGCCGCACCGCGAGCGTCCGGCCGGCACCGACACCGCGCTCTACACAAGGCTGCCCGTCAGCTCCGGCGCCGACCCGGCCTGGCCGACCACCAACCTGACCGTCGACGTCGGCGGCCGCCCGGTGCAGCTGGTCGCCGTGCACACCTACTATCCGCTCGGCGACGCCCGCCGCTGGGCCGAGGGACTGCACGACCTGCGGGCCGCCGCGCCGGGGCGCACCCACAACGCGGTCCTGCTGGGCGACTTCAACGCCACCCTCGACCACAGGCCGATGCGCGACCTGATCGGCACCGGCCTCGCCGACACCCACGAGGAGCTCGGCGCGGGCCTCTTCCCGACCTGGCCCCAGGACCACCCGGACTACCGCGTCCCGGCCGTGATCCAGATCGACCACGTCCTGCACGGGTCCGCGCTGACCGCCGTCGACGTCTCCGAGCACGCCCTGCCGCGCAGCGACCACCGCGCCGTGGTCGCCGAACTCGCCGTCCTGCGCTGATCGCCCGGAGGCGGCCCGTGCGCCGATGACGGGCACGGCCGGCCGGCCGTGCCCGTCGTGCCTGTCGTGCCCGTCGCCGGCGTCACCCCGAGCGCCTGGACGACGGCCAGCACCATCAGCAGGACCCAGCAGCGGCACCCACGCCTCATCCGCTCAGGCGACGGAGTGGGTCAGCGTTCCGGAGCAGGACCCGTTGACGGCGCCGGCGGGCAGGTCGACGGAGATCGTCGGGTCCCAGCTCGCGGTGTTGTCCCCGACGCCGGCACTCCCGGTGACCACCACCTGCGCGGCCCCTGCGCGCAAGCCGGGGCCGACCGCGCTCCGCCACCGGAATGACCGCATGTCAGCCGGATCCACGCCCGGCCCACCTCGCCGTCACCCGCATGCCGTCACCCGCATGCCGTCACCCGCATGCCGTCACCCGCATGCCGCCGCTTCCACGCCGCCGCTTCCACGCCGCCGCTCCCACGTCACCGCTCCCACGCCGCCCGTTCCAGGGCCTCCCGCGTCCCGTCACGGCGTTCCAGGAGGTGACAAAAGCGCAGGTCACAGTGGGTTTCACCGTTCCAGCGTCCCGAACCGCCGGGCACGGCTGGCGGGCGGGACGGATCCCGGGACAGTCTGTGGTCCGGCGGCGATCGGCACCGAGCCCGAGGGGCGGGTGGCCGACGCCGTCCGCCCGCCGCCGAACGCGGCCACGGCACCGAACGCCCCGTCACGCACCACCGACCCAGAAGGAATCCCCGCCATGCGCACCTCGAACCGACGTCTGACCGCCACCCTCCTGGCCGCCGTCGGACTGCTGGCCGCCGGGGCCACCCCGGCCGCCGCCGTCCACGGTGGATCGGACACCACGACCAAGGCCCACCCGTTCGTCGTGGCCCTGGAGACCGCCACGGGCGAGCAGTGGTGCACCGGCGCGCTGATCGCGCCGACCAAGGTGCTCACCGCGGGCCACTGCGTCGCCGAGGCGCAGGACCCGGGCTCACTGCGGGTGATCGCCGGGCGGACCGACCTGACCGGCTCCGGCGGCCAGGTCCGCCGGGTGAAGGGCTACCGGGTGGACCCGCGCTACACCGCCGCCCTGGACCACGACTCCGCCGTCCTCACCCTGGACCGTCCGCTGCCGCAGACGCCGGCCCGGGTGGCCCGGGAGGGGGACGCGGCGCTGTACCGGTACGGCCGCACGGCCACGCTGCTGGGCTTCGGGCGCACCGGCTCGGACGGGCCCGGCACCCACCTCAAGCAGGCGCAGCTGACGCTGGCCCCGCCGGCCTCCTGCGACCCGTACACCTCGCCCGGCGACTCGCCGCTGCTCAAGGTCTGCGGTCTGCCGCGGGCCGGTACGACCGACAGCGTCTGCAAGGGGGACTCGGGCGGGCCGCTGGTCGTCGGCGGCGTGGTGATCGGCGTGGTCTCCACCGGCAACAAGTACTGCGACACCCAGCTCCCGCTCTCGGTGTTCACCCGGGCCACCGACGTTCCCGCGCAGCTGCTGTCCTAGCGCCTGTCCAGCCGGTGCCGCATCAGGCGACGGCCTCCTGGGCCCGGTTCGGTCAGGCGCCGCCCGGCCGGTCGCCGGGCGGCGCGGTCGGCTCGTCGTCGGCGCCGGTGCCCAGGCGGCCCGGGTCGCCGCAGGGGGGTCGAGGCGGACTACTCGGTCGTGGCACCGGGCTGGGCCGCGGCCCACGCGGCCCGCAGCTCCGAGAGGCGCGACCTGAGTTCCGGGTCGTCGGCGTTCGGAGCGACCAGGCCCGGCAGGACGACCGCCCGCCCCTTGTGCAGGCGTACCTCGAGGAGGCAGTGATCGATGCCGCGGTTGACCTCCGGCGAGAACCCGAACGACCGCACCTGCGGCCAGGTGACCACCCGTGTCCGCAACAGGGTCCGGGTGGTGAGGCCCGCGGTGTGCACGGTGGTACTGCCGCAGAAGGGGCCCACGAAGGAGGCGGCGATGACGTAGGCGACGATCACGCAGGCTGCGAAGAGGGCGGTCACCGCGGGATTCGGGCCCTTGGCCGCCGCGGTGAGGACGAAGGCGAGGGCGCAGGCCAGAGTGGTCGGGAAGAGGACCAGGGTCCTGCGGCCCGTCCGCCGGAACCGGATCGGCGCCTTGAAGTAGTGCTGCCCGTTGCGCCGATCGCCCATGGTGCCCCCGCTCGCTCTGCCGACGAAGGTCATTGTCGTGGAGGCGGTGGGCGGAGGCCAGCCTGTGGCGGGGCGGTGTCGGTGGGGAGGCCGACGAGGGTGCCTCGTACCCGAGGCCGGGAGAGTGGCTTGTGCTCTGTCGGTGGTCAGGGGTGGTGGGTGGGGGAGAGGAAGGTGGTGAGGAGGGGGTTGAGGGCCCGGGCGGCGGCCATGGGGAGGTTGTGGTGGGAGGTGTCGGGGAGGACGGCGACTTCCGCGTGGGGGAGGGTCCGGGCGGTCCGGGCGGCGTGCTGGGGGTCGTGGGCGCGGCTGTGGGCGGCGAGGACGGTGAGGACGGGGGCGGTGAGGGTGCGGAGGCGCTCGGCCGAGGGGCGGGGGCCGGTGACGACGCGGGAGGCGGGGAAGTCGGCGTAGCCGAGGGCGTACAGCTCGCGCCAGGCGGGGTCGAGGGCGGGGGTGCCGCCGGTTTCCCAGTCGAGGTAGGAGCGGGCGCGGGCCGGGGTGCGGCCCGGGAGGAACAGGGGGAGGGCGCGCAGCAGGTAGCCGGGGCGGTAGCCCGTGAGGCACAGGCTGGGGTCGAGCAGGGCGAGCCGGCCGACGCGGGCGGGGGCGTGCAGGGCGTACTCCAGGGCGATCCAGCCGCCGTAGGAGTGGCCGCAGAAGTCGGCCCGGGGGACGCCGAGTTCGTCGAGGACGGCGTCCAGCCAGCCGAGCAGCCCGGGGACGCCGTCGAGGGCGGCGCCGTCGTGGACGCTGCGGCCGGGGTCGCCGATGAGGTCGACGGCGAGGACGCGGTGTCCGGCCTCGGCCCAGGCGCCGGCGTTGGCGAACCACATGGTGGAGGTGGCACCGCCGCCGTGGAGCAGGACGAGCGGGCGGCCGTCGGCGGGTCCGCAGGCGTTGATCCGGGTGGTGCCGTGGGCGGTGCGGACGGTGAGCGCCTCGACCGGGACGGGCCAGCGGGCGAGCAGGGCGTCGTAGGCGGCGAGGAAGGGGGTGAGGGAGGGGGTGGTGCGGGCGGACATCCGGGCCTCCGCTGGTGTGGTGTGATGGCGGCCGAGTGGGCTGGACCACTCGCCGAACAAGTGTCACGCTGAATAAGTATCTCGCTGAGCGAGAGAATAGTGGCACATGCCTACCCGAGGAAGGACGACAGGGTGTCCGAGGTTGCCGAGCCGATCCGGCTGGTCCATCTGCTGCGCGGGCTGACCGTCGAACTCGACCTGTTCGGCGCCGAGTTCGCGGCCCGCAACGGTCTGCACCCGACCGATCTGCGGGCGCTGATCCATCTGCTGGACGCGGCCAGGGCCGGGGAGGTGGTCACCCCGGGCCGGCTCGGCGAGGCGCTGGGTCTGAACTCGGCGGGCACCACCGGGCTGGTGGACCGCTTGGAGCGGCTCGGGCTGATCCGGCGCGAGCGCGACCCGCGGGACCGGCGCCGGGTGCGGCTGCTGGTGGAGGAGCGGGCGATGGAGCTCGGGGAGGGCTTCTTCGGCGGGCTGATCGGCGATCTGGTCGCGGCGATGCGGCAGTTCGGGCCGGGGGAGCTGGACACGGCCCGGCGCTTCCTGACCGCCATGGCCGAGGTGGTGGCGGCCGCCCGGGAGAGGTGACCGGCCGTGGCTACGCGGGACCGAGGGTCCAGCTGATCACCGACAGGGTCGCCATCGACAGCAGCGTCGACCAGAGCACCGCGTCCCGGGCGAGGGCCGTGCCCTGCCCGTACTCGCGGGCGTAGGTGTACACGTTCTGCGCCGTGGGCAGCGCGGAGAACAGCACCACGGTGAGGAGTTGGTGGGCCGGCAGGTGGAGCAGCGGGCCGGCCACGGCGAGGGCGACCAGCGGCTGGACCAGGGTCTTGAGCACGACGGTCAGTCCGACCTCGGTGCGGCGTGGACGGCTGTCGACCGGCGGGCGGTTGTGCAGCGAGATGCCGAGGGTGACCAGGGCGGTCGGAACGCCCGCGCCGCCGAGCAGTTCGCAGGAACGATTCAGCTCGGCGGGCAGGTGGGCGCCGGTCGCCGAGGCGAGCGCGCCCAGTGCGGTGGCCAGCAGGATCGGGTTGCGGACGGGCAGGGTGAGCAGGGCCCGCCGGCCGGCCGCGCCGCCGTCCAGGACGGCCAGGACGGCGGGGGTGACCACCAGGATCTGGAACAGCACGACGGGCGCGACGAAGGAGGCGTCGCCGAGGACCTGCATGGTCACCGGGATGCCGAGGTTGGCCGAGTTGACGTAGCCGGAGGCCATCGCGCCGACGGCCAGTTCGCCGGGCTTGCGGTGGAACAGCAGCCGCCCGGCGAGCAGCCCGAGGCCGATCGCGACCACGGTGCCCGCCGTGAAGGCGAGCATCGAGGCGTTGGCGAAACGGTCCAGCGGGGTGCGGGAGATCATCAGGAACAGCGCGGCCGGCATCGCCACATGGAAGACGAACCGGTTGAGCACCGTCTCGGCCTGCGGCCCGAGCAGCCCGGTACGGCCGACCACGTAGCCGACGCCGGTGAGTGCCCAGATCGGCGCGAAGGCGGACAGCAGGGGGTGCAGGGCTGGCATGGTTCCTCGGATCGCTCGGACGGGTCTGCCGGGTGCGACGGGGGTCTCCCGTCGGGGGCGCGACTCCCGAGCGCGGTGACCCCCCGAAGCCCATGAACCCCCGGGGCAGTAAACCAGTGGCCGTCGGCGGGGTGGTCGACGGGCCCGGCCCGGGGCGGTCCGAGGAGGCCGGTCGTACGGGAGCCGGGCCGGTGGTACGGAGCCCGCCCTCCGGGTCGGGCCGACCGTCCGGGCCTACGATGAGCCGATGGAGGACCAGTACCTGAGCCTGTCCGAGGTGGAGTCGATCGCGCGCCGGGCCCACCAGGGGCAGGTGGACAAGAACGGCCACCCGTACGGCGAGCACATCGCGGCGGTCGCCCGCGGGACGGCGGCGCGCGGCGGCAGCGACGCGCAGATCGCGGCGGGCTGGCTGCACGACACCGTCGAGGACGACCGGCTGAGCCGGGAGTGGCTGGCCGGCGCCGCGCTGCCGCAGGAGACCAAGGCGATCGTGGACGCGCTCACCCGGCGCCCGGACGAACCGGTCGAGGAGTACACCGCGCGCATCCTGGACACGCCGGGCGCGCTGCTGGTCAAGCGCGCGGACCTGGCGCACAACTCCGATCCGGCCCGCCTCGCCACGCTGGACCCGGCGACCGCCGAGCGGCTGAGCGCCAAGTACGCGCGGATGCGCGAGCTGCTCGGGCTCACCGGCGAGCTGTAGTCCGCGGACGGACCTTCCGGGCCGCCCGCGGAGCCACACCGCCCTGCGGAGCCACGCCGCCCCTGGGGAGCCGCACCCAGGGGCCACCCGGGAAACCACAAGAGGGCCCGGACCACGCGGGTCGCGCGGGTCCGGGCCCTCTCGGGCACCCCGGTGGCCCCTGTCCGACCCCCGGGGTGTGGGGGGAGTGGTCAGGTCACGGGTGGAGTTCGGTGAGCCGGTGGGTCGGCTTAGTACCAGTGGTGGGACTGCCAGAAGTTCCAGGCGGCGTTCGGGCTGCCGTAGCGGGAGTTCATGTAGTCCAGCGCCCACTTGATCTGGGTGGTCGGGTTGGTCCGCCAGTCCGAGCCGTGCGTGGCCATCTTGGAGCCCGGCAGCGCCTGAGCCAGGCCGTACGCGCCCGAGCTCGGGTTGGTCGCGGTCACGTTCCAGCTCGACTCGTGGGCGATGATCTGGTTGAACGACGCCAGCTGGTTGGCCGGCACGATCTGGGCGGCGATCGCCTTCGGGGAGGCGGTGGCGGCGTTCGCGGTGGCGGGCATGACACCCGCGCCCAGGGCGGTCAGACCGGCGGCGCCGGCGAGAACCGCGGCGGAGGTGCGCTTACGGAGCTTGAAAGCGGGCATGAAGAACAGGACCTCAATCGGGTTGGGCCGGATCACTCCCCGCCCAGGACCACGGCCGGACAGGGGCCGGAAAGGTCACGGGGTGTGAATCGGCGGCAAGCCGTTCACCGGTGGGACAGGAGCCGGTGCGGCTGACGACGGAGCCATTGTTGGCAGACCGGGCGGGCCGTCGCCAAGACCCCCTCGGTACGACTCACGGTCGTACCGGAACGGCCGGCCATGGATTCGAATGCGCGCTCGCGCGGGGCCCGCCGATCGGCGCTGAGCTGCGCGAACGCGGGGGGTGTGGGGGCGGCGCGGGCGCCCCGGAGGCGTCTACTACCGCCCGTCGTGGTGGTTGATCACGTGTGAGCGCACTCACCGTGCGGGGCCCGGTGGGCGTCACGCCCCGGCCCGGGCGCGGCACGGTGGGTACAGACGATCAACCCGGCGCTGAGACCGGCGCCACACCGTCACCCTGAGGCCGGCGCCACACCGCGGTGGTCGGGACGCCCTCCTCAGCGCAGGTCGCCCAGCCGCCGGTGCCGGAGGGCGCGGGCGGCGAGCCGGTCCGCCTCGGTGGCCGCCGCCAGGGTGCCGAGCGCCGCACCGACCGCCTGCCCGAGCCTGGTGCAGAAGGCCTCCGGCTCCTCGGCGGCGTCCGGCAGCTCCGGGACCACCTCGTCGACCAGCCCGACCTCGGCCAGGTGGCGCGCCCCGATCCCCTGGGAGCGGGCCAGCTCGGCGGCGTGCGCGCCGTCCCGGTGGACGATCGCCGAGGCGCCCTCCGGCGGCAGCGGCGCCAGCCAGGCGTGCTCGGCGGCGATCACCCGGTCCGCCGGGAGCAGGGCGAGCGCCCCGCCGCCCGAGCCCTGGCCGAGCAGCACCGCCAGGACGGGCGTGCGCAGTGCGAGCAGGGTGGTCAGGCAGTGGGCGATCTCCACCGCGATGCCCTCCAGCTCGGCCTCGGCGGACAGCTCGGCGCCCGCCGTGTCCACCACGGTGACCAGCGGCAGCCCGAGCTGCTCGGCCAGGTGGGCGGTGCGCCGTACGGCCCGCAGGTCGGCGGCGGTGAAGGGGCGATCGTGGTCCGGGGTCTGCCGCTGCTGGCCGACGACCAGGACGGGCCGCCCGCCGAGCACGGCCAGCGCCCGGACCAGCGCGCCGTCACGGCCGCCGGGGGCGTCCAGCAGGACGAGTTCCTCGGTGGTGTGCCGCAGCAGCTCGCGGGTGCCCGGGCGGTCCGGGCGCCGGGTGCGGCGGACGGAGTCCCAGGCGTCGGGGTCTCCCGGCGTGCGTGCGGGGTCCGTGGCAGGGGACACCGCTGCCGTGGGAGACGGTGGCGCAGTAGGAGGGGAGGGCGGTGTGGCGGTGAGGACGGCGAGCGTACGGCGGAGCAGCTCGCGCAGCTCCTGCGGCGGTACGACGGCGTCCACCAGCCCCTGGCCGGCGAGCGTCTCGGCCCGCTGGACGTCCGGCGGCAGCTCCACGCCGCGCAGCTCCTCGTACACGCGCGGGCCGAGGAAGCCGAGCCGGGCGCCCGGCTCGGCGAGGACCAGTTGCCCGAGCGTGCCCCAGGAGGCGAAGACTCCGCCCATGGTGGGGTTGCGCAGGTAGGTGAGGTAGGGGAGGCCGGCGGCGCGGTGGGCCTGGACGGCGGCGGTGATCCGCAGCATGCAGAGGAAGGCCGCGGAGCCCTCCTGCATCCGCGTCCCGCCGGAGACCGGCAGGGCGAGCAGCGGCAGCCGCTCGGCGGTGGCGCGTTCGACGGCGCGGGTGATCCGCTCGGCGGTGGCGACGCCGATCGAGCCGCCGAGGAAGCCGAACTCGGAGGCGACCAGGGCGACCGGCCGGCCGTCGATCAGGCCGACGCCGGTGAGGACCGCCTCGTCCAGGCCGGTGCGCTCGCGGGCGCGGTCGAGCGAGGCCCGGTAGCCGGGGTCGGCCCGGTCGACGGCCGGCGGCTCGTCCCAGCCGCGGAAGCCGCCCGGGTCGACCAGCAGGCCGATCAACTGGTGGGCCGTCAGTGCCGTGCCCGAGCCCGTACCCATGTCCACCCCGTCAGAGATCGTCCGGCCCGCCGTGATCCGTCACTCTATGCGGTGGGGTCCGGGCGCGGCGAGGGCCCCGTCGGGCGCTCGGGGCGGCCTCGGCGTACGTTCGACGACGGTCGGCCCCTGCGCCTGGCGGGCGGTTCGTGGACGTTTCGCGGCCGGCCGGAGGGGTGGGCGCGGCAGTGCGCGTACGGCTCAAGTCCCCTTGGGTAAAGGGTAGTTACTCGCTGGTTAATAGTTTTCCTGAAGGCTTCCGGAGTTGACGCTGTCTCGCCACACTGGTGGACATGACTCGCACTCTACGCGCGTGGAAGTCCCGCGCCGCCGCCGTCACCGCCGTCGCCCTGATGACCCTCGCCCCGGTCGCCGTCGCCACCGACGCGCACGCCGACGTGAGCGGCTCGGTCTGCCTCTCCGCCCTCCCGCCGCAGGCCACCGACACCCTCGACCTGATCGCCTCCGACGGGCCGTTCCCCTACTCCCAGGACGGCGTCGTCTTCCAGAACCGGGAGGGCGTCCTGCCCGGTGAGTCCTACGGCTACTACCACGAGTACACCGTCGTCACCCCGGGCTCGCCGACCCGCGGCGCCCGCCGGATCGTGACCGGCCAGGCCTACCAGGAGGACTACTACACCGGCGACCACTACGCCACGTTCTCCCTGATCGACCAGACCTGCTGAGTTCCCGCCGCCCGGCCGTGACTGCCGCAGCAGCGCGGCAGCCGCGGCCGGGCGGCAGCCGCGGCCGGGTTCAGAGCTCGGACGGCCCCCAGGCCCCCACCGTCAGCTCGTCCCCGACCCGCAGCGTGCCGGGCCGCAGCACCGCGAACTTGCTGCCGAACGCCACCCCGCCGGCCGCCGCCCGGCGGTACCGGGCCAGCGTGCGCAGCGGCTCCGGGCCCGCCTTGGTGCCGTGGTCCTGGTCCACCAGCGTCACCGCGCAGCGGATCGCGAGCTTGGCGTAGCCCAGTTCGGCCCCGCCCACCTCGACCCGGCGGACCAGGTCCTCGGTGTGCGGCTCGCTCCAGCCGTCCACCACCACGTTCGGGCGGAACCGGTCCATCGGCATCGGCCGGGCACCGGAGAGCTCGTCGAAGCGCTCCAGCGAGGCGCGCGACAGCATGTGCACGGCGCAGCTGTCCGCGTAACCCGAGGTGCCCGGGACCAGCCCGTCGGTCACCCGGTCGTGCTCCGGCGGCACCCGGACCAGCCGGCAGCGCGCGCCCAGCACCTCGGAGAGCCAGTCGGCGGCCTCCTCGCCCTGGTCGATGCCGAGGAACGGCCGATCGAACATCCGCACCTCGCGGCGCGGGCCCTCGGTGTCCACCGCGACCGACACCGGCTCCACCCCCGTGGTGGCCAGCGTCAGCGTACGGCCGTCCTGCGCCACCGTCGGGCGGACGGTGGCCAGCGCCGGATCCACGCGCTGGGAGCGGAACACTCCCTCCTCGTCCACCACCATGAACGCCCGGTCGTGGGCCAGCCCCGCCGGGGTGAGCTCCGCCTGCGCGGCCGCCACTCCGGCGCACCCCTTCACCGGGTAGTACCGCAGCTCCGTCACCGTGGCCATCGTCCTGCCGCCCCCTTGGCGTCCGCGTTCCGTGGATCGTGCCGATCCCAGAGGGTAGTTGAGGGCCCCGGTCGGTGTGGCGGGCGGTACCCGCGAGCGTGGTGGGCGGCCCCGGCGGGATCCGTCCGGCCCTTGCTAGGGTCGGGGGCATGGCACCACCGAGCAGCGCGAACCCCCCGGGGCGGCTCCGGCGGGACGCGCAGCGCAACCGTGACCTGCTGCTCGCCGCCGCCCGCGACATGTACTCCCGACACGGCCTGGACGTGCCGTTGGACCAGATCGCCAAGGAGGCCGGGGTCGGCAACGCCACCCTCTACCGGCACTTCCCCACCCGCGAGGCGCTGATCGCCGAGGTGTTCGCGGACGCCGGGGGCGGACTGGCCGCCGCGGGCGAGGAGGCGCTCGCCGCCGAGGACGCCTGGAGCGGCCTCGAACGGTACTTCGGGCGGATCTTCGAACTGGTCGCCGCCGACCGGGGCATCAACGACCTGGTCACCCAGGCCATCCCGACCATCCCCGGAATGACCGAGATCAGCCACCGGCACGCCGCCACCGTCGGGGCCCTGATCGCCCGCGCCCAGGAGCAGGGCACCATGCGCCGCGACGTGGTCACCATGGACCTGCTCTTCCTCCTCGGCCCGCTCTGCCGCGCCCTGCCCGCCGCCACCGAGCTGCGCCCCGACCTCTGGCGCCGCTACCTCGCGCTCCTGCTCGACGGCTTCCGCGCCCGGGCCGGCCATCCGCTGCCGGTCCCGCCGATCGGTGAGGAGCACCTGGACCGAATGTTCGCGGACCTCTGGGAGGCGGAGCCGCCGCAGGCCTGAGCACGCGCGTCGCCCGCGCGGCACCGAGCGCGCACAGGCGTCAGGGACGCGTACGGAAGGCCGGCCGCCGCGTCAGAGCCGCGTCAACGGGCCGGAGCCGCAGGGGTGCGGGCCGCTTTGCTGGGGTGGAAGCGGCGCGGTCCGGTTCGGCGCGGTCCCGTGCACGGGCAGCCGGGCACCAGGACGCGCGGGCGGACGCAGAGGCGGGAGCGGGGCCATGAGGGACAGTGGTGCGGACGAGAGCCGGATCGTGGTCGGCGTCAGCGGCTCGCTCGGCAGCCTCGCCGCGCTGCACCACGCGGTGGCCGAGGCCCGCCGGACGGACGCCGAGGTGCTGGCGGTGCTCTGCTGGACCCCGCCCGGCGACGAGCTCGGCTACCGCCGCACCCCGTGCCCGCCGGTGGTCGACGCCGGCCGCGACGCCGCCGTGGCCCGGCTGCGGCAGGCCCTCGACGAGGCCTTCGCCGGCCGCCACGCGGGCGTCCGGCTGCGCTGCCAGGCCGTCCGCGGCGACACCGGCCACACCCTGGTGCGGTGCGCCGACCGGCCCGGGGACCTGCTCGTCCTCGGCGCCGGCCGGGAGCGCGGCCGTCTCGCCCGACTGGTGCACCCCTCGGTCGCCGCCTACTGCGTCCGGCACGCCACCTGCCCCGTCCTGGCCGTCCCGCAGCCGCCGTTGCAACGGGATCTGGAGGCCCTCCAACGAGCCCACGCGCTCCGGGAGTCGGCGGCGGGGAACCGCGGCCGGGGCGTCTCCGGCAGGCCCTAGGGTGTGTCTTCAAACTCCCGTCGTTCGCCCGGAGGGCGGGCGGGGCGGCGTTGGGGTGCGTGCATCGCAAGGCGGAGGAGGGAGCCACTGCGGAGCATTGGCGACCGACGACAACGCGGCGAGGTGCGTGCCCCGGCGGCGCCCCGCAGACGCGAGTTTGAAGACACACCCTAGGACAGCCCCGCCGCCTCGGCGAGGACGGCGGCGGTCCGCCGGCCGGCGGCCAAGGTGGCGGGGTCCGTGGCCGGGAGGCAGCGGCGGGCCTCGGGGGAGTAGGCGGTCATCACGACGCCGGCGTGGTCCGTGGGGAGTTCGAGGGTCCGTACCGCAGAGCTCTGCTTTGTAAGAGCAGCGTTCAACCGCCGGGTGTGCTCCACGTCCACGAGCTCGTCCGCCGTGCCGTGGACCAGCCGGAGCGGGACGGGGGAGCGGGCGGCCGACAGGTGGTCGAGCGGGGCGTCGCCGGTGGTGACGGCCGCGGCCGAGTAGTGCGAGGCGATGCCTACGGCGGCGCCGGGGCGCAGCTCGGCGGGGGTGTCGGGGTGGGTGGCCACGGCGATCGCCTCGCGGCCGCCCAGCGACCAGCCGGCCAGCACGAAGCGCGCCGGATCCCCGCCGTGCCCGGCGGCGGCCCGGCGGGCCCCGGCCAGGGAGGCGAGCAGTTCGGCACGGCCGCCGTCCGGCTGCCCGGCGTCCCAGTCGGGGACGAGCACCAGCAGGCCCAGCCCGGCGGCCTCCCGGGCCAACGGCCGCAGCACGTCACGCTCGTTCGGGCCGCTGCCGTGCCAGAGCAGCACCGAGGGGGCCGCCCCGGCGGTGCCGGCGGCCGGGACGTGGACGTCCATCAGCCGCCCGGCGGCGTACGGAACCACCTCGAGCCGAGTGCTCGTCATCCGGGTTTTCCCTCCGATTCGGTGAATGATCACGGGGCTGCTACTGTACTTCTCGTCGCGAGGGAGTGATTCCTCGTCAGGCGTCAGTGGTGCTACCAGAGCACGCCCTACTTTCAGTAGGGAGAGTCCGTGCGACCCGGGCCTGGCGCTCCAGAACGGACGGGGTCCGGTGCCGAGGAATCGGCGCCGGGCCCCGTCCGCGTTTCCGGGAGGGAACGGAATCAGGACGGCTGGCGGTCGGAGCCCAGCTCGCGGGAGATCCGCAGGCCGACCTGGGCGACGACCGGCCCGAGGGCGCGGACCCGGGCGGCGGTCATCCGTGAGGTGAGGCCGGAGACGGACAGGGCGGCGGTGACCTCGCCGGTGTGGTCGAAGATCGGGGCGGCGACGCAGCGGACCTCGGGCTCGTTCTCCCGGTCGTCGATCGAGTAGCCGCGGGCGCGGATCCGGGCCAGGTCGGCGCGCAGCCGCGGCTCGTCGGCGATGGTCCAGGCCGTCACCGGGCGCAGGCCGGCCGCGACCACCTCGGCGACGGCCTCCTCGGGCAGCCAGGCGAGGATCGCCTTCCCGGTGGCGGTGCAGTAGGCGGGGGCCCGGCTGCCGACCCGGGACGCCATCCGGACGTTGGTCTCGTCCTCGACCTTGTCCAGGTAGACGATGCCGGGGGCCTGCCAGACGGTCAGGTGGACGGTCTCGCCCGCCTCGCGCTGGAGCCGGCGCAGGTGCTCGGCGGCGACGCTGCGCAGGTCGAGGGTGGTCAGGTAGGCCTGACCGAGCCGCAGCGAGCCGTGGCCGAGCCGGAACCAGCCGGTCTCGCGGTCCCGGTCGAGGAGGTGCTCGTCCAGCAGGGGGCCCGCCAGCCGCAGCACGGTGCTCTTGTTGAGGCCGAGTCCGTCGGCGAGCTGGGCGAGCGGGACGCCGCGCCCGTCGCCGTGGTCGCGGACGTAGCCGAGGACGGCGAGCGCGCGGCGCAGCGAGGAGGACTGGTTGCGTTCGGTCGCGGATTTCTTGGGCGCCGTCTCCGTCATGGGTCCGTTCCCTGGTGTTGTTCCGGCGGTGTTCCCCCGCGGGTCGGCGGCGGTTGTCAGAACGTACCCGTTCACGGCCGGATCGCCGCATCCTCGACACAACGTTGTGCAGTGCAAAACTTTCGCCAACTCCCCCTTGTTGGCGCCGATCGCCCCCGCCTAACGTCCCTGCCATCGAGCAGGCGACGTCGCCCCACCCGAGCGCTGCGCCCTGCCGTACCCCCACCACTTCACCCACCATCGGCCCCGGTCAGGGCCTGCTTCGACGTGCCCGTCCCCGGCGGCGGACGTCTCGGCGGCAGCTGTCGGGAGGGGAGGTCTCCACCATGCGACTCATCGGACGGACCGCCGCGGCCGTCGTGCTCGCCGCCGGCTGCCTGGCCGCCACCGCCTGTGCCCCCGGCACCGCCTCGTCGGTGGGCGGCAAGGCCGCCGACGACCGGACCGGCACGCTGCAGGTCTGGCTGTACAGCGAGGCGGGCAACGCGGCCAAGGAGGCCGTGATCGCCAAGGCCGTGACCGAGTTCCAGGCCTCCCACCAGGGCGTCACCGTCAACGTCAGCTACATCGACACCGACGCCTCGGCCCGTGCGGCCAAGATGAAGGGCGCGTTCAACGACCCGAACAGCGCCCCCGACCTGGTCGAGTTCGGCAACACCGACCTGCCCGGCTACGTCGCCGCCGGCGGCCTCGCCGACATCTCCGCCGACCTGGACAGGTGGCAGGACAAGGGGGACCTCGACCCGGCGATCGCCAGGACCGCCGTCGTCGACGGAAAGACCTACGGCCTGCCCTGGTGGGTCGGCGTGCGCGCGCTGTACTACCGCACCGACCTGTTCACCGAGGCCGGCCTCACCCCGCCGACCTCGTACGCCGAACTGGTCGCCGCCAACCAGAAGGTCCACGCCGCGCACCCGGACACCTTCGGCATCGCCGTCGGCGGCAAGTACACCTTCGGCGCGCTGCCCTTCGTCTGGGACGCGGGCGGCGACATCGCCACCAAGGACGGCTCCACGTTCAAGGCGGCGATCGACTCGCCCGCCTCGCAGGCCGGGATCAAGCGCTACACCGACCTGTTCGGCCCGGACGGCTGCCCCGCCCAGCAGTGCGCGGACCTGACCGGCGGCAAGATCATCGACCTGTTCGCGGCCGGCAAGTCCGCGATGGCGCTGATGCCCAACTCCGCGCGCAGCAAGGTGGACGCCGGCGCGGTCAAGGGCAGGTACGGCGTGGTGCCGCTGCCCGGCGAGAAGCCCGGCTCGATCGCCCCGGCCTTCGCCGGCGGCAACAACCTGGGCGTGATGAAGGCGGCCAAGCACCGCACGCTGGCGGTCGAGTTCGCGCAGCTGCTGGCGAGCCCCGGGTACCAGGAGCAGATGTACGACGCGATGGGCAACCTGCCGACGCTCAAGTCCGTCAGCGGCAGGGTCGCGGCGAAGGACACGTTCCTGAAGCCCTTCACCGACACCATCGCGGCCGGCACGAAGTTCGTCCCGCTCGACCAGGCGTGGGCGCAGATCGACGCCCAGTCGGTGATCCCGACGATGCTCCAGCAGGTCGTCACCGGCAAGGCGGACGTGGCCAAGGCCTCGGCCGACGCCGCCGCGCAGATCTCCTCGGCCTTCGCCGCGCACTGACGGCCCCCTCCCGGTTCGCCTCAGAGAGCAGGTCCCGCACGTGTCCGTATCCACCCCGACCGCCCCGGCGCCGCCTTCCCCGCAGCGGCGCCGTGGGGGCAGGGCGCCGGCCGCACCCCCGGGCGGCCGGCGCCGGCGGCCCCCGCTGCTGCTGCTCCTGCCGGCCGCGGTCGTCCTGATCCCGCTGGTCGCCTACCCGATCTACCAGCTCGGCCTGCTGTCCGTCCTGGACTTCGGGCAGGCCCAGGCCTCCGGCGGCGCCCCGATCTCCTTCGTCGGCTTCGGCAACTACACGAGGATCCTGGAGGACGAGCAGTTCTGGACGGTGCTCGTCCAGACCATCGGCTTCGCCGCGTTCTGTGTGGTCGCCACCCTGGCCGTCGGCGCCACCCTCGCGGTGCTGCTCACCAGGGTCGGCCGGTGGCCGCGGCTGGTGCTGACCACCGCGGCGATGGCCGCCTGGGCGGCGCCGGCGATGACCGGTTCGACGGTGTGGAGCTTCCTGTTCGACACCAACCTCGGCCTGGTCAACCACACCCTGGAGGGGCTCGGGCTCTCCGGCTTCCACGAGTTCAACTGGTTCTACGACAAGTGGACGGCGTTCCTGATCGTCGGCGCCGTGGTGGTGTGGCACTCCTACCCGTTCGTGATGGTCACCCTGTACGCGGGCATCCGGGCCATCCCGGAGGAGATCCTGGAGGCGGCCGCCCTGGACGGCGCCGGCACCTGGACGACCTTCCGCCGGATCACCGCGCCGATGCTGCGGCCGATCCTGACGGTCGTGGTGATCCAGTCGGTGATCTGGGACTTCAAGGTCTTCACCCAGATCTACGTGATGACCGAGGGCGGCGGCATCGCCGGCCAGAACCTGGTGCTCAACGTGTACGCGTACCAGAAGGCGTTCGCCTCCTCGCAGTACGGGCTGGGCGCGGCGATCGGCGTGATCATGCTGCTGATCCTGGTGATCCCGACGGTCCTGTACATCCGCACGCTGCGACGGACGGGGAACGAACTGTGAGCCCGGCGAACTCCCTCCCCTCCGCTGCGTCGGCGTCGGCGTCGGCGTCGGCATCGGCATCGGCGGCGCCGGCTCCGGCATCGGCCAGGTCCGTCGGTGGCCGCCGGAACACCCGGGGCCGGTGGCGGCTGGCCGCCAACACCGGTGCGATCGTACTGGCCGTGGTCACCGCCTTCCCGATCTTCTGGATGGTGCTCTCGGCCTTCAAGCCGAAGGGCGAGATCCAGTCGCTCGACCCCAGGCCGTGGACCGCCCACCCCACGCTGGACAGCTTCCGGCAGGTGCTCAGCGTGGACGGCTTCGGCCGCTACTTCGCGAACAGCCTGGTGGTGGCGCTGTCGGTGGTGGTGCTGTCGGCGATCGTGGTCTTCCTGGCGGCGGTGGCCGTGACCAGGTTCCGGTTCAGGTTCCGCACCACCATCATGGTGATGTTCCTGATCGCCCAGATGATCCCGGTCGAGGCGCTGACCATCCCGCTGTTCTTCATGTTCCGCGACGCCGGCCGGTTCGCCCCGGGCGTCGGCCTGAACACCCTGGCCTCGCTGGTCCTGGTGCAGCTGGCGTTCTCGCTGCCGTTCGGGATCTGGATGATGCGCGGCTTCGTCGCGGCCGTCCCGGTCTCGATCGAGGAGGCGGCGCAGATCGACGGGGCCGGCCGGACCCGCATCCTGTGGCGGATCCTGCTGCCGCTGGTGGCGCCCGGCCTCGCCGCGACCAGCGTGTTCTCCTTCATCGCGGCGTGGAACGACTTCGTCTTCGCCAAGACCTTCATCATCAGCGCCACCCAGAACCAGACGCTGCCCTCGGCGCTGCTGGTCTTCTTCAAGCCGGACGAGAACGACTGGGGCGGCATCATGGCGGCGTCCACGCTGATGACCGTGCCGGTGCTGATCTTCTTCATCGCGGTGCAGCGCAGGCTGGTCTCCGGGCTGGCCGGCGCGGTGAAGGACTGACGTCGGCCGAGGGCCGCGCACCCGGGAGTCCCCGCCATCGGCCGGGACTCCCGCAGCCGTCAGAGGACCGCAGCCGTCCGGTTCCCGCGGCCGTCCGGTTCCCGCGGCGGTCCGGGGCCCACGCCGACGGCCGTGGCCGTTCGGGCTCAGGAGACGAAGCCGACGATCTGACCGTCCTTCCAGCGCTGCGCGAGCCGGAGCCAGCCGGCGACCTCCGCGACGGCCTCGGCCACCTCGCGTTCCGGCACGGGGGTGCGGCCTTCGCGCTCGGCCCGCTCGAACTGGTCCAGCGCCTTCCGGCACTCCTCGGCCGACCAGGTGCTGCAGGAGGGCACGTCGCAGTGGGGCAGTCCGTCGGGCAGGCCGCCGTAGCGGAACTCCTCGACCGAGACGGCGGTGATCCCGTACGCCTTCAGGCCCCCGTCCACGACCGCCAGCCAGTCGCCCCGGAACGGGCCGAAGGAGTCGACCTCCAGGGGCTGCCCGACCAGCCAGCACAGCCGCCGGTAGGCGTAGCCGTACTGGAAGGCGTGGTCCTCGTCCGCGGAGAAGGGCCCGCCGTGCACCACGGCGCGCAGTGCCTCCCGGGCGGTCGGAGCGCCCTGGGCGATCTCGTCGGCGAAGTACTCGTCGGACCTGTCCAGGGACGGGCCGAAGTACGCGAGGGCCTCGTCGACCGCCCCGTCGTTGCCGCTGCCGACACGGGCGCGGAGCTCCGCAGGGTCGACCAGGTATGCGCTCAGGAAGGAACTCATGCCAGCACGGTAGCGGTCGCAACGGACAGCGGGCCGGGCGGGGCCGACCGTCCTGGGCGCCGGTTGCCGCGCTGAACCTTCTTGCCACAGAGGCAAGTTGACTGCTCGGAAGGGATGGCGCCGGTTCCGTGGCGGTGGAGGCGCAGGCGTCGGCGGCCCGGGCTCAGGCCACCGCCGCGGAGCCGCGGGACGGGACGGCGACGAGCACGAACTCCGCGCCGGCGTCGTCCCGGACCAGCGCGGTGCGGCCGTACGGCGCCGGAGCCGGCCCGGAGAGGACCGTGCCGCCGAGGGCGCGCAGCCGGTCGGCGGCGCGGTCGGTGTCCTCGGTCGCGAAGTGGACCAGCCAGCGCGCGCCCGCGCCCCGGCCGGGGCGGGAGGGGCCGATGCTGCACGCGGGCAGGCCGTCCACCCGGGCGAGGGCGTGGCCCGCCCGCGGCCGGTCGTAGGTGTAGCCGAAGACCCGGCGGTAGAACGCCCGGGCGGCGTCGGGGGCGGGGGAGAGGTGCTCGTTCCAGGCGAGCGCGCCCGGCTCGTCGACCAGGCCCGCGCCGTCGATGGTGCCGGCCCGCCAGAGTCCGAAGCGGGCGCCGAGCGGGTCGACGGCGAGCGCGGCACGGCCCTGCTCGGGCACCTCGTACGGCTCGCGGGCGAGGCGCCCGCCGGCGGCCCGGACGGCGGTGGCGGTGCGCAGCGGGTCCGGGCAGGCGAGGAAGGTGGTCCAGGCGGGCGGTTCGGCCGGCAGGGCCCGTTCGACGGCCGCGACCTGGGCGCCGTACCGGGTGGCCACCGTCTCGGTGGGGGCGGTCGGGACGAACTCCCAGTCGAACAGGGCGCCGTAGAAGGCCTGCGCCCGGGCCGGGTCCGGCGTCGTGAGCACGACCCAGCACGGGACCCCGGCGTGGTAGCTGCCCGGCTTCGGCATGCGGCCCTCCTGGCGGGCCCGGCGTTTCGGTGCCCGGCGCGCCGAGCGCCACCGGCCCCACCCGCCAGCCTCCGCGCCCGGCGGGTGGGCGGCAAGCGGGGTGCCCGCAGGGCACGTCTCAGGACACCCCGTGCGGCCGGAACTGGACGCTGATCCGCGGGCCCACCGGGCGGGCCGTCTTGGGGATCGCGTGCTCCCAGGTGCGCTGGCAGGAGCCGCCCATCACCACCAGGTCCCCGTGGCCGAGCGGGTGGCGGACGACCGCCGGGCCGCCGGAGCGGGGCCGCAGCGCCAGGGTGCGCGGCTCGCCGACGGAGAGGATCGCCACCATGGTGTCCTCGCGGGCGCCGCGCCCGATCCGGTCGCCGTGCCAGGCCACGCTGTCCCGGCCGTCCCGGTAGTAGCAGAGCCCGAGGGTGCGGAAGGGCTCGCCCAGCTCCTGGGCGTAGTGCCGGCTCAGCTCCGCCCGGGCCAGGCCGAGCACCGGGTGGGGCGGTTCGGCGTGCGCAGGGTAGGAGGCCAGCAGGCGCGGGACGTCGACCGTCCGCTCGTACATCTCGCGGCGTTCGGCCCGCCAGGGCACGGTGGCGGCCAGCTGTTCGAACAGCTCGTCCGCCCCGTGCAGCCAGCCGGGGAGCAGGTCCAGCCAGGCGCCGTCGCCGAGCGGCTGCCGTCGCAGGCCGTCGAGCGGGCGGAGGCGGATGCCGCCGCGCTCCGTGTCGTCGAACAGCGAGGGCTGGAGGTGGACGGTGCCGTGCATGGGGCCAGCGTACGCCTTCGTTCGAACACATGCTCGAATATGCGGGTTCTAGGCTGCGGGTATGGCGATCAACGGCTTCGGGGTCACCGAGTTCCAGCTGGTACTGCTGCGCAGGATGGCCGACTTCCAGCCCGGGCTGGTCGAGGAGGCGGTGCGGCGGCTCGGCGCCACCCGGACGTCGGTGCGCGAGGCCAACAAGCGCTGGCAGGCGATGGTCCGCGCCCCGCGGTTCCCGCGCGGCGCCGCCCGCTACGCCGCCGTGCTCGGGTCGGCCGAGGCGAGCGCCCCGCGCCGGATCGGGGACCTCGCCTGCGTCGCCCGGCAGTGGACGCTGCCGCTCTGGCCCGAGCTGCGCTTCGAGATCCTGCTCGGCCCGGCGGAGATCGGCGGGCCGCTGCTCAACGAGTGGCTGGTGCGGGCGGCGGACGCGCCGGCCCCCGTGCTGCGCACCCTGGCCGACCTCGCGCCGTGGAGCTGCGTGGTGGGTGACGTCGGGGCCGCCTTCCCGCCGGCCGTGCCGCGCGAGGGGAGTGCGCCGACCAGGTTCCGGCTGGACTTCGCGGCACCGGACGCCGGCGGGCGGCCGCGTCCGTGCGAGGCCGACTTCACCTGGGGGCTGCTCCAGGAGGTCCGCCCGATGGACGGCCGGGGCCCGGGTGGGTCGGGGTGGGCCAGGTCAGGGCGGGTCGGGCCGGGGTGGGTCGGGTCAGGGTATGGATATGCCGGGTGATGCAAGGTGATATTCAGTGAATGCCTTCGATTTGCAGGTCAAATAAGGAATGTGGCAGCCTAATCGCAGACATTGAAGAGCTTTGACATCGGAAAGTGAAGGATCATGTCGGACGGCGCCCGCGTCATCGTCGGAGTCAGCGGTTCACTGCACAGCCTGACGGCCCTGCACCGGGCGGCCGAGGAGGCCCGGGCCCGGCAGGCCGTCCTGGTGCCGGTGCTCGCCTGGACGCCGGTCGGCGGCGAGCGCAGCTACCGTGCCCGGCCCTGCCCGCCGCTGCTGCGCGCCTGGCAGGAGCTCGCCGAGGCGCGGATGGCGGACGTGCTGGAGCAGGCCTTCGGCGGTCTGCCGATCGGCGTGCCGGTGCGGCCGCTGGTCGTGCGCGGCGAGGCCGCGACGGTGCTGACCGGGCTCGCCGACCGTCCGGGCGACCTGCTGGTGGTCAGCACCGGCGAACAGGGCGGCCTGCGGGTCGGGCTGCGCAGGCTGGCGCGCCGCTCGGTCACCCGGCGCTGCCTGAGCCGGGCTCGCTGTGGGGTGCTCACCGTCCCGCCGTCCACGCTGCACGAGGACCTGCGCGCGCTGCACCGCGGCATCGACCTGCGGGAGCTCGCGTCAGCCTGACGATCCGTCAACTCCGGTGAGTGGTCCGCCCGTCGACGATCGTCCGGGTGGGCCGCAGCTCGCGCAGCGCGTCCACCGGGCAGTCCAGCGGATCGACCGGCCACACCGTGAGGTCGGCGAACGCCCCCGGCCGCAGGCTGCCGCGCACCGCACTCTCGCCGGTCAGCCGGGCCGCGTTCACGGTGTGCAGCGCGACCGCCTCGGACCGGCCGATCGCGTGCTCCGGGCCGACCACCCCGGCCGTGGTGCCCCGGGTGGTCATGCCCCACACCGACACCATCGCGCCGTACGGGCCGACCGGGAAGTCCGAGCCGCCGGTGATCAGCGCGCCCTCGTCCAGCCACTCGCGCAGCGGGAAGACCGCGGCGGTGCGCTCCTCGCCCCAGGCCCGCTGCTGGGTGAGCGCGCCGTCGTGCAGCAGCGGGTGCTGGACCGTCACCGGGATGCCGAGGGCGATCGCCCGGGCCCGCAGCTCCGGCCGGGCCAGACCGCCGTGCTCGACCACCAGCGTGCCGGGCGGCAGGCCGGGGTGGCGGGCGACCACCTGCTCGAAGACGTCCAGCAGGACGCGCAGTCCGCGGTCACCCCAGGCGTGCACGCCGACCCGCCGGCCCCGCCCGACCACCCGTTCCACCGCCGCGAGCAGCTCGGCCGGCTCCCAGAGCAGCCGGCCGTGGTAGCACGGCTGCCCCCGGTACGGCTCCTCCACCGCGGCCGCCTCGAAACCGCCGTCGATGCCGAACTTGACGCCCCAGAGCCGCAGTCGGTCGTCGTCCCGGCCGGCGGCCCGCCAGTCGTCCATCCGGTCCAGCAGCGCGTCCACCTGCTCCGGCGTCCGGGCGGCGAAGCCGGAGACCAGCACCCGGACCCGGACGGCCAGCGCGCCCTCGGCCCGGGCGGCGTCCAGCACGTCGAGGTCCTCGGCCGGCACCAGGCAGTCGCGGACGGTGCCGATCCCGGTGGCGGCGAACTCGGCGGAGGCGGCGCGCAGGCCCTCGATCCGCTCCGCGAGGGAGGGGCGCGGCACCACCCGCTCGACCAGCTCGACCGCCCGGTTGATCAGCCGCCCGGTGAGCCGGCCCTGCTCGTCGCGCTCGATCACACCGCCCGGCGGCGCCTCGGTGGCCTCGGTGATCCCGGCCAGCCGCAGCGCCGCCGAGTTCAGCACCATGTTGTACGCGCCGCGGCGCACCAGCACCGGGTGGTCGGCGGTGGCCGAGTCCAACTCCCTGGTGGTGGGCATCCGTTGCTCGGCCAGCAGGATCTCCTGCCAGTTGACCGTGGTGTGGATCCACTCCCCGGCGGGGGTGCGGGCGGCGCGCTCGCGGATCAGGCCGAGGAACCCGGCGAGATCGCGGGCCCGGTGCACCGGCACGCCGTGGACGCTGTGCCCGGCCAGGATCAGATGGGTGTGGGTGTCGTCGAAGGCGGGCAGCACGGTCGAGCCCGGGGCGTCCACCACCTCGGTGCCCGGGCCGATCAGGGCGTCCAGCCCGTCGGGCGCGGGGGAGAGGGCGGTGATCCGCCCGCCGGTGACGGCGAGCGCCCGGCGGGGCGGCTCGCCGGGCACCAGGGTGTGCACCGCGGCGGCGCGGATCAACAGGTCGGCGGGGGCGGGGTCGGTCATCGCGGCTCCTGGGAACGGGACAGCCCGGTGACCTTCTCCACGTACCGAAGGCTGGGCTCGGCGAGCAGTCCGTGCAACTCGGTGAACACCGCGCGGGCCGGCACCGCGTTCCAGTCGGCGGGCAGCAGCTGCGCCGGCAGCCCGGGATCGAGGTACGGCAGCCGGCGCCACCGGGTGAGCATCGACACGTAGTCGCGGAACGCCTCGGCCGGATCGACCGAGGGCCGTCCGCGCAGCTCCTCGGCGGCCGGGCGCCAGGCGTCGGAGAAGGCCGCGTACTGCGCCTCGATCGCCGGGAGGTCCCACCAACCCGCCACCGCGGTACGGGGATCGGCGAAGCCGGCGTACTCGGCGGAGAGGAACAGGTGGACGTAGGCGCTCAGCCCGAGCCGGTCCAGCAGCCGACGGGCGTCCGGCAGCAGCCGGGCGGGCGCCAGCCAGACCCCGGGGGCGGCGTTGCCGAAGCCGAGCCAGCTCAGCCGCGAGCGCAGCTGGTGGCGGTGGGCGCGGGCGGACTCGGGCACGGAGAAGACCGCCACCACCCAGCCGTCGGCGAGCGCGGCGGGCTCCAGGCTGTGGAAGATCCGCCGGTCGCCCTCCTCGAAGACCGGCTCCATCGCCCCGGCGAGCCGGTACCCCGTCCCCGCGCGGCGCTCCTGGAGCAGGGTGCCGGCCTTCTTCAGCCGGGAGGTCGCCGAGCGGACGGCCGGGCCGTCGACGTCCAGTTCGGCCAGCAGGGCGATCAGGTCGGCGATGGATATCCAGCCGCCGAGGCGGCGGACGAACTCGCCGTAGACGGTGTGGATCAGGGAGCTCGGCCGGGGCGTGTGCTCGGACATGCGCGGGCCCTCCTCCCCAGCGACTGGTGGCGATCATAACGAGGGCGCGGGTCCTGGGCGGTGTCTTGCCGATCTTTGTCGTCTCCGCCGATCGGGCGGGAACGGCGGGGATCATCTGTTAAGGCGTGTCCGACGACCGGCGCCGCGCTCCCGGCGGGGGGGGGGGGGGGGGGGGGGGGGGGGGGGGGGGGGGGGGGGGGGGGGGGCGGGGGCGCCCGCCCCCCCCCCCCCCCCCCCGCTACGGGTAGGCGCCGGAGAGCAGGTGCCCGGCTCCGGGCGCGAAGGCGGGCAGGCCGAGGGCCCGCAGGAGCTGGTGGGCCGTGCAGACGGCGGCCGAGACCACCGGCTTGCCCAGCTGCTGCTCGGCCTCCTCGACGGCGGACAGGGACGGCATCTGCACGCAGGCCGAGAGCACCACGGCGTCCGCCTCGGTGTACGCGAGCGCGCGGGCGATCGCGGGGAGCCGGGCCGGGTCGTGGGCGGCCACGTCGAGGTTGTCGGCGATCTCCAGGGCGGCGTGGTCGAGCACCTCGATGCCCTCCGCGGCGAGGTACTCGACCACCGTGCGGGCCAGCGGGCGCAGGTACGGGGTGACCATCGCGACCTTCGCGGCCCCGAGTTCGTGCAGCCCGGCGACGAGCGCGCCGGCGCTGGTGACCACGGGCGCGGGGGCGCCGTTCTGGACGGTGCGCAGGTGCAGCCGCCGCTCGGCCTGGCGGTGGTAGCCGGGGCCGGTGGCCATCACGGCGACCAGGCAGGCGTAGCCGATCACGTCCACCCGGGCGTCCGACAGCTCGGCGGCGCAGCGGTCGGACTCGCCGTCCATGGCCCGCAGTTGCTCGGGGGTGACCCTGGTCATCCGCATCCGGCTGGAGTGGAAGGTGAACCGCTCGGGCGCGACCGCCTCGCGGGCCCGCAGCAGCGCGGGGACCTCGGTCTCCATGGTGACGTTGGAGCTCGGGACGATCTGGCCGATCCGGTAGGTGGTCATCGGGTGGGTGCTCCTTCCGGTCCGGGGCGGGTCAGCGGGCGTCGATCACCGGGTTGGCGAGCGTGCCGATCCGCTCGATGGTGGCCTCGACCAGGTCTCCGGGCTGGAGGAACTGCGGGGGCACCATCCCGGCGCCGACGCCCGAGGGGGAGCCGGTGGCGATCACGTCGCCCGGTTCCAGGGTGACGCCGGAGGAGATGTCGGCGATCAGCCGGGCGACGCCGAACAGCATGTGGCGGGTGTTGGAGTCCTGCCGCAGCTCGCCGTTGACCTTCAGCGAGAGGTCGAGCCGCTGCGGGTCGGGGATCTCGTCGGCGGTCACCACGACCGGGCCGAAGGGGGCGTAGCCGTCCTGGCCCTTGGAGAAGAACCACTGGCCGGAGCGGCGCTGGTCGCGGGCGCTGATGTCGTTGACGATGCTGTAGCCGAAGACGTGCCGCAGCGCGTCCTCCTCGGCGACCCGGAAGGCCGGTGCGCCGATCACCACGGCGAGTTCGCACTCCCAGTCGAGCTGCTTGGTGAGGGCGGCGTTGTGCGGGATGGGCCCGCCCGGGCCGGTGACGGCGGTCGAGGGCTTGCCGAACAGCACCGGGCGGTCGGGCAGTTCGCGGTCGGTGTCCAGGGTGCGGTGCGACTCCGCCACGTGCTCCACATAGTTGAGACCGACGCCGACGATCTTGCCGGGGCGCAGCGGCGCGCACAGCGAGACCTCGGCGAGCGGCCTGGTGGCGGGGGCCCCGGCGAGCAGCCGGCGGGCGGTGGCCAGGGCCGGCTCCCCGGCGCGGATCAACCCGAGGAGGTCGGGCGGAAGTTGGGCCCCGGCGGCGGTGGCGAGGGCGGTCAGGTCGGCGACCCGGTCGCCGTCGATCCGGGCGCCGAGACGGGGAGTGTCGTGGCCGCTGGTGCCGTCGGTGCCGTCGGTGTCGTCGGCGTCGTCGGTGCGGAAGGTCAGCAGGTGCATGGTGGCGGGGCTCCTGGTCAGGCGGTGGTGGTGGGCTGCTGCCCGTCCGGGTGGGCCTCCTCGCGGTGCAGGCCGAGCGAGTGCATCACCGGGAAGTCGTTGAAGGAGAACAGGCAGGCGTCCTCGCCCCGGTCGAGGTTCGCGTGTTCGTGCCAGGCCCAGGACGGGACGACGAAGACGTCCCCCTGCTGCCACTCGAAGCGCCGTCCGGCGATCACCGAGACGCCGCGCCCCTTGGCCGCGGTGTACACCACCGAGCCGGTGTGCCGGTGGGCGCGGGTGGCCTGGCCCGGGCGCAGCAGCTGCAGGTGGGCGGACATGGTCGGCATCACCGGCCCGCCGGTGACGGGGTTGGTGTACTCCATGATCACGCCGTCGTAGGGCGATCCCTCCGTGGCGCGGGCGAGCCGGCACAGCGCCTCGTAGCTGGGCTCCCAGGGCCAGCCGAGCAGCGGCGAGTAGGGCCGGGTCCACTTCTCGACGCCGTACGGCAGCAGGTTGCCGCCGTGGCTGAGCAGCGAGGAGTTGACGACCGGTCCGGGCCGCTGGTACAGCTCCGGGTGGACCTCGTAGAAGTTGGCGTCGAGGGTGTTGACCAGCGGGATGTCCAGGCCGTCCTGCCAGATCACCGGGGCGTCGTCGGCCTCGTTGCCGTGCTCGTGCCAGGTGTTGTTCGGGGTGATCGCGAAGTCGCGTGGGCCGACCTTGAGCTTCTGCCCGTCCACGACGGTCCAGGCGCCGGTGCCCTCGTGGACGAAGCGCAGGGCGGAGGCCTGGTGGCGGTGCGCGGTCATCGCCTCGCCGGGGCCCATGATCTGCAGTCCGGTGTACAACAGACCGACGGCGGCACTCAGTTCGCGGCGGCCGGGGTTCACCAGCATCACCACCCGGCGCCCGGCGTCGTCGGCCTTCACCAGCGGCAGCGCCTTGCGCACCAGCGGTCGGAGGTCGGCGTAGCGCCAGAGCACCGGGACGGACCGCGGCTGGGGGTACCAGGGCTCGATCTCGTTGGCGACCGTCCACAGGGCGCCGGCCTGGTGCTCGGCCAACTCCTCGTAGTAGGCCAGCAGTTCGGGACTGTCGGTGACCCTGGCCCGGCCGATCCGGTCGTCGTCGTGGATGTCGTCACGGTCGTCGTCACGGTCGTTGTCACGGTCGTCGTCACGGGCGGGGGCGCGTTCGACGAGGCGTTCGGGGGTGCTCGCGGTGACGGGTTCGGGGGTGCGTTCGGTGACGGGCTCGGGGGCGCGGTCCGTGCTGGTCATGCCTCCTCCTCGGGGAGCACCAGCGGCCGCAGCGGACGGTTGTCCACGTGCAGCCGGAAGACGTCGAAGCGGTTGTAGTGGCCGACGATGTCGTGCATCTGCTTGGGCTGGACGCAGCGGCCGAGGTCGATCTCGGCGTAGACGACGCCCTCCTCGTCCACCAGCGGCTCGGTGACCGGGCGGCCGTCCGGGCCGAAGATCCCGGACAGGGCGCTGTGCGGCCGGGCGAGCTGCTTGCGGACCTTCGGGTCGTCGCCGGCGATCAGGTCCACGATCTCGGGCGAGACGGTGGAGCAGGAGACCACGGAGAACACCTTGCCCTCGAAGCAGTGCGCGGCGGTGCGCAGCGCGATCGAGTCCGCCATGTCGTAGTCCTCGGGGCCCACCGGCAGCGCGATGTAGCAGGCGACGTGGACCAGTTCGCCCTGCGCCAGCAGGGCGAAGCGGGCCAGCGGGTTGGTGTTCTCGCCGCAGGCCAGCGCGCCGAGCGGGCCGACGGCGGTGGGGTGCACCGTGAGGGTGCTGCCGTCGCCCTGCCCCCAGGTCAGCTTCTCGGCCCAGGTCGGCACCAGTTTGCGGTGCACGCCGAGCAGTTCGCCGTCCGCGTCGATGGTCAGCAGGGTGTTGTACAGCAGTCCGAGGCCGGGCCCGCCGCGCTCGTTGACCCCGATCACCAGCACCACGCCGGCCTGCCGGGCGGCGGCCCGCAGGGTGTCGACGTAAGGGCCGGGGACGTCCACGGCGGCCCGGTACAGGCGCTCGAACCAGGGCGAGCCCTGCACCGGGTTCATCGTCCAGTTCCAGTACGGGTAGCCGGGCACGAACACCTCGGGGAAGACCACCAGTTCGGCGCCGTGCCCGGCCGCCTCCTGGATCAGCGCGACGGCCTTGTCGACGGTGGCGGCCGGGTCCAGGTAGACCGGGGCGGCCTGGACGGCGGCGGCGGTGAAGCGGGGCAGCTGCGGCATGGTTCCTCGTCACTCCTCGGGGGCGTCGTCGGGACGGGGCGGTGACCAGCGGCGGTGGACGGGCGGGGGCGGCTCGCGCAGCAGCCGCAGGTGCGGGGCGACCCGGTCGGCGTTCGGGCCCGGCGGTTTGCGGCTGCCCGCCCGCCAGGGCTCCGGCCAGCGGGCGCCCGGTCCGGTGTAGCCCTGCTCTGCGGCGGCGTGCAGCGTCCAGAGCGGGTCGTACAGCTGGGCGCGGCCGACCGCGACCAGGTCGGCCCGTCCGGCCAGCAGCACGGAGTCGGCGTCGTCGAAGCCGGAGATCGCGCCGACCGCGATGGTCGGCACTCCGGTGGCGGCGCGGATCAGCTCGGCGAAGGGCGTCTGGTAGCCGCGCCCGTACGGCGGCCGCTGGTGCGACACCACCTCGCCGGTGGAGACGTCCAGCGCGTCGGCCCCGGCCCCGGCGAGCGCGCGGCAGATCGCCACGGCCTCCTCCTCGGTCGTGCCGCCGGGCGCCCAGTCGCTCGCCGAGATCCGCACCAGCAGCGGCCGGCCGGCGGGCCAGACGGCGCGCACCGCCGTCAGCACCTCCAGCGGCAGCCGCAGCCGGTGGGTGAGCGGGCCGCCGTAGTGGTCGGTGCGGTGGTTGGTGAGCGGGGAGAGGAAGGAGGAGAGCAGGTGACCGTGGCCGAACTGGAGCTCCAGCACGTCGAAGCCGGCCCGCGCGGCCCGCTCGGCGGCGGCCGCGAAGTCCGCGGTGACGGCGGCCAGTTGGATGTCGTTGGCCTCGTGCGGCACCGGGCTGTCCGGGTCCCAGGGGAGGGCCGAGGGGGCGATCAGCGGCCAGCCGTCGGCGAGCGGGCGCCCGACGCCGTCCGGCCCGGGGGTGTCGGTCGCGCCCCGGCGCCCGGCGTGGGTCAGCTGGATGCCGAGCGGGGTGTCGCTCACCGCCCGTACCGCGTTCACGAGTTGACGCCAGGCGCCCTCCTGGCGGTCGGTCCACAGGCCCGGACTGCGGTCGGTGGCCCGGCCCTCGGGGCCGACCGCCGTCATTCCGGCGAGCACCAGCCCCGCGCCGCCGAGCGCGTGGCCGGTCAGCTGGGCGCGGTCGAAGTCGCTGGGCAGCGCGTCGGGGGAGGTGTAGGTGGCGAGCGGGGGCACCACGACGCGGTTGCGCAGCTCCAACGCTCCCAGTTTCAGCGGCCGGAACATCGGCGGCACCCCGGGCGAGCCGCCGAAGGCGGTGTCCACGGCGTCCACGAAGCCGGGGTCGCGGGCCCGCAGGTTGCCGTAGGTGACCCGCCGGCTGCGGGTGAGCAGGTTGAAGGCGAACTGGTCGGGGCCCTGGCCGATCCGCCGCCCGATGGTCTCGAACCACTCCAGACTGGCCTGCGCGGCACGCTGGGTGGACTCCACCACCGGGCGCCGCTCGGCCTCGTAGGCGGCCAGGGCCTCGTCCAGGGTGGGCTGTTCACCCAGCGCGGCGGCCAGGGCGAGGGCGTCCTCCAGGGCGAGCTTGGTGCCCGAGCCGATCGAGAAGTGCGCGGAGTGCGCGGCGTCGCCGAGCAGGACCACGTTGCGGTGGCGCCAACTCGCGTTCCGCACCGTGGTGAAGCGGATCCAGCGGGAGGCGTTGGGGATCAGCCGGTGGCCGTCCAGGTGCCCGGCGAACAGCTCCGCGCAGCGCCGCACGCTCGCCAGGTCGCTCTCGCCGCGCGCCGGCTCCCGCGCGGCGAGCGCCTCGAAGCCCGCACGGCGCCAGGAGTCCGCGGCCGCCTCGACGATGAAGGTCGAGCGGGTGGCGCTGTACGGGTAGGCGTGCACCTGGAGGACGCCGAAGTCGAACCGCTCGACGATGAAGGTGAAGGCCTCGAAGACCTTGTCGGTGGCGAGCCACATGTAGCGGCAGTGGCGCTCGTCCAGGTCGGGGCGGAAGCTCTCCGGATACGCGGCCCTGGTGCCGGAGCGGATGCCGTCGGCGGCCACCACCAGGTCGTACTCGGCGCAGAGCCGGTCCACCGGCGGGGCGGGGGTGCGGTAGCGCACGTCCACCGCCAGCTCGGCGCAGCGCTGTTGCAGGATGGCGCGCAGCCGGTTGCGGTCCAGGGCGGCGAAGCCGTGGCCGCCGCTGGTGCGGACCTCGCCCGCGTAGCGGATGTCGATGTCGCTCCAGCGGGCGAACTCGGCGCTGATCGCGGCGAAGACGCGCGGGTCGGCCCGGGCGATGCCGTCCAGGGTCTCGTCGGAGAAGACCACGCCGAAGCCGGACTCGTCGTCCCGGGCGTCCCGTTCGAAGACGGTGATCTCCCGGTCGGGCGCCGACTGCTTGGCCAGGGCGGCGAAGTAGAGCCCGCCGGGGCCGGCGCCGACCACCGTGATCCGGGCGCGGTCGCGTGCCGCGGTCATGTGTCCGCCTCGGGGCTGGTGACCGCGTCGGGGTTCGTGGCCGCCTCGGGGCTGGTGACAGCGTCGGGGTTCGTGCCCTTCTCGGGGCTGGTGGCCGGTTCCTGGCTCGTGGCTGCCCGGGGGCTCATGCGACCACCTCCGGCCGCTGCGGCCCGGCCTCCGCCAGCGTCCGGCGGACCTGCGCGGGCCACGGCTGGGCGCCCCCGTCGTGCGGCGCCGAGTGCACCACCGACATCCGCCCGCTCGCGGCCAGCCCGTGCGGACCGTGCACCTCGAAGGCGTAGTGCAGCGAGGATCCGCCGACCCGGTCCACCCGCAGCTCGGTGCGGACGAGGTCGCCGAACCAGAGCCGTTCGCGGTAGTCGGCCTCGAAGTGCACCCGGGGGATCCGCCCGAACAGGTCGGCCAGCCCCAGCCGGCGCAGCAGGGCCGCCTCCGCCGCCTCGGCCCAGCGCTGCACGGCGGAGAAGTGGTAGTGCCCGGCGGCGTCGGTGTCGAACCACTCCACCCGGCGCTCGACGCTGACACTGGCGGGAGTCCGCGCGGCCCGTCGGCGCAGCTCGGCGCGGTGCAGCTTGCCGGTCGCGGTGCGCGGCAGCTCGGGCACGAACTCGACCGCCCGCGGGTACTTGTACGGTGCGATGGCGCGTTTGACGTGCTCCTGGAGCCCGCGCGCCGTCTCGGGCCCGGCCGGCACGCCCGCACGCAGCACCACGTACGCCTTGACCACCGTGCCGCGCCGCTCGTCCGGCGCGCCGACCACCGCGCAGTCGGCCACGTCGGGGTGGGCGGCCAGCGCGTGCTCCACCTCGGGCCCGGCGATGTTGTAACCGGCCGAGACGATCATGTCGTCGTTGCGCGCCCGGAACCAGAAGTAGCCGTCGCGGTCCCGGACGTAGGTGTCGCCGGTGAGGTTCCAGCCGCCGCGGACGTAGTCCAGCTGGCGCTCGTCGTCCAGGTAGCGGCAGCCGGTCGGGCCCTTGACGGCGAGCAGCCCGGGCTCGCCGTCCGGCACCGGGCGGCCCTGCCCGTCCAGGACCGCGGCCCGGAACCCGGGGACGGGCCGGCCGGTGGAGCCGGGGCGGATGTCCTGGTCGGCGGCCGAGACGAACACGTGCAGCAGCTCGGTGGCGCCGATGCCGTCGATCAGTCGCTGCCCGGTGGCCGCGTGGAAGGCCTGCCAGACGGCGGCGGACAGCGGCTCGCCCGCCGAGACGCAGCGCCGCACCCCGGCCAGCCGGTCGGCCAGCCCGGCGGCGAGGATCGCCCGGTAGGCGGTCGGCGCGGTGAACAGCACACTCACCCCGTGGCGCCGGACCTGCTCGGCGAGCTGCTCGGGGGTGGTCTGCTCCAGCAGCAGACTGGCGGCCCCCGCCCGCAGGGGGAACACCAGCAGGCCGCCCAGGCCGAAGGTGAAGCCGAGCGGCGGGGTGCCGGTGAAGAGGTCCTCGGGGGTGGGGCGGAGCAGGTGGCGGGAGAAGGTGTCGGCGATGGCGAGCACGTCGCGGTGGAAGTGCAGGGTGGCCTTGGGGCGGCCGGTGGTGCCGGAGGTGAAGGCGATCAGCGCGACGTCGTCGGCGGCGGTGGGGGCGGCGGGGAATCCGGCGGGCTTGGCGGCGCAGCGGGCGGTGAGGTCCTCGGGGCCGGTGCCGCCGTAGCCGAGGACGCGCAGGCCGGGGGTCCGCGCCCGGTGCAGCTCGTCCAGGAAGCGGTGGTCGCACAGGGCGAGGACGGGCCCGGCGATGTCGTGCAGCTCGGTCAGCTCGGCGGCGCGCAGCAGCGGCACGGTGGTGACGGCCACTGCGCCGGCCTTCAGTACGCCGAGCCAACAGGCAGCCAGCCAAGGGGTGTTGGGTCCGCGCAGTAGAACGCGGTTGCCGGGGACGAGGCCGAGGTCCTCGGTCAGCAGGCGGGCGATCCGGTCGGCGTGGTCGCGCAGTTCGCCGTAGGTCCACCGCCCGGTGGGGGTGAGCAGGCAGGGGCGGTCAGGTCCGAGGCGTTCGATGGTGTCGTCGAGCAGGGCGGCGGCGCAGTTCAGACGGTCGGGATAGGCCAACTCCGGGAGTTCGAAGAGGAGTTCGGGCCACTGCTCGAAGGGTGGGAGGTGGTCTCGGCAGAACGTGTCCACGTGCGCCGAGGGTGAGAGCTCCATGGGCGGCACCTCGTTGTGCGAGCGGGGAGTGAGCCCAGTATCGCGCGTCGGTGACGCCAGTCAAGAGACCGATACATGCATTCGGGCGACGGCCCGCCGCCCCGGCGGGTTGGCGGGCCCGGGCCGGCCGCGGCTACGGTCAGTCCCGTCGGGTCGCCGTCGGCCAGGAGGAATCGGGCAGCTGCCCCTCCTGCACCTGCCGGGCGCGCTCGGCGGCCAGCCGGGCGAGTCCGAGGAACCCGGACGTGTCGAGGTCGGCGCCCGGAGCCTCGACGCGTACGAGCAGCAGCACGCTGCCCACCCGGATCACGGCCACCGCCGACCGGCCGTCCTGGACGCGGACGGCGCCCTGGTCGCCGATCAGGGGGACGGCCGTCGACGGTTTCGGGTCACCGGCCCGGTCGAGCGCGTTGCGGAAGGCGCGGGTGGCGGCCTCGGGGGAGGCGAAGGTGACCACGTCGAACTCCGCGGTCTGCGCCGCATCCGTACCGTACGTCACGACGCCGTAGGCGAGTTGCCGGTCGCAGGAGTCCGGCAGCAGGCACGGCAGCTCGCTGCCGCTGCCGATCCCCGCCGTCGGCCCCAGCCGCAGCCGCCAGCCGCCCGTCATCGTCCCCTCGTCGGGCAGCACCCTCGCCACCAGCCTCGGATCGTCCAGCGGCCGTGCGGCGTGCGCCAGATCGGGCCCGCCCGGCTTCAGCAGCGGGCGCGAGGCGAGGTGGACGCCGAGCGCGGCCAGCGCGGCGACCAGCACCAGGGCGAGCGCCACCACGATCCCGGTGCCGCTCCTGCGGGCGGCGAACGCCCGGGCGCGGGCGTCCGCGGGGCCGGTCCGCAGGTGGACGGTGGTCGGGCCCTTCGGGGGCGGCGCGGACGGCGGGCCGAGCCGCAGCTGCACGGTGCCGGGCTCGCCGCGCAGCTGGACGGTCGGCGGATCGCCGGGCTTCCCGAGCCCCGTCGTGGCCAGGTAGTGCGCGAACGCCGGGTCCGAGGCCAGCAGGTGCGCGACGGCGGCGGTCAGCAGCGCCCGCGCCTGCGCGTCCCCCGGGCTCGCCTCCGCCGCCGCGAGCGCCCGGGCCCCCTCCGGCACCATCCGCAACCGCGCCCGCAGGACGTCCGCGACCGCCTGATGCGGCCCGTCCCCGAGCAGCGCCGCCACCGCGTCCGATGCCGGACCCAGGCCGTCCCCCATGGCAACTCCCCTTGCCGCACGAGTGGTTGCCCTCACCATTCCGGACCGCGGCCCGGTTCGTACCCACGCCGAACGGAACGGAGACGCAACCGCAACGCCACCCGGACGCCACCGGTACAGGCGCGTCCCGCGGTCCCCCGTTGCGTCGGCGGCCCTCCCGGTGGGGGCGCTGCCTCCCGTCAGGCCGGGCCCGCCAGCGGTTTTCGCGGTGCGGCCCGGCCGGGTGGGATCGGTCAGCGCACCGGCATCGACATGTACACCGCGCGCCGCCCGTAGGACGCCGGGACCGCCACCTCCCGGTGCGCCCGGTAGCCGAGCAGCCGCAGCAGGATGTCGGCGCCGCGCACCGCGACCATCGAGATCCGCTCGAAGCCCAGCTCCTGCGCGTGCGACCGGAAGTGCCGGATGAACCCCAGCGCGACCTCCCGGCCGCGCAGCTCCTCGGCGATCACCAGGTCGTGCACGTGCAGGTTGCGCGACTCGTACGCCGCCGCCTCCGGCCGGTCGAGGTCCGGGCAGCGCAGCGGCGGGTACGGCAGGCTCAGCAGGTAGCCGCACACCGCGCCCCGCCGCTCCAGCACGAAGCAGGTGCCGGGCGAGCTGCGGGCGCGGGACTGCAGCGCCTCCCGGCCCTCCGACAGGCCGTCGGCCGCGTAGGCGTCGTGCTCCAGCGCGACCACGGCGTCCCAGTCGCCGTCGGCCAGGAGGCGGATCCGGAGGTCCTCGCTCACCGGGCCGGACCCTCCGAGGCGGCGCCGAGCCCCTCCGCGCGGGAGGCGGCCACCAGCGCCGCCCAGGCCTCCACCAGCACCGCCCAGCGCTCGGCGTCCGCCCGCGCCTCGTCCAGGAGCTGCCGGCGCCGCCCGGCCACCACGTCCGCGAGCTCGGCGTACTTGCCGCCCAGCTTGCGGTAGGAGCGGTCCAGGACGTCCAGGCAGTGCTCGTTCCCGGCCCGGTCCCAGTCGACGCTGCCCCGCACCAGGTCGAGGACCGGTTCGACCCTCAGCCCGTGCCGCTCGTCCAGCAGCCCGCGGCCGAGGTCGATCATCCCGCCGTAGACCGGGTACAGGTACAGCATCGAGAGCAGGAACTTGACGAACCGCAGCTGGTAGGAGACGAAGCCGGCGCCGGTGCGGCGCTCGGGCGTGTAGTAGTTGACGATGTGGCGGTTGTGGACGACGCCGGGCATCCCGGAGTGGACCATGGCGTGCAGGAGGGCGTAGTCGCTGCCGATGGTCTCGATCGAGGGCAGCAGCGGCAGCACCTCGTAGGCCCGGTGGTCCAGGGCGATGTTGCACATGTAGACGTCCCAGATGTCGGGCACGCCGAGGACGGACTCGTCGGTGCCGAACGGTTCGGAGCCGGCGCCCTTGAAGGAGACGTCCACCATCGCGTCCCGCTCCTCCTGCGACCACACCGGCGGGGTCCACAGGCGTACCACCTCGCGGTAGACGGCCGGGTCCAGCTCCAGGATCTCGCCGATGTCCACGTTGAGTTCGCCGATGAAGGAGCCGCTGACCAGCATCACCGGCTTGTCCGCGTCGGCCGGGTCCAGCTCGGAGCGGCTCACGCCGGCCACCGCCTCGCCGGCCGGCCGGCCGATCGAGAGCAGCTCGTGGTGGATCGGGAACATCTTCCGACCGTCGACGACCTGGTAGTCGAAGTCGTCGTTGCGCAGGTGCGCCGAGGTGCAGCCCAGGGCGGCCGCGCCCAGGAAGAGCCGGTTGACGCAGGAGCCGTACGCGACGGCCCGCGGGAGCATCAGGTCGAGCAGCAGCTCGGGGTCGGCGGCGCCGGAGCGCTCGGCCACCCGGCGCAGGAACTCCCGCTGCCGCGCCTCGCCCAGGTGGTGGACGACCACGCCGGGGGTGGGGGCCAGCGCGGCCACGGCGCCCGCGTTCCGCGCGAAGTCGGCGGCGTCGGTGGTGTCGAGGACGAGGAGGTGCACCTCGACCCCGAAGGTCGCGACGGCGTAGGCCGCCTCCTCGGCGAGGTCCGTGATGGTCTCGGGGCAGGGGCGCATGGTGGGCAGGGCGAGGCAGATTCTCTGCATGGTGCGGGCATCTCCGTCGGTTCGTCAGATTCCTTGCGGCAAAGGCCGGTTGGGCGTACACGAGGGCCCCGTGCGCAAGCTCGGGCCGGTCCGCCGGACAACCGTGGACTAGACCACTTTTGATGTCAACGATTGACAGCGAGGCCCCGCCGGGGGTGGAATGCGCCCCCTTCCGGGCGATCGGGTGCCCCCGCACGGGCGCTCGAATCGCACGCGGGGGCGAATGCCCCCTGTCGAGTCGAACGGCCGCACGGGCGCGGGTGGTTCACCGCCGGGCATCACGCCGTCGGGGTCAATCCGCGAGCCCCACCTGCCGATACCCGAGGTGATGCCCTTACGCCGTTCGGAGGAGCCCGTCATGCCCGACCTGTGGCTGCCCGGAGCCGAGATCCACGACCTCGGCGACCACGCGCCGACCGATCAGCAGTACCCGCCGAAGGCCATCGCCCACATCACCTGGGACCGCAACGCGACCGCCGCGGCGCCGCAGGACTGGTGCTCCTACGAGGACCTGGTCGGCTACTTCACCGGCAGCGGCGCCGGTGACGCGCCGCACCTGGTCTGGGACCCGTTCAGCGGCCGCACGGCGCAGCTGTTCCCGGCCGACTCCCGCTCGAAGAGCCTGCTCAGCCCCGCCCAGAGCCCCACCCGCACCAACCGGGCCGGGCGGGTGGTGATCCAGATCGAGGCGGTGTTCTTCCCCTACTGCCGCTACCAGGGCCGCGTCTACCCGCGGCTGGTCGACACCCCCTGCGCGGGCTGGAACCGGATCCACGCCTGGATCTCCTCCTGGGGCGTGCCCGACATCTGGCCGATGGGCCGGCCGACCGACTTCTCCGGCCACCGCGACGAGCGGGCCTGGGAGGCCTTCGGCGGCTGGTACGCACACGCCCACGTGCCCTACAACGACCACACCGACCCCGGCTCCTGGCCCGACTTCACCGCCGGGCCCGGCTTCCCGGACGACCCGCCCTCGCAGCAGCACCCGGTGCCCCCGGCCACGCCCGCCCGCTACCAGGTCAGCATCAACGGCCTGCCGTACGGCTACGGCGCCCGGGGCTACCAGGTGACGGCGGTCGGGCGGGCGCTGGTCTCGCACGGCTTCGGCGACCACTACCGCTCCGGCCCCGGCCCGGACTGGACGGACGCGGACACCGACAACTACGCGGACTACCAGGGGAGTCTGGGCTACTCCGGGCAGGCGGCGGACGGCGTCCCGGGCGAGGGCTCGCTGCGCCGGCTGCTCGGCTACCTGCCCGGCCCGCGGACGGTCTCGGTGTCCCACGTGATCGCGGCCGCCCGCACCGACCCGGGAGCCGAGCAGGGGCACCTGACGTACGGGTCCGAGGCGGCGATAGTGGAGCAGGCGCTCGTCGACGAGGGGCTGCTCGACCAGCGGTGGGTGGACGGCTCTTTCGGCAGCCGGACGGTCTCCGCGTACGCGGCCTGGCAGCGGCGGTGCGGGTACGAGGCGGGCGCGGCGGACGGGATTCCCGGGCAGGCTTCGCTGAACCGGCTCGGCGCGGCACAGGGGTTCGCGGTGGTCGACTGAGAGCGGTGCTGCTCCCCGGGGGAGGTGCGGTGCTGCTCCCGGGGGAGGCGCGGCGCTGCTGTCGTCGGGGGCGCGTACTCGCCAGGGAGTAGGCGAGGTTACTTCCACCGTCAGATGCCGGATGAGGCGCGGACGGGAGAGCCTGGGGCCGTCCTCGTGACCCCGACTCGAAGGAGGTACCCGTGCGCTCGCCCACCGGCGCCGTCCCGGCGTCCGAGCCGATGCCACAGGCCGGGGCGGCATCCGTGCCCGCGTCCGCGGGCCGCCGCCTGCCGCCGGCGGTGCGCAAACCACTGGTCGTTCTGCACGTCGTCGCCTCGGTGAGCTGGCTGGCGCTGATGCTCTGCCTGCTCACCCTGGCGGTGACGGCGCTGACGGCCGGGGACGCCGAGCGGCTGCGCACCGCCTACCGGGCGATGGGCCTGCTCGGCGACGCGCTGATCCTGCCGCTGAGCCTGCTCACCTTCCTGAGCGGGGTGGTGCTCGGGCTCGGCACGCCTTGGGGGCTGTTCCGGTACCACTGGGTGAGCGCCAAGTTCTGGCTGACGCTCGGGGCGATGACGGCCTCCGTCCTCGCCCTCCCCGACCGGCTGCACGACGCGGTGCGGGTGGCGGACGCGCATCCGACCGGCCCGATCACGGTGGCGGACCTCGGCTTCGTCCGCTACAACACGGTGATCGTTCCGGCGGTGGCGCTGACGCTCTACCTGGTCAACGTGGTCCTCTCGGTGTACAAGCCCTGGGGCCGCCGCAAGGTCACGGCCAGGGGCGGAGCCGGGGCCGGTACCGGGGCCGAGCCCGCGCACCCCCGCCCGGGCCGAATACCCGGGGCGGGCGCCTGACCGGCCGGCCTTCGTTCTTCGCCCCGGCTCCGGCCGTCGGTCTCGGCCCCGGCTCGGCTGTTCGGGAATGCCCTTGCGGCGGGCGGGCGTTGTCCGTCGAGTGACCAGTGCCGCGCCCACGATCAGGCTCTCCGTGCTCGACCGCTCCCGGACCAGACAGGGCCAGGAGCCGGCCCAGGCACTGCGGGACACGGTGGCCTTCGCCCGGGAGGCGGAGCAGCTCGGCTACCACCGGTTCTGGGTGTCCGAGCACCACGGCGTGCCGGGGGCGGCCGGATCGGCGCCCACCGTGCTCGCCGCGGCGGTGGCGGCGGCCACCACACGGATCAGGGTCGGCACCGGCGGGGTGATGCTGCCCAACCATCAGCCGCTGGTGGTGGCCGAGCAGTTCGGGGTGCTGGCCGCGCTGTTCCCGGGGCGGATCGACATGGGGCTCGGGCGCTCGGTGGGCTTCACCGACGGTGTCCGGCGGGCGCTGGGGCGGGAGAAGGACGCCGCGGACGGCTTCGGTGCCCAGCTGGCCGAGCTGCTCGGCTACTTCGACGGCTCGCAGCAGGCACACCGCGGAGTCCACGCCCGGCCCGCCGAGGGCCTGCACGTCCCGGCCTTCGTCCTGGCCACCGGCGAGGGCGCCGACCTGGCCGCCGAGGCCGGGCTGCCACTGGTGGTCGCCGCCCCGCGCGGGAAGGAGCGGATGCTCGCGGCGATCGACCGCTACCGCAGCCGGTTCCGCCCCTCCGCGCAGGCCGCCGAGCCGTACGTGGTGGTCTCGGGCACGGTGGCCGTCGCCGAGACGGCCGAGCGGGCGCGTGAGCTGCTCGTCCCGGAGGCCTGGTCCGGGGCGTACTCCCGCACCCACGGGGAGTTCCCGCCACTGGCCCCCGCCGCCGAGATCCTGGCCCGGGAGATGACCGCCCGGGAACGGGCCGCGTTCGAGCAGTCGTCCAAGGGCCACATCGCGGGCACCCCGGAGCAGGCCGCCGCCGAGCTGGCGGCGCTGGTCGAACGCAGCGGGGCGGACGAGTTCCTGGTCACCACCAGCACCTACGACCGCACCGCGCTGCTCGACTCCTACCGGCTCCTCGCCGAAGCCGTCGGCCAGGCCTGAGCGGGGCCCGGGGCCCGGGGCGAACCGGGGCCTCACCGGGCCCCGGACCCCCGGACCCCCGGACCCCCGGACCCCCGGACCCCCGGACTCCCGGACTCCCGGACTCCCGGACTCCCGGACTCCCGGACTCCCGGCCCCCGCTCACCCGCCACCCGCCCGCCGCTCAGTCCGCGTCGACCTCGCTCGTGCCGAGCCGCGCGTACACCTCAGGCCGGCGGGCCCGCAGCCGCAACGCGATTCCGACGCCGGTCAGGAACACCACCGGCACGATCGCGACCAGCGGCCAGTTGACCTCCGGTCCGGCGCCGGTGAACAGGTCGAGCCGCCACACCACCAGCCCCGTGGCCCCGCACAGCAGTACCGTGGCGGCCAGCGGCGCCACGACGGTACGGAACGCCCCGGTGCTCGCGGCGGCCGCCCGCTCGCGGCGGAAGAAGGCGAACACCGCGAGGCCGGCCAGCGCCTGGAGCACCAGGATGCCGACCACCCCGGGGGAGTTCACCCAGAGGAAGAACTGGTTGTACGGGTCCGCGCCGACCAGCGCCGCCACCCCGACGGCCACCGCCGCCAGCACCGACTGCGCGATGCCGCCGATCCACGGCGAACCGTGGCGCGGGTGGATCCGGCCGAGCGCGGCCGGGGCGGCCCCCTCGGCGGCCAGCGCGTAGCCGTACCGGGTGATGGTGTTGTGGAAGGCGAGCAGCGCCGCGAGCAGGCTGGTGACGATCAGCACCCGCTGCACGTCCGTCGCCCAACCGCCGACGTAGTCGGTCATCGCGGTGAAGAACATCCCGGCCGGGTCGGCGGTGGCGGTCGTGACGGCCTCGGCGTCGCCGAAGGCCTGCACGATCATCCAGGTGACGAAGGTGTAGAAGAGGCCGAGGAAGGCGATCGCGGCGTAGGTCGCGCGCGGCACGGTCCGGTGCGGCTGCCGGGCCTCCTCGCGGTAGATCGCGGTGGCCTCGAAGCCGATGAAGGCGGCGAAGGAGAGCCCGAGCACCCCGCCCATCCCGCCGGAGAACACGTGCTCCGGGGCGAACGAGGACAGGCTCAGCCCGTGCGCCCCGCCCTTGACCAGCACCGCCACCGCGAGCACCAGCAGGATGCCGGTCTCGGCGATCAGCAGCGCCCCGAGCACCTTGGCCCCGAGGTCTATCGAGCGGAAGCCGAGGAACCAGACCACCGCGACCCCGAGCAGCGCCCAGACCGGCCAGGGCAGGTCCAGCCCGAGCAGGTCGGCGGCCGTGGTGTGGGCGAAGAACCCGAAGGCGCCGAACATGCCGATCTGGATCGCGTTGTACGAGAGCACCGCGAGCAGTGCCGCGCCCAGCCCGGCCGCCCGGCCGAGGCCGCGGGTGACGTAGGCGTAGAAGGCGCCCGCGTTGCGGATGTGCGCGGTCATGGCGGTGAACCCGACCGCGAAGAGCGCCAGCACCACCCCGGTGGCCAGGTAGGCGACCGGCGCGCCGATGCCGCCGAAGGAGATCGCGAACGGCGCCACGCCGGCCATCACGGTCAGCGGCGCGGCGGCGGCCACGACGAAGAAGACGATGTCGCCGGTGCCGAGCACCCCGCGCCCCAGCCCGCCGGGCGAGCCGGCCGAACCGGCCGGGTCCGGAGCGGCGGGGGATGAGGCGTTGGGAGCAGCGGAGCCGGGCGGACGGAGTGCGGAGGAGGAGGCCGCGTCGGAGGGCGGGGTCATGGGGGAGCTCTCCTGGGGTCGTACGGACGGGGGTGGGGCGGTCGGCGGCGGACGGGGCGTCGGCCGCGGACCGGGGAACGAGTCACGGCCACCGTGGGGGACGGCCGGAACCAGCCGGAACCGGTCGCGAGCCCGTCGGAGCGGGCACGCGGCCGGACGGCCGGGCGAACGGGACGCCTCAGCGGCTCTTGTGCGTGGAGCGTGTGGAGCCCGCCGAGCCCGCCGAGCGGTCGCGGTCGCCACCGGGCGGCCCACCGTGGGTGCGCCGCCCGCTGAGCCAGGTGCCGGCCACCTCGATCGAGGCCAGCTCGCCGGCCGGCACCGCGTACGGGTCGGTGGCCAGGTGTACCAGGTCGGCCCGCATGCCCGGCCGCAGCACACCCCACTCGGTCTCCTCGAAGGCCTGGTGCGCCACGCCCACCGAGTACGCCGCCAGCGCCTCGGGGAGCCCGATCCGCTCCTCGGGCAGCCAGCCGCCGTCGGGCAGGCCGTCCGGGGTCTGCCGGGTGACGGCGGTGGCCAGCCCGGCCAGTGGTTCGTAGCGGGTGACCGGCCAGTCGCTGCCGAAGGAGACCCGGGCGCCGTCGCGCAGCAGGGCGGCGATCCGGTACTGCCGGGAGCCGCGCTCCTGGCCGATCCGGGGCAGGGTCAGCTCGGTCATCAGCGGGTCGGTCTGTGCCCACAGCGGCTCGAAGTTGGCGATCACGCCGAGTTCGGCGAAGCGCGGCAGGTCGTCCGGGTGGACCAGCTGGACGTGGGCGATCACCGGCCGGCGGGCGCGCGTTCCGTTGCGCCGGACGGCGGCCTCGACGGCGTCCAGTGCGATCCGCACACCGCGGTCGCCGATCGCGTGGATGTGCGGCTGGAAGCCCAGCGCGTCCACGGCGGTGACGGCGTCCGCCAGCTCGGCGCCGGTCCAGTTGGCGACGCCGTGGGAGTGCGGGCAGTCGCTGTACGGCTCCAGCAGCGCGGCCGTCCCGGACTCGATGACGCCGTCGGCGAAGAACTTGACCGCCCGCGCGGTGAGTTGCCCGCGTCCGGCGGCCTCGACCCGGTCGCGGTCGGCGGCCAGGCGGGGGAGCCGCTCGCGCCAGCCGTCCGGTTCGAGCAGCAGGGCGAGCCCGGCCCGGACCGGCAGGTCCTCCCCGGCGACGGCCGCCAGCCAGGTGTCCACCTGCGCGGGCTCGACCCAGGCGTCCTGGAGCCAGGTGAGTCCGGCGGCGGCGAGCGCGGCGGTGGTCTCCCGCAGCGCGGTGACCTGTTCGGCCAACGGCGGTGGCGGGACGAGCGCGAGGACGGGGTTGAGCGCGCCGAACTCGCGCAGGGTGCCGAGCGGGCTGCCGTCCGGCCGGCGGACGATCTCGCCGCCCACCGGCTCTGGCGTGTCCGGCCCGTATCCGGCCCGGCGCAGCGCCTCGCTGTTGGCCCAGCCGGTGTGGTGGTCCATGGTGCGCAGCAGCACCGGCCGGTCCGGGACGGCGGCGTCGAGCAGCCGGGCGTCGAACAGTCCGCCCTCGGCCAGCCACGGGTCCACGGCGTCGCCGGTGATCCACTCGGCCTCGGGATGGTGCTGCGCCCAGTCGCGGACGGCCGCCACGACCTGCTCCAGGCTGGTGCAGCCGCGGACCGGCACGCCGCGCAGGCCGATGCCGCCGAGCAGCGGGTGGACGTGGCCGTCGCCGAAGGAGGGCAGCAGGGCGCCGCCGCCGAGGTCGACGGTCTCGGTGCCTTCGTCGCGCAGGGCGAGGGCGGCGTCGCCGAGGGCGGCGATCCGCCCCGCGCTGACGGCGAGGGCGTGGGTGCGGGGGAGGGCGGGGTCTCCGGTGTGGATCCGGCCGCCGGTGAAGATCGTTTCGGCACGCATACGGGGGTGTGCGTCCTCTCCGGGGCAGGGCGGGCCGACGGGTGCGCGGCCTGCCTAACCGAATGGGGTTCGGTTACCGTAGGCGCGGCACCGGCGGGTGCGGAAGGGTTTTACTGAAAGCCGTTCAGTAACGCTTGGATAACGACGATCTTGGCCTGCCGGGGCCGACGGGCGGCTCGGCGGCCCCGAAGGTGAGGAACCGGGCATGCCCAGGCCGCGCACACCCCTGCTGGACCGGCAGCGCATCGTGGACACCGCGCTCCGGCTGGTCGACGAGGCGGGGGACCTCACCATCCCCGCGCTGGCCGGTGCGCTCAAGGTAAGCCCGTCCGCGCTCTACCACCACGTGGCCGGTCGGGCCGAGATCGTCGCCCTGATGCGCGCCGAGCTGGTGCGCACGATCGGCGAGCAGTCGATGTGGGACCAGCCCTGGGACGCCGCGCTGCGCACCTGGGCGCACGCCTACCGGGACGCCTTCGCCGAGCATCCCGGAATCGTCCGGCTGCTGGCCACCGCGCCACTTGCCGAACCGTTCATGCACGAGCTGTACGAGCGGGCCGTCGCCACCCTGGAGGACGCGGGCTTCGCCGCCCAGGACGTGATGGGCCTGATCACCGCCCTGGAGAGCTTCGTCCTGGGCTCGGCGCTGGACCTCGTCGCCCCGGACGTCATGGTCGACGCCGTCGACCGCGTCGCCACCCCGCGGCTGGCCGGGGCCCTGGACGCCGTCCCCGCCGGGCGCGAGCGCGCCGACCGGGCCTTCGAGCTCGGACTCACCGCGCTGGTCGGGGGCTACCGGGCGCTGCTGGGCCGACCGCTTCCGGTCGGTCCGGGCGCCCCGGCCGGGATTTCTGACCAGGCGTGATGACCTGCTAGTGTTCTTCCCGTCGAGAGGAAGTGACCTCCAGGGAAACGAATCTCGAACAGGCGTCAGTGGTGCTACCAGAGCACACCCTACTTTCAGTAGGGAGAGTCCGTGCGACCCGGGCCTGGCGCTCCCATCGAAGGGGCTCGTTCCGTCCAGCGGAACGGGCCCCTTCGTCGTGTTCGCGCTCCAGGGCCATGTCCTCTTATCGCACTTTCGGCCTCGAAACCCTCCCTCGGGGCTCGATGTCGGCCAAGGTGCCGTACCAGGTGGCCGATGAACGGTGCCCCAACTGTCCCGGTCCACCAGTGGTGCGGCCATCCGGCCCGCTCTGATGTCACGTCAGTTCTTGGCTGGAACTGGTCTCTACTGATGTGAATATGCCATTGGAATGTTCGTCGTATGGAATCCGGCAGTAGCCTTCCGTGTCGAACTAGCCACTGCTGGTGGTGAATCGGTCGGCGCCGCGCCCGGCCGCCCAGACCCCGCGAAGGAGCCGGTGTGCCCGGTATCGACGAATGCCTCTCCGGAGCGATGGCGATCCCCGGGGCCCGCGCCGCGAGCCTGGTCGACTGGAGCAGCGGGCTCGCCCTCGGCAGCCTCGGCGACAGCCCGACCGGAGAGCACGAGACCTCCGCCGCCGAGGCAACCGACCTGGTACGGGCGGCCGTTGAGAGTCAGACCTTCACCGCCACGGAGGACCGTCGGGCCCCGCTGGAGGACATCATCGTCACCGCCGGCCGCAGTTACCACCTGATCCGCTTCATCGACACCGTCTTCGACAGCAGGCTCGTCCTGCACCTCTGGCTGGACCGGGCGGAGGGCAACCTCGCCGTCGCCCGCTTCCGCCTCCAGGCACTCACCGAGGAACTGGTGCTGGGGTGAGCGCCGCGTGACCGCCGCAACCGGCACCGTGCCGCCGCCCCCGCTGGAAGCCGCCACCCCGAGGACCCCGGGCGAGGCACTCACCCTGCTCGCCGACCGCCGCGCCACCGGTGCCCTCCACGGGCCGCTCGGCAGCCTCCACCTGGTCGACGGCCAGGTGACCGCCGCCGAATCCTCCCGGGCGCCCGGCCTGGCCGACCTGCTCACCGGCTGCGGCCGGATCACGCCCGAGGACTGGGCGGAGCTGCTCCGGGTCCACGGCCCGCGCGCCACGGTCGGCGACGCGCTCGTCGAACGGCGGCTGCTCACCCGGGGAGAGCTCGAACTCGGCCACCTGGGAACGCTGTTCGACGCCGCCTTCTTCGTCCTCGCCGACCCGGGCGGCGGCGTCTGGCGGTTCGAGGCCGACGTCAGGCACTGGCTCGGACCGGTCGCCCAGGTCGCCCCGGGCCGGATCCGCCGCGAGGTCGAGCGCCGACGCCGGCTCCTCGACGGGATCTGGCCCGGGGGGCAGCTCGACACCGCGCCCGTCCGGCCGGCCGGGCACGGCCGTCGGCCGTCCCACCGCCCCTCCGGCCGCCGGCGCCGCGAACTGCTGGACCACGCCGACGGTCGCAGGACCCCGGCGGACCTGGCCCGGCTGCTCGGCCGCTCCGGCTTCGGCGTGACGGCCGACGTCCGCCGACTGGCCGCCGCCGGACTGCTGGACGCGCCCCGGCAGCCCGACGTCCAGCGTCCGCCGGGCGCCTCGTGCCCAGCGGGCGCCGCACGCCAGGCCGACGCGCCGAAGGCGGCCCCGGTGCCCGACGATCCGTCAACAGCCGTACCTGCGGCCGAAGTCGGACCGCCGGTCGCGAGCAGACCGGCCGGAGGGCTGCACCGAAGGGTCCCCGGCGCCAGCCTGCGGGGTGCCGGACTCCCCGGCGCCCCGGTCACGGCCGCACCCGTGTTCGCGCCCGCACCCGCCGCACCCCACACCGGGACCCACCCCGGGAGCCCGGCCGGGCCCGACGCCGGGAGCCACGCCGCCCCCGACGCCCCCACACGCTCCGAACACCCGCCCACCGCGGCAGCGGCCCACCCGCTGGCCGTCTCCGACCCGGACATCGCGCTGCTGACCCGGGTCCGAAACCTTCTGGAGGCCCGACTTTGACCCACTCCCCGCCCGCGACCCCGTCGTCCCGGCCATGAGGCGGGCGCTCAAACAGCGTGTCGGAAGGAGACAACTGATCGCCTTGGAGACCGAGTTGCTCGCCGAACTGCGCGCCGTCAAACACCGCGTCCCGCACCTCGCGGGCGGGCTGGTCGCCAGCGTGGACGGCCTGTTGATCGCGCACGACACCCACGGCGCCGAACCCTCCGGACTGGCCGCGATGACGGCGGCCTCGCTCTCGCTGGCCCAGCGGCTCGCCGACACCACCGGCCAGGGCGAGTTCCGCGAGTCGCTGGTGCGCGGTGAGAACGGCTACGTCGCCACCTACGCGGCCGGCGGCAGCTGCGTGCTGACCCTGCTGGCGCACCCCGACGTCAACGTCGGCCGGCTGCACCTGGAGGCCCGCCGCAGCGCGCAGCGCATCGCGGGGCTGCTCAACGACGCCCTCGTGCCCAAGGACCCGCGCGAAGCGGGCTGACCGGGGCCGACCACCGCGCCATCACCCACCCGAACCACCCACCACCGAACGGGAGTTACCCAGATGACCGACGCAGCCGGCGCACTCAAGCAGGCCATGACCAGCATCGAGGGCGCCATCGGCGCAGCCCTGGTGGACTACAACAGCGGCATGGCGCTGGCCACCCTCGACGGCCCCGGCGGCCTGGACCTCAACGTCGCCGCCGCCGGGAACACCGACGTGGTCCGCGCCAAGATGCGCACCATGGACATGCTCGGCCTCCAGGACGGGATCGAGGACATCCTGATCACCCTCACCAGCCAGTACCACCTGATCCGCCCGCTCGCCGGCCGCACCGGCAAGGGCCTGTTCCTCTACCTCGCCCTGGACAAGGCGCGCGCCAACCTCGCGATGGCCCGCCACCAGCTGAGCCGGATCGAGACCGACCTGGAGGTCTGACGCACCGCTCCCGGCGGGACGGACCGCCAGGCCGGACGAGGCCCCGGCGGCGGCTCAGGCCCGCCGCCGGGGTCCCTTCCGCCAGTCCTCACTCCCGGGGCGAGTCCGGCTCCACGGCCCGTCCGCGCACCAGCTCCACCGGCCCGCCCGGCCGCTCCCGGGCGGCCAGCGCGGCGGCCGTACGGTCCCAGGAGGGGCCGGTCAGCAGGGCCCGCGCCTCGGCCGGATCGCAGAGCCGCCACTCCACCAGCTCGGCCTCCGGCAGCACGATCGAACCGAGCATCCGCTCCGTCACCGTGCCCCCGTCGAACACGTACACCAGGACGGCGGTGTCCCGGCCGGCCGCCGGGTCCGCCTCCGGGTCGGCCGCCGCACCCGGCTGCCAGTCCAGTGCCAGCAGCGGCCCCGGCTCGGCCTCCCAGCCGAGCTCCTCGCGGATCTCCCGCCGGGCCGCCGCCCTGGGCATCTCCCGGTCCGCCTCGACCCCACCGCCCGGCAGCGTCCAGTACGGGACCCGCCCGCGCGGCCCGTCCCACGGCCGCAGCCGCACCAGCAGCACCCGGCCGGCGTCGTCGGTGAACAGCGCCCGCGCCTTCGCCCGGATGCGCGGCCGGGTGGCGTAGTAGGTGTCCCGGTCCATCGGCGGCTCCGGCCGCTCCTCGGTCGACGGCGTCAGCCCGGGTGCGGCGGCCAGCCCGGCGTACGCGGGCACCGGCCCGTCGGCGGGCAGCCAGCCGAGCGTGTGCCCGACCGGCCGGCTGTCCTCCAGCTCCAACGGCCCGGCCTCGCGCGGCGCCCGCAGACAGGCCGTCATCCGGCGCGACAGCCGCGGCGGCAGCGCGTGCCCGGCCTGCTCCGTCGTCAGCCAGGTCCAGCCTCCGACCTCCGCCGCGTCCGGCCGGAACGCCGCGACCTGTTCGGACGTCAGCGGCTCGGCCCAGTACAGGTACACCACGATCGGTCGGTCGCCGTCCCGCAGCAGCGCCCAGTCCACGCCGGCCAGCGGCCCCAGCCGGGGCGTGAAGCCCAACTCCTCGCGGATCTCCCGCAGCGCGGTCTCCCGGGGCGACCGGTCGGCCGGCTCCCAGCCGCCGCCCGGGATCGCCACCGGATGCTTCCGGTCGTACGGCAGCCGCACCACCAGTACCCGCCCCGCCCCGTCCGGGAACAGCACCCCCGCCGCCGCCATGACCTCCCGGCCGCCCGCACCCGCGCTCTCCACCCTGACTCCCTCCGCCGCACCCTCCGCCGCACCCTCCCCGGACAAGACAACCCGGGCCACCCCGATGGTTCCCATCCGACGGCACCCCCGACCACCACGATCGGGCGACCCGGGGTTCACAGCCGAGACACGCCCGGCGCCTCGGCGGAAGCGGGCCCCTCGACGAGCAGATGGCCCGGGCAGCAGCGCAGTCGCCGGCCTCCCCGGGGTGAGCGCCCCGCGCCGGAGCCCCGGCGTGACCGCCCCTGCGCCGCCCCGGCGGCCCTGGGGGCCCTGGTGGCCTGTCGCCTTCGCGACTCACGCTGTCCCGGCGGAATCGTCGGCTCAACGCCCGGCAGCTCCGGCCGACTTGCCGGTCCGCCCCTGCGCCGCCCCGGCGGGCCGGCCACCCGCATCGGCCGTGAGGGCCCCGGCGGCGCGAATACCCGAGCAGCGGGCTGCCGCGATGAGGCATCATGCCGGCATGGGCGATCAGGCTTTCGAATGGGTGACCCTTTTCTGCTACCAGAACGTCGCCGGCTCCCCGCGGCCCGGCCGACTGACGGCGGTTTGACTGCGGGACCGGGGGATCGACTGGTACCCGTTCGCCGGCGAGGAGGTCAGGTGCGACCTGATGTGCGGCGTGGGCCCGGACGGGCACTGGCACGGCACGGTCGCGGTTCGCTTCCGCGCCGATGCTCTTCGGCGGCTCGGGCTGCACCCCGACCAGCCGACGTCGGCGCCGGCGGATCCGCTGCCGCCGAAGTGGTGGGGGCCGTGGGGCCGGTGAGTTTCTGCCCCTGCCGCGCCCCTCACCCCAGGGAGGCGAGCGCCTGTGCCGCCGCCCGGGCCATCTGCTCGTCGTGTCGCCCGCTTCCGCCGCGCAGGCGGGCGGCGCCTTCGGTGGCCGCGAGGGCGAGGAGGCCCGGCAGGAGGTCGGTGCTGCGGGCGGCGAGCCAGCGGGTGCCCCGGGTGGCCATCCACCAGAGGTCGGCGGCCAGGGTCGGTGGGGGTTCGGCGGGTGCGGCGGCCGGGGGTGGGCCGAGGGGGTGGCCGGTCTCGGTGAGCAGGTCGTGGAACCGTCGGGCGATCAGGTGGTGGCCCTCGGCGCTGGGGTGCAGGCGGTCCACGCTCAGCAGCCGTCGTTCCGCCAGCCAGGGCAGTTCGGCGATGTGCAGGTGCACCGCCCGATGGCGTTCGGTGAGGGCGTGCACCACGGTGTTGACCGCCCGCATCCGGCGTGCCAGCGGGCGGGCGAGCGGCGCGGGGAGCCGGAGCAGGCTGCCCGGGTCGGGGAGGCAGGCGGTCAGCAACCTGGCGCCGTGGCCGGAGAGTTCACCCATCGTGGCGTCCAGTTCCAGGGTGGCGCGCCGGATGTCGAAGCCGGTGCGCAGGGTGTCGTTGCCGCCGACCACCACCGCCGCGAGCTGGGGCCGCTGCGCGATCGCCTCCGGTAGTTGACGTGTCGTCAGTTCAGTGGTGAGCGCCCCGCTGTACGCCAGGTTGGTGAACTCGACGCTCCGCCCCTCGGGTGCCAGCGAGTCGGCCAGGACGGCGGCCCAGCCGCGCCAGCCCTCGCCGACCTGGTCGCCGACCCCCTCCGTGAGCGAGTCCCCGAGTGCGACGAAGCGCAACAGCTCGCCCGCCGCGGGGCGCTCCCGCGCCGTCCGGTCACGCCCGGCTTCCAGCATGCTCATCCCGACCCCCGTCCACCGCTTCGTCGTCGCGTACGCCGTGCGCCGCCAGGAACGCCGCCACCGCCGCCGGCCAGCCGTACCGCTCGGCCTGCGCCCGGGCGGCGGACCGCCGCAGTTCCTCCGGCCGGTCCAGCAACTGCCGTACCGCGGAGGCGAATCCACTGCCGGTGTCGACGGCCGCCACCCCGGCGAGCCCGACCAGGCCGGGCAGCGCGGAGGAGCGGCTGACCGCCACCGGGGTCCCGCAGGCCAGCGCTTCCATCGCGGCCAGCCCGAAGGTCTCCACCGGCCCGGGGGCGAGCACCACATCCGCGCAGCCCAGCAGCCGGGCCAGCTCCGCGCGTCCGCCGAGGTGTCCGAGGAAGCGCACCGGCAGCCGTAGCCGGGCGGCCCGGTCCGCCAGGCGCTCCCGCAGCGGGCCGGTGCCGGCCACCACCAGGACGGCGGGCCGCCGTCCGGCCCGCAGGGCGGCCAGGGCGTCGATCGCCCGTTCGGGCCGCTTCTCCGCCGAGAGTCGCGAGCAGAGCACCAGCAGGGTCTCGTCCGGCGCGGCGTACCGTGCCCGCTCGGCCGCCCGTGCGGCCGGCGTCGGTGGTCGCAGCGCGTCCAGGTCCACTCCCAGCGGGGCCCGGACCAGGTTCGGGGTGCCCAGTCGCCGGAACTCCGCCGCCGCCCAGTCGGTGGTGCAGAGCACCGAGTCGTAGGCGCGGGCGGTGGCCGCGTTGAGCCGGTCGGCCGCGGCGTCCGCCAGCGGGCCGGGCAGGCCCCAGGTGCGCAGCACCCCGGCGGCGCTCTCGTGCGAGACCATCACCGAGCGCACCCCGTGCCGCCGCGCCCAGGCGCCGGTCCAGCGCAGCGTGGTGCGGTCCGACACCTCCAGCCGGTCGGGGGAGAACCTGGTCAGCTCGGCGGCCACCGCCCGCCGGTCGGTGAGCAGCCGGTAGCCGCCGCTGGCCGGCAGCACCGGGCCGGGCAGGGTGACCACCACGCCCTGCTCGGTCTCCTCCTCGGAGCGCCGCTCCCCGGGGACGATCAGTACGGGGCGGTGCCCGGCTGCCCGGTACCCGGCACCCAGGTGGCGCAGCGCGGTGCGCAGGCCACCGGAGACCGGGGTGACGAAGTTGGCGAGCCGGACGATCGTCAGGGCCTCGCCCGCGCTCGGCGCCGCGCCGACCTCCGACGCCCGGCCGACCGCCGGCGTCGCACCGTCGGGAGCGGTCGGCGTCTCGCCGTCGGATCCGGAGGTCATGCCGGCAGCTCCTCCGGCAGGACGGGCGCCACCGGCTCAGCCGGCGCGGCGGCGGCCGCCGGCAGTGGCAGCCCGCGGTGCTCCGCCAGCACCTCGGCGTAGTGCCGCAGCAGCAGGTCTCCGACCGCCTCCCAGGTGCGGGCGGTCACCTCGGCCCGCCCGGCCTGCCCGTACGCGGCCCGCCGCGCCGGGTCGGCGGCCAGCTCGGCGACCGCCCGGGCCACCGCCGTGCCGTCCCGGGGCGGCACCAGCAGGCCGGTGCGGTGGTGGGCGACGAGGTCCAGCGGGCCGCCCGCCGCGGGGCCGATCACCGGCACGCCGCTGGCCATCGCCTCCTGGATGGTCTGGCAGAAGGTCTCCAGCGGGCCGGTGTGCACGAAGACGTCGAGGGTCGCGAAGCAGCGCGCCAGCTCGTCACCGGTCCGGCGGCCGAGGAACACGGCGCCCGGCATCGAGGCCTTCAGGCCGGGCGCGGAGGGGCCGTCCCCGACGACCACGACCCGGACGCCGGGCAGCGCCGAGGCGGCGGCCAGCAGGTCGACCCGCTTCTCCCGCGCCAGCCGTCCGACGTACCCGACGAGCACCTCCCCGCCCGGTGCCAGCGCCCGGTGCAGCGCCTCGTCCCGGTGCCGGGGGTGGAACCGCGCCGAGTCCACTCCGCGCGGCCACAGCTGCACCCGCGGCACGCCGTGCGCGGTGAGGTCCTGGGCGGCGGGGGTGGAGGGTGCCAGGGTGCGGGCCGCGGCGCGGTGCACGGCCCGGATCCGCCGCCAGGCGGCGGCCTCGCCGAGGCCCCGCCCGGCCCGGTAGGCGTGGGCGTACCCGGCCAGGTCGGTCTGGTAGACGGCCACGGCGGGCACCCCGAGCCGTGCCGCGACCTGCATCCCGCGCGCGCCGAGCACGAAGGGGCTGGCCAGGTGGACGATGTCGGGCCGGTGCCCGGCGACGGCGGCCGCCAGCTGCCGGCTGGGCAGCGCGATCCGCACCTGCGGGTACCCCGGCAGCGGCACCGACGGGATGCGCACCACGGGAATCTCCCCGGCCGAGTGCCCGCCGAAGGTCTCCGGCGGGCATTCGGCGCCCCGTGCCGGGGCGGGGGTGACGACGAGGGGCTGGTGGCCCCGGCGGACCAGGTGCTCGGCCGTCCGCAGCACGCTGTGGGCGACTCCGTTGACCTCGGGCGGGAAGGATTCGGTGACGATGACGACGCGCATGCCGATGTTCTGTCCGGGTCCGGCGTGCACCCGGCCAAAGGGATCTGTCGTGGAGGCGAACGCGGGTCGGCGATTTGCACCACGGACCCGCGTCCTCGGAAGCCCGGCCCGTCACACCGATCCGGCGGTCTCCTTGAGTTCCGCGTACGGCGCGAGCTTGCGGATCGACTCGATGCTCCTGAGGCAGTCGTCCTTGCTCTCCTGCGGGTCGCCGGTCACCACGATCGCCCCGTTGCTCGCCTTGAGCCGGAACCGGTGCATGCCGCCCTCGTCCACGAACAGTTCGAATTTGCCAGCCATGTTCAGAATCAGCCTTCCGCTCGGATAACCCCCTGGCACCGCACCGTAGGGTCAAATCCCTTGCGCGGCACGTCAGATGATCCATCCGAGTGCACGCGGTGGCGGCCCGGAACGGGTGCCGGCCCGGGCGGACGGAGCGGTCGGACGGGGCGGGCCGCGCTCAAGTCCGTCCGGTGGCCAGCCCGGTGACGGTGGCGGTCAGGATGCGGGTGAGCCGGGGTTCGACCTCGATGACGGCGTGGGCCAGTCGGGGGTCGGAGCGGTAGAGGGCGGCGACCTCGCCGCCCGGGTTCGCGATCTGCCACATGGCCCCGGCCAGCGAGACGGCGGTGGCGACCAGGTCGACGACGTCCTGCTCGTCCAGGGCGGGCAGCTGGGCTCGGACGGCCGCGCTGATCGGCACGCGGGCGGCGAGCGTGGCGAGCTTGAAGTCGCGTACGGCGTCGAGCGAGACGTTGCGTTCGAGGTTGAGCGGTGCGTGGGCGAGCAGGTCGCAGAACATCCCGCGGGCTGCGAGGGTGGAGGCGAACGCCCCGGCCACGGCGGCCGGGCCGGGTTCCGTGGTCTCCCGCAGCCGTGCGGTGAGGGCGTCCGACCACTCGGCCCAGCCTTCGGCGGTCAGCCGCAGGAAGATCTCCTCGCGGGTCTCGAAGTACCGCAGCAGCGCCGACTTGTGCATCCCGACGGCCGCGGCGATGTCGGTCAGGGTGATGTCCCTGATGCCCTGCTCGCGGCCGAGCGACCGCGCCGCCGCCAGGATCGCGGCCTCGCGCCGGCGCTTGGCCTCGGGCGAGCGCGCCCGCTGGAACTCCGATGCGTCATCCACTCGCCCATGGTAGGGCAACGCCGTTGCCGTAATACCGCAACGCCGTTGCACTAATAACGCAACGGTGTTTTACTAGCGGCATGGAGCAGAACACCGAGCAGGGCACGGAACAGATGTGGTTCATCACCGGCAGCTCGCGCGGCTTCGGCCGCGCCCTCGTCCGCGCCGCGCTGGAAGCCGGCGACCGGGTGGCGGCGACCGCCCGCAAGCCCGAGCAACTCGCCGACCTCGTCGAGGAGTTCGGCGACCGAATCCACCCGATCGCGCTGGACGTCACCGACCCGGCGGCGGCCCGCGCGGCCATCGCCGAGGCGCGGGCCGCCTTCGGCCGGATCGACGTGCTGGTGAACAACGCCGGCTACGCCAACGTCTCGCCGATCGAGACCACCGAGGACGCGGACTTCCGCGCCCAGTTCGAGACCAACTTCTGGGGCGTCTACCACGTCACCAAGGCCGCGCTCCCGCTGCTGCGCGAGCAGAAGGGCGGGCTGGTCGTGCAGTTCTCCTCGATGGGCGGGCGGGTCGGCGGCTCGCCGGGCATCGCCTCGTACCAGGCCGCGAAGTTCGCCATCGACGGGTTCAGCCGGGTGCTGCGCACCGAGACCGCGCCGTTCGGCGTGCGGGTGCTGGTGGTCGAACCCAGCGGCTTCCGTACCGACTGGGCCGGCTCCTCGATGGTCGTCCACGACGTCCCGGAGGCCTACGAGGAGACGGTCGGCGCCATGAACCGGCGGATGCGGCAGGGCGGCGCCGGCGCCGCGGGTGACCCGGTGCGCGCCGCCGAGATCCTGGTGCGGGTGGCCAAGCGCCGCGACGTCCCGCACCACCTGCCGCTCGGGGTCAACGCGGCCGAGGGCTCGATCGCCATGGACCGGCAGCTCCTGGCGGAGGACACCAGGTGGCGCGAGGTGGCCCGCTCGGCCGACTTCGCCGAGGCCTACCCGGTCGCCTTCCCGCCGGACTCGACCGACTGACCGGCCCGACGGTCGACCGGCCCGATGGTCGACCGGCCCGAGGCCGGCTGCCCCGCGAACCGGTCGACCGGCCCGGCGCGCACGGCACCGCGGCCCGGCGCGGGGTGAGCGCCGGGCCGCGGTGGTTGCCGGGTTCAGCAGTTGTTGAGGATGCCGGTGAGCGCGGTCTTCTCGGCGCTGTCCACGCTGAGGCCGTAGTACTGCTTCACCTGCACCCAGGCGCGGGCGTAGGTGCAGCGGTAGGAGGCCTGGGGGAGCCACTCGGCCGGGTCGCGGTCGCCCTTGGAGCGGTTGCTGCTGGCGGAGACCAGCAGCAGCTGGGGGCGGGTGACGTCGTTGGCGAAGGCCTGGCGCTGCGCGGTGGTCCAGGACCAGGCGCCGGAGGCCCAGGCCTCGGAGAGCGGCACCAGGTGGTCGACGTCGAAGGAGGAGGCGTTGGTGGTGGTCGCGCCGTCGTACGGCGAGGACCAGTTGCCGCTGGTGGACTTGCAGGAGGTGTCGGTGGCGACGTTGCTGCCGTCCCGCTTGACGACCCACTCGCGGGTGTCGCAGGTGCCGCTGATGGTGATCCAGGTCGGGAACAGCGTGCGGTCGTAGGTGTTCCCGTGGGTTTCCGCGGTGGCGGGCATCGCGGCGAGGTAGCTGCGGGCGGTGGCGGCGGAGATCGGGGTCGGCAGGGCGGCCTGGGCGGGGGTGCCGGCCGTGACCACGGTCACGGCGGCGAGGGCGGCGGCAGCCGATATGGCGGACAGGAACCGGCGCGCGGGTGCGGTGGGGGCCATGGCGGACGCTCCATCATCAGATCGGATGAACTGCTGAATTGCGTGCGCCAGTGTGGCGATCCCGTCACCTACGCGGGTAGATCGGGGAAGTGAAATCCTCGTGGATATTGGACGCGCACCGGACAAGTCCGGTGCGCGTCACGGTGGTTCATGTTGATGTGTCCGGTTTTCCGGCCGCTGCCAAGGTGCGGCCGGGCGTTCAGTCGCGGCGGCGGGCCGCCATCCAGACGTAGACCAGGACGCCCGCGAAGAGGAACAGGACACCCTGGTAGACGGCGGCGTAGCCGGCTCCGGCGACGAGCCAGAGCGAGAAGCCGAAGGCGCCCAGGCCGAGGACGGCGTCCCGCGCCAGCCGTCCGCGGTCGACCCGCTCGCCGGCCCCGCGCACCAGCCAGTACAGCTGGGCGGCGGTGGAGAGCAGGTACGGCACGGTGGCGGTGAAGGTGGTGACCAGCACCAGGATCTCGAAGGCGCCCTTCGCGCCGCTGGCGAAGTTGATCACGGTCAGCGCCGAGGCCAGGGAGACGCCGACCACCACACCGAAGGTCGGCACCCCGCGCCGCTCCTTGCCGAAGGCGGCGGGGAACAGGCCGTCCTTGGCGGCCGCGTACGGGGCCTGGGCGGAGAGCAGGGTCCAGCCGTTCAGGGCCCCGGCCATCGACACCAGCGCGGCGATCGCGATCACCGTGCCGCCCCAGGTGCCGCCGAACATGGCGTCCACGGCGTCCGAGAACGGCGCGCTGGAGTGGACGAGTTGCTCGTGCGCGACGGTGCCGAACACCGCAACCGTGCCGAGCAGGTACACCACCGCCGCACCGGTGGTGCCGAGCACGCTGGCCCGGCCGACGTTGCGCTCCGGGTCACGGACCTGGCCGGCGCTCATCGCGGCCGACTCCACGCCCAGGTAGCTGAAGAGCAGGATCGCCGCGGCGGCGGACATGCCGCCCGCCCAGCCGTGGCCGGTGGCGTCGAAGGGGCCGAGGTTCTTCGGGTCGAAGAAGAACAGGCCGCCGATCGAGACCAGCACCAGCGGGATGAACTTCAGCACGGTGGAGACGAGTTGGACCGCCCCGACGTAACGGGTGCCGGCCAGGTTGGCCAGCGCCGGCAGCCACTGGAAGGCCAGCGCGGCGGTGATCTCCAGCGGGATGGAGTGGTGGAGCGGCAGCAGCACGTCCAGGTACCCGACGGCGGCCACGGCCAGCGCGGCGTTGCTGACCCAGGTGGTGATCCAGTACGACCAGGCGGACAGGAAGCCGGCGAAGTCCCCGAAGGCCTCGCGGGCGTAGACGTACGGTCCGCCGGTGCGCGGACTGCGGCGGGCCAGCTGCCCGAAGACCAGCGCCAGTGCGATCGCGCCGACGGTGAGCACCGCGAAGGCGAGCAGGCTGACCGTCCCGAACGGGGCCACGGCGGCCGGGATCATGAAGATGCCGCCGCCGATGATGTTGCCCATCACCAGGGCGGTGGCGGTCGTCAGCCCGAAGCGGCGGCTGTTCTTCTCGGGCGTCGGGCCCGGGGGCGCGGAGCCGACCGGCCCCGGGGTCTCCGGAACGCTCGGTCGAGCCGCCTGCGGGGGTGCGGCGGGACTGGTCTGCATGAGGGTGGTGCGCCTTTCGTGGTCCTGCTCGCTCCCGGTGGAGCGCCATGGAGCGACTTTTCATGCTCGGATGAGGCTGGACCGTGCGCCAAATCGCCGGGATTTGTTCAGTTCGCCCGGTCCGTCACCGCAAGACTTGCGGTCACGGGGCGCCCGGACGGGCACTCGTCCGGCGCCCTCCGGCAGGCTGTTCGACCGGATTCACGGATGTACGCCCGGATTCGTCCGGTGTGCGCCCGGATTCGCCCGGCCGGGGGAGTTGCCTCACCCGAATGCCTCAGCCCGGTTGCGGCGCGTGCCCGGAGGTGCGGGTTCGTGTGCAAACGTGGGCCCGGCGCCTCCCCGGTGGGGCGTCGCCCGGCCCGTCGGGCGGCCGGTCCGGCCGGTCGGGGGCACGGGTCCGAGGACCAGAGACGAACCAAAAGGACATCAGATGTCGCTTCGTGGGAAGATCCGCAAGCTCGCCGTGATCGTCGCCGTGGCCGGTGCCGTGGTGGCGGTCCCGACCTCGGCCATGGCGGGGGGCTTCGCTCCGACGCAGTCGGAGGGACAGAGCCTGGAGTCCGGCACCGCGGGCGTCGGCCTGTTCGGTCCGCACGCCACCTGGTTCAACTTCGCCGAGCACGGCGAGAGCGACTGCGGCTGCTGATCTCCTCGGCTCCCCGAGCCCGGAGGCCGTCCGTCGGCCTCCGGGCTCACGGCTGTCCGGCCGCGGCCCTGCGGCCGGGCGGTGGCTGTCCGGCCACGCGGTCTCAGACGCGGACCGCCGCCCGGTCCCGCAGCTCCTTCAGCACCGCGATGTCCATCGCGTGCCCGGTGCCGTCCCCGCCGTGCTTGCGGTCCGGGGTCTCCACCACCAGCGGCACCCCGGCCGTCTCCGGGTGCTCGAACAGCTCGCGGAACGGCTCGGCGCCGATCATCCCGGCCCCGATGTTGGCGTGCCGGTCCTTGCGGGCGCCGACGACGTCCTCGGAGTCGTTGGCGTGGATCAGCCGCAGCCGGCCGGGCCCGGCCGCGGCGGCCAGGGCGTCCAGCGCGGCCGTCACCCCGCCCGGCTTCGCCAGGTCGTGCCCGGCGGCGAAGGCGTGGCAGGTGTCCAGGCAAACTCCCACCTTCGGGTGGTGGTCCAGCGCCTCCACGTACTCGGCCAGCTCCTCCAGCCGCGAGCAGAGCGAGCTGCCCTGGCCCGCCGTCGGCTCCAGCAGCAGCCAGGGCGCGTCCTCGCCGAGCTTGTCCAGCTCCTCCAGCAGCGGCCGGACGTCCGCCCGGACCTGCGCCATCGCCTCGGCCCGGCGCGAGCCGCCGCCGGGCGCGGTGCCGACCGCCGAGCCGGTGTGCAGGACGACGCCGAGCGCGCCGATGGCGTGGCCGCGGCGCAGCGAGTGCCACAGGGAGTCGGCCGAGCGCTCCCGGGTGGCCGGGTTGTCCGAGCCGAAGTTGATCAGGTACGGGGCGTGCACCCAGGCCGGGACGCCCTGTTCGGCGCAGGCGGTGCGGAACTCCTCGTCCTGGGCCGGGTTGCCCGGGGGAGTGGCCCAGCCGCGCGGGTTGGCCACGAACACCTGCACCGTCTCCGCGCCGACCCGGTCCGCGTACGCCAGGCCGGTGCCCGCCAGCCCGCGACCGGCCACCGGGACGTGGGCGCCGATCGGGTTGCGGAGGGCGGCGACGGAGGGTACGGGCGGCACGGGCACGGTGGTCATGGCCCCGAGCATGTCACGCGCCCGGACGCGGTCGTCGGGCGGGCCAGGTCAGGGGCCCGGAGGCCGGGCTCCCGGCGACCGGAGAAACGATCCGCTTTCCCCGATCGAGTGAATTCGGCCCGGAAACCGGAAACCGTGTTCCCTGGCTCCGTCACGATCCGTGACCAGAAGGACCTCACGACTCCTGAGGAGGCAGCCGTGACCACCGCCGAGCCGGCCGAGACCGTCGACCTGCGCGCCGACCACCTGATCCGCGACCCCTTCGCCGCCTTCGCCGACCTGCGCGAGCGCGCCCCGCTCGCCCGCGCCACCATCCCCGGCGTGGAACCGTTCTGGATCGCCGTCCGCTACCAGGACGTCCGCACCGTGCTGTCCGACCCGCGCTTCGTCAACGACGTGAACGCCGTCGACGGCGCCGCCCCCGACGACCTGCTGCCCGACGGCCCCGCCCCCGACGGCCCGGCGCCCGACGGCCCGGCGCCCGACGACGTCGCCGCACCCGTCCCCGCGCACCTCACCGAGCAGGTCTGGCGCGCCCGCGGCATGCCGCCCGAGTGCGCGAAGTACCTGCGCGCCGGGGTCTTCGGTGCCGACGGCGCCCGGCACCGCCGGATGCGCGGCCTGGTGCACCCCGCCTTCACGGCCGGCGCCGTGGAGCGGCTGCGGCCCAGGATCGAACGGCTCGCCGAGGAGTACGCCCGGGCGCTGCCCGAACACGCCGGCCCGGACGGCGTGGTCGACCTGGTCGCGCACTTCGCCTACCCGCTGCCCGTCGCGGTGATCTGCGAGCTGCTCGGCATCCCCGAGGCGGACCGCCCGCAGTGGCGCCGCTGGAGCTCCTACCTCGGCCGGGGCGCCGGGCCCGGCCTGGACGAGGCGCTGCGCGCCATGGTGGCCGCCGCCCGGGAGCTGGTCGAGCGCCGCCGGGCCGAGCCGGCCGACGGCCTGGTCTCCCGGCTGGCCGCCGCCGAGGGCGACACCCTCGCCCCGGTGGAGACCGTCTCGCTGATCCTCAACCTGATCGTGGCCGGCCACGAGACCACCGCCACCCTGATCGGCAACGGCACGGCCGCGCTGCTCGCCCACCCGGAACAGCTGGAGCTGGTCCGGGCCGACCCGGGCCTGCTGCCCGCCGCCGTCGACGAGCTGATGCGCTGGTGCGGCCCGACGATCGGCGGGGTGCCGCGCTACGCGACGCAGGACCTCACCCTGGCGGGCACCCCGGTCCGCAAGGGCGAGGCGGTGATGCCGATCCTGGCGGGGGCCAACCACGACCCGCGGGCCTACGCCGAGCCGGAGCGCCTGGACGTCTGCCGGGCGGGCGGGCCGGACCGCGCCGGGCACCACGAGGCACACCTGGGCTTCGGCCACGGCACCCACCGCTGCCTGGGCGCGGTGCTGGCGCACCAGGAGGCGGTCGTCGCCTTCGGCACGCTGCTGCAAACGTACCCGGAGCTGGCGCTCGCCGTCGGGCCGGATGCCGTCGAGCGCGGACCGAACCCGGCTGCCTGGCACCTCGCCGCGCTGCCCGTCCGCCTCGGGCCGCAGGCCGCGACCTGACACACGCGACATACCCGACGCACCCGACGCACCCGACGCGCCCCACCGCCGCCCGCGGTCGGGCGCGTCGCCACATCCGCCCCCACCCAAGGCCCACCCCAAGGCCCGCCGCAAGGCACCTCCCGCCGCCCACCCCCGTCGCACGCCACGCCCGGCGCGCCCGCCCCCGCGCCACGCCGGGCCGTCCCACCTCCGGTCGACGCCCGGTCAGCCCCGCAGCCCAGCCCTGGTGGCGGGCCCACCCGGCCGCCCATACCGTCGACACCGGCTGCACCCACCGGCCGTCCCCGCCCGCGCACAGCGCGTCAGCCCACACCGCCGGACCGTGCGGGAGACCGCGACACACCCGCACGAACACCGCGCGCGCCGCAAGAAACGCGCCGAAAGAAACCAGGTCACCACTCATGCCCACGCGACGGGTCCACCACCTCGCCGCGGCCACCGCCGCCGCCACCGCCCTGACCACCGTCCTCACCACGCTGGCCGCCGCCCCCGCGGCCCACGCCGACAGCGGCCTCCCGATGCGCTTCGTCCACCCCGGAGAATCGATTCAGCAGGCCGTCGACGCCGCCCGCCCCGGCGACACCGTCAAGGTGCTCCCCGGCACCTTCCACGGCAGCGTCCGCATCACCACCCCCGGCCTCACCCTGCTCGGCTCCGGCGCCGACACCGTGATCACCCCCGGGGACGGCACCGAGAACGCCTGCGCCACCGCCGGGCACGGCATCTGCGTGGTCGGCACCGAGGAGCAGCCGCTGCCCGACGTCACCATCGACAGCCTCGCCGTCACCGGCTTCCGCAAGAACGGCATCGACGCCAGCGGCACCACCGGTCTGACCGTCAGCCGCACCTACGTCCACGACAACGCCCAGCAGGGCATCAGCCAGGAGATGTCCACCCGGGCCGCCATCCGCGACAACCGCTCGACGGACAACGGCCAGTCCGGCGTCTTCCTCGCCAACTACGCCTATCGCGAGGGCGGTTCGCCCGACACCGGCGGCACCGTGGTCGAGGGCAACGAGCTGACCGGCAACCGGGTCGGCGTCACCGTCCGCCGGCTGCGCGGGCTGGCCGTCCAGGACAACGAGATCAGCGGCAACTGCGCCGGCGTCTTCGTGGTCGGCGACGAGGGCGTGCCCCGCGCCGGGGACCTCGACGTCCGGCGCAACAGCGTCGTCGCCAACAACGAGTTCTGCCCGGCCAACCCGCGCCTGGGCGCCATCCAGGGCGCCGGCATCGTGCTCACCGGCACGGAGGACGTCCGGGTGACCGACAACGAGGTCCTCGACAACACGGGCACCTCGGACTTCTCCGGCGGCATCGTCCTCTTCAGGAGCGTCGTCGGCGTCTCCAACGCCCGCGCCGTGATCACCGGCAACACGCTGAGCGGGAACGGCCCGGCCGACCTCGCCGACCGCGACTCCGGTGAGGACAACACCTTCGCCCACAACACCTGTGAACGCTCCGAGCCGGACGGCCGCTGCTGAGCCCCGGCACCCCCTCGCCGCCAGCCGCCCAGGAACTCCCAAGGACCCGAGGAAACCCAGCCATGACCACCGCACCCGCCCACACCACCTCCCAGGCCGCGATGCGCCTGCGCGAGCTCGTCTTCGGCGCCGCCTGCGCCGCGGCCGTCCGCGCGGCCGCCCGCCTCGGTGTCGCCGACGTGCTCGGCGACACCCCGACCAGCGTCACCGACCTCGGCGTCGCCCTCGACACCGAGCCCCGCCAGCTGCGCCGTCTGATGCGCGCGCTCGCCTGCTACGGCATCTTCGCGGAGAGCGGCGACGACCGCTTCGAGCACACCGAGATGTCCCGGCTGCTGCGCGAGGACGCCCCCAACTCGCTGCGCTACATCTCCCTCTGGTGCACCGAGCCGTGGACGTGGGAGGCCTGGCCGAAGCTGGACGAGGCGGTCCGCTCCGGCCGCAACGTCTTCCCCGACCTGTTCGGCAAGGAGTTCTTCGAGTACCTGCACAGCGACGCGGGCGACTCGGCAAAGGTCTTCGACAAGGCGATGACCACCTCCAGCCGGCAGTCCGCCGAGGACTTCGCCGAGTACCTGGACCTCACCGGCATCGACTCGGTGGCGGACATCGGCGGCGGCCAGGGTCACGTGCTGGCCAGCCTGCTGGAGAAGCACCCGGCGCTGCACGGCACCCTGCTCGACCTGCCCAAGGTGGTGGCCGGCGCCGATCCCCGGCTTCAGGACGGCGGCGTCTTCTCCGCCCGGGCCCGGTTGGTCCCCGGCGACTGCCGGGTGGAGATCCCGGTCCACGCCGACCTCTACATCATCAAGAACATCCTGGAGTGGGATGACGACAGCACCCGCCGCACCCTCTCCAACGTGGTGAAGGCGGCCGGTTCCGGCGCCCGCGTCGTGGTCGTGGAGAACCTGGTCGACAACAGCCCGTCGATGCGCTTCACCACTGCCATGGACCTGATGCTGATGCTCAACGTGGGCGGTGCCAAGCACTCCGAGGAGAGCATGGTCGGGCTGATGGCCGAGGCCGGACTGACGGTCACCGGGGTCTGCCCGGTCAACCCCTACCTGCACGCCTTCGAGGCCGTCGTGAACGGCTGAACCGCCGCCCCGGCCCGTACGCCCCTACGCGCGTACGGCCACACGACCGCCGGCCCCCGGCCCCTGGATCCCCCCGGGGGCCGGGGGCCGGCGGTCGTGCACGCGCGGCCGGCCGGGTCACCCGGGGTGCGAGGACTCCAGGTGGGCGAAGACCACGACGTTGTCCAGGTAGTCCCGCCGCTTCTTGTCGTACGTGCCGCCGCAGGTGATCAGCCGGAGCTGGGCGTCGGGGGTCTTGCCGTACACCTTGGCGTCGGGGAAGTTGTTCTTGGCGAAGGTCTCCACGGAGTCCACCGAGAACACCGCGACCGTCCCGTCCGCGCGACTCACCTCGATCTTGTTGCCCGGCAGCAGGAAGTTCAGCAGCAGGAACACCGCCGGGCCCTTGGAGGTGTCCACGTGCCCTGCGACGACCGCGCTGCCGCGCTCGCCCGGGCTGACGCCGTCCCGGTACCAGCCGACCAGGTTCTTGTCGTTCGGCGGCGGCGCGTCCAGCTGGCCGGCCGGGTTGAGGGCCAGTTCGGTGAACGGCGCGTTCACGGCGATCTGCGGGATCCGCAGCCGGGTCGGCTTGGCGCGCTTGAGCACCGGCGCCTGTGACGTCGCGCTCGGGGCCGTGGAGGCGGCGCCGGAAGGCCCGGGGACGGCCGGCGCGCCGGCCGCCGGGGGAGCGGGCCGGCCGTCCTGCGCGCCGGCGTTCGACCCGGTGTCCACCGAGTTGTAGATCAGCAGTAGCCCGACCACCGCCGCGCCCATTCCCGCGCGCAGCAGCCGGGGCATTCCAGAGGCGGGAGCGCCCGTCATTCCTGTCCTCCGATCGACCGGTTCCGCAACGGCCCGCCGCCACCCGGGGGCCCCCCCCCGGGGGGGGGGGGGCCCGCGGGGGGCGCCCCCCCGCGGGGGGGGGGGGGGCGGCCCCCCCGGCGCGGGGGGGGGGGGGCGGGGGGACCGCGCCCCCCCCCCCCCCCCCC